>DASQPE010000304.1:0-3649 GCA_035644115.1 Gemmatimonadales bacterium
CGCGCGCCCTGAACCGAAGCCGGGCTCTAAGAGCAAGGGCTCCGGGGATGTCTCGAAGCCCCCGTTCACCGTTCACCGTTCACCGTTCACGCAGTCCAACCGTTCACCGTTCACGCCTCAAACGGACAAGCATCCCATCAAGTCCCCGACCCCCAACCGGCGAGGCCGGTGAGCCGCCGCCCGCTCGTCCTCGCCATCACAGGCGCGTCCGGTGCCCCATACGCACTGCGGCTTCTCGACGTCCTGGCGCGGAACCGGATACCGGTCTGGCTCATCGTCTCGAGCCACGGGCAGCGACTGCTCGCGGAGGAATGCGGGATCGCAACTATCGAGGAGCTGCGGTTGGCCACCGGGGGCGACTGGTCCACGGTTCGTCCGTTTCCCGAAGACGACCGGGGTGCGCTGCCGGCTTCGGGATCTCAGCCCACCAGCGGCATGGCGATCTGTCCCTGTTCCATGGCCACGGTCGCGGCGGTCGCCCTGGGCACCAGCCGGTCGCTTATCGAACGGGCCGCGGACGTGACCCTGAAGGAGCACCGCAAGCTCATCCTCGTCCCCCGGGAAACACCGCTGTCGCTGGTCCATCTGCGCAACCTGGTCACGGCAGCGGAAGTCGGGGCCACCGTGATCCCCGCCTCCCCTGGCTTCTACCATCGCCCCACCCAGGTGAGCGAGCTGGTCGATTTCATCGTGCAGCGGGTGCTCGATCACCTGGAGCTGGACATTCAGATGGCCAAGCGGTGGGAAGGGTGACCGAGGCCATCGGCTAGCGGCTGGCACCCATGCGCCTCGGCGTCATCGCGGATACTCACGGG
The DNA here is from genome assembly GCA_035644115.1 of Gemmatimonadales bacterium. Lineage (GTDB taxonomy): Bacteria > Gemmatimonadota > Gemmatimonadetes > Gemmatimonadales > GWC2-71-9 > DASQPE01. The sequence continues at coordinate 816 of DASQPE010000304.1, forward strand.
CTGCTCCGGCCCGAGGTGTTCGACCTGTTCGGGCAGGTCGATCACATCCTCCACGCCGGTGACGTGGGCCCGCTGGAGCTTCTGGTCGAGCTCGAAGCCCTGGCGCCGGTGACCGCCGTGTACGGCAACACCGACGACTCTGAGGTCCGGGCTCGCCTGCCCCAGGTGGCGCGGGTGGAGCTGGACGGCTTCCGCCTCGTGGTCACCCATGGCGATCAGTTCGGCGCGCCCACGCCGGAAAGGGTGCAGCAGGCGTTTCCCGACGCCGAGATCCTCGTCTTCGGGCACACCCACCGACCCCTGCTCACGCTGGTGGACGTCGTCGTAACCGTGATGAATCCGGGTGGAGCGGGGCCCAGACGGTTCGACCTTCCGCCGTCAGTCGGGATACTGGAGCTCGAGCCCGGCATTCCTCCGCGCGGCCGGTTGGTTCCGCTGCTACCCGCGGGCGAGTGAGCCGCGACTTACTGCATCCACTGCTCGAACGGAGTGGTTCGCCGAAACGCCTCCGGATGGGCCCGGAACCATGCCATCACCAGCAGCAGCTCGTCGATGCACTCGGTCGGCAATGGACCGATGGACGGCTCCGGTCGGGCCACCTCGTCCGTTACCACCCCGCGGAACGCCTCGTGCTCGATCGGCGTGGCAGGGTAGGGAAAGGTGGCCCGCACCACGCCGCGGCGGATCAGGTAGACCCGGTCGTCGCCGAAGGTCCCCGGGTCGCGGTAGACGAACGTCAGCAGGTCTACCGCGGTCCGTGCCCGGACGATCGCACCGAACAGCCACTCGAGCTGCTCGAACTTCTCGCGCCACTTGGCGGCGAGCTCGAACTCCGACCGGGCCGCGGCCGCCTGCATCGCCGCGACCGCCCGGTCGAGCGGCTGGATGGTCCGGCCCTCCAGAAACGCCAGGGCGGTCTCGACCCGCTGCCGATAGTCCCACTCGGCCACGAACCCCGCGCAGGGGCCGGCGCAGAAACCGAACTCGTGGCGCATGCACGCCGCACGACGGGGCTGGCCGAACAGGTCTCCCTGCCCCGAGAACACGATCGGCATGTCGGCGGCGCAGTCGCGCAGCCCGAGGAGGTCGGCCAGCGTGCGCACCGCCTCGGCGGTGCGGCCGAAGGAGCGGAACGGGCCGTAGCAGCGCGCATCTTCCGTCGCGACGGTCGTTCCGCTGGTAATCCGGGGCGCCGGCCAGTCCGACAGCTTTACGAATACCGCCCGGCGGGTCTGGTTGAGTCGGAGGTTGAAGTGGGGTCGGTGGCGATGGATCTGGCGGAGCTCGGTGAGGTAGGCGGCGAATTCGCTGGGCACGTACTCCCATTGGATGTCGTGGGCCGCGTGAAGAATGCGCGCCGCCTTGTCGTCGGGATAGGTCGCCCGAAAGTAGCTCAGCAGTCTGGCTCGCAGCCGTTTGGCCTTGCCGACGTACAACACCCGCCCGGTCGCGTCGGTCATTCGGTAGACCCCGGGCCGATTCTCGACCAGGGCCCGGACCCGGTCACCGAGGGCCCGAAGGTCCGTTGCCGGCAGTGGGAGGCGCAGCGCGCGGGCCCGTCTCATGCCTGGCAACGATGACAGAAGACCGTGATGCGGCCGTCGATCGCGTGCGTGCCGGCAAGGCGGGTTCCGCACACCTTGCACCGCTCGCCTTCCCGGCCGTAGACGAAGAGCTCCAGCTGGAAGTTGCCCCGCTCGCCGGTGGCGGTCCGGTAGTCGCGAAATGTGGTCCCGTTCGAGACGATCGCGGCCGCGAGAATCCGCCTCAGCTCCGCGTGAAGCTTCCGCGCCTCGTCGGGCCGGATGCGGTTCGCCGCCCGGGATGGGTCGATGCCAGCCGCGAACAGGGCTTCGTTCGCATAGATGTTGCCCACCCCGGCCAGGTGGCGCTGGTCCATCAACACCTTCTTCACTGCCTGGCGCGAGCGGAGGAGGATCGTGAGCAATCGCTCTGCCGTAAACTCCGGATCGAGCGGTTCGGGACCGATGGCCTTGTCATACGCGCGCCAGCCGCGTTCGTCGAGCAGGAGAAGAGTCCCCAGCCGACGGACGTCGCGGTACACCAGCCGGCGGCCATTGTCGAGTCGGGCGCTCAGCACCGCGTAGCGGCGCTCCTGCGGGGTGAGGGGCCGTTCGTGTACGGTCAGGGAGCCCGTCATGCCCGGCTGGACCACCAGGCGGCGGTCGCCGAGATCGAACACGGCGTGCTTGGCCCGACGGCCGAGGCTTCGGACGGTCGCCCCCTCCAAAGCGCGAACCAGCCGCCGGCGCGTCGTGCCGCGGAGCACGTCGTCATGGGAAAGGGCAACGTCCCGGAGCGTCCGTCCCACGACGCTGGGCCGCAGCTCGCGTACGATGGTCTCGACTTCGGGGAGCTCGGGCATGCGCGCCCGGAATTTACCTAGCCGCCCCCATGCCGTGTTCCGTCACGGCCTAAAGGCCCCCGGCTAGGTCGACCGGGGGGAGTGGCTTGGCGGCTGGCGCGCTGCTGGGGGGCCGGCGCTCCGGCGTCGCGACCGGCCCCTTCGGATCAGGGATTTACCTGTATGGTCCCGACCATGTTGGGATGGATCGAACAGTGATAGGAATAGGTGCCGGCTGCGAGCTGAATGGAGTACGTCGCGTTGCCACCCAGGGGTCCTGAAGGTGCGAATGCGCTGTTGTCCGACGTGATGTTGTGGGTCACCGCGGTGCCCATCGTGTAGTCCCCCCCGCTGATGTCGCCATTCACCCAGCGTAAGGTCGCGGTGGTTCCACCCGCCAAGGAGACGGTCTTGGGGTTAGGAGAGAAAGCAGTGGTGGTCTTGGTTGAAGCGCCCACCACGATGTTGA
>DASQPE010000305.1:0-2319 GCA_035644115.1 Gemmatimonadales bacterium
ATCTCGTCATCGTGGATGTCATCATGCCCGCGGTTGGCGGAGTCGAGCTGGTCCGCTACATCCGGACCCGCTGGCCCGCCCTGCGGGTGCTGTTCATGTCCGCTTACCAGGCGGAAGTGTTGGTGCGCGAGGGGCTGGAACGGCCGAATGTGAACTTTCTGGCCAAGCCGTTTACCCGTGATGAGCTCCTGGACAAGGTGACGGCCGCGCTGCGCCGCGAACCGGCGCTCGATGCCGCCGCGTTCAGGAGGGAGCAGGCGACCTAGAGACCGGCAGCTGCACCTGAGGGCCCCCGTCTTCCAGCGCATCAGCCGCATCAGCCGCACCGGCCGCCCGGCCGTCCAGCATTTCTCTCACCCTTTGAACCAGCGCCTCCGGTGTGAACGGCTTCTCCAGCAGGGGAGTGCCGGGTCTGAGCAGGCCCCGCCGAACCACGTCCGCACCGGTGAAACCGGAGACGAACAGCACCGGCACCTCCGGCCGGGCGATGTACAATGAATCGCTCAACTCCTGGCCTCCCATGATCGGCATGACGACGTCGGTGACGACGAGGTCCACCGGCGTGCCGGGATCGCCGATCAGGTGGAGGGCGGCGCGGCCGTCGGGGGCCCCGAGCACTCGATAGCCATGGCTGCGCAGGGTCCGGCTGAGCAGCTCGCGCACGACGTCCTCGTCTTCGACCACCACGATGGTCTCGGTCCCCGCCAACGGTCGTGGCGCGACCGGTCGAGGGTGCGGGGCAGCGTCGGGAATCCCCGCGACCGGCAGGTACACCTTGAACGTCGACCCCAGGCCCGGCTCGCTGTACGCCCAGACGAATCCGCCACTCTGCTTCACGATTCCGTACACGGTCGACAACCCTAGGCCGGTGCCCTGACCCACCGGCTTCGTAGTGAAGAACGGCTCGAAGATGCGGGCCCGCACGGCGGCAGTCATTCCGCAGCCGGTGTCGCTGACGGCGAGCAGGACATATCGTCCGACCGGGACAATGGTCGCGCTGTGCTTCCGGGCGTACTCGTCATCCAGCTCGACGCCCCGCGTTTCGATCGTGATGCTGCCCCGGCCCGGAATCGCGTCCCGGGCATTGATGACCAGATTCATCAGCACCTGCTCGAGCTGCGCCGGGTCCGCCCGGGTCGCGCCGAGGTCGGCGGCGAGACGGACGTCGAGCTCGAGATCCTCCCCGATCGAGCGGCGCAGCATGTGTTCGGCCCCGCGCACGACCGTATTGAGATCGAGCAGGACGGACCGGAGCACCTGCTGTCGGGTGAAGGCCAGCAGCTGGCGGGTGAGCCCCGCCGCCCGCTCGGCCGTGCTGATGATCTCTTCTGCGTCCTTCCGCCGCACGTCGTCCGCCGGCACGCTCTCGACCAGGAAGGTTCCCAGGCCGATCACCGCCGTCATCATGTTGTTGATCTCGTGTGCGAGACCCCCCGCGAGCTTGCCCGAGGCCTGGAGTCGTTCCGCCTGACGGAGATGCTCGTCCACCCGCTTCCGCTCACCGATGTCGGTAATGCTCAGGCAGACGCCCACCGTGTTCCCGGCGTCGTCGACCACGGCGACGTGGCTGGTCTCGTACCAGTCCTCCCGACCGGCCTCGGTCTGGACCCGCCACTCACGGATGGTGGGGCGGTTCCGGAGCGCCAGCTCGAAGCACTCGCGCCACGGCTCTGTCTGGCCCGCGGGAGCCAGTTGCTCGACACTTCCGCCGTCGAACAGCTGGCTCCCGCTCACCTGCTCGGCCCACTGACTCGCGGTGCGGTTGTGCGCCTTGATGGTGCCGTCCGGATCGGTCAGGACGAACGCCTGCGGGCTGCTGTGAAAGATCGCGCGCAGGTCCGCCTCCGACCGCCGCAACGCGGCTTCGGTGCGGAGCTTCTCGGCCCGGGCCTGCTCCCGCTCGAGCGCGGCCCGGATGGCGGGGGCGAGCCGCGCCAGGTTGTTCTTGATCAGGTAGTCGCTGGCTCCCGCGTGCATGCACCGCACGGCGGTCTCTTCGTTGATCGATCCTGTCACGATGATGAAGGGCACCGTCGGGGCGAGCTGCCGGGCGAGCGCGAGCGCCGTCATTCCGTCGAACCGGGGCACGGCGTAGTCGGCGAGGATCAGGTCCGGCCGGAACTCGCTCAGCGCGCGGAGGAACTCGTCCCGGGTTTCCACCCGCACGAGCTCACACGCGAGAGCGGCCCGCTCCAGCTCGTACTCGATCAACTCGCCGTCCAGCGGTTCGTCTTCGACGATCAGGATGCGCATCGGGGCTCGCCCGGGCGGAATGCGGCGTGAGAACACAGAATGCCGCGCGCCACGGCGCAAGTCAAT
>DASQPE010000306.1:0-3725 GCA_035644115.1 Gemmatimonadales bacterium
CAGGCAGGTAGAGGAGTGCAAACATCACCGGCCAACGGTTCGCGAGGTTCTGTTCGAGTGACATCCCCGGGAGCCGGGGAAAGAGGATGGCCTGGCCAAATGCCGCCACGTAGCTGAGCACCGCGAGTACGTACCCCTGGCGGCGGGTGCGCGGGATGAGGAACAGTGGCACAGTCTCGTAGAGGCCAATGATCTGGGGCACGCATGCCAGGCCCGCGAGCAGCCGCGCCTCCGGCTGGCGCCAGCGAATCAGCGCGAGCAGGAGGACCACTCCGCCTGGCCTCATCACGGGCGCCACATGGATGGATCGGCGGAGCGCGCCGAGCCATTCGGCCGGCCAGTGCGGCATGAGTATGAGGCTGACGAGCAGGAGCAGGGTGGCGCCTAATACCCCACGGCGCGATGGGTACGCCGCCATGACCGCTGCTCCGATTGAAGGCTTTGCGATCGCAACGGCACCGACCAGGGGAAACACCGCTCCGGCCGTCAAGAGCGGTGACCACTGATTGCCCACGATCGCATTCAGGAAGCCCGCGCTCAACATTGCCACCGGAAGCCCGCGCCGGTAGCGCATCGCTGCCAAGGCAAATACGAACCCGCCGATCCCGGACCAGACTGCCCGCGCCCACTCGATGGGAAGCAGTGCAATCGGCACGACCAGGATGACGGCCGGCAGCGGATAGTAGAGCGGGAATGACCCGCTTTGGGCGACGGCCGCGTACGGGTCGCGGCCTGCGAGCAGGGCGCGAGCCGCGATGATCGCCTGATCCAGATCCGATGACGAGGGGGGCGGCAGCCGGTACGCGATCCAGCAGATGGCGGCCGCCACGCATCCGGCGGCGAGGGCGACGGTGAACCGCCGGGGTCGGCTCAGGTCACCGCTGGGCGGGGACATTCCGGGCGCCCTCGCCAGCGGCTGATCGCTCGGGCGTGAGGCAGTGATAGAGGCGCTCTCGACCGAGTTTGCCGGCAGTATCCGACTCGGCCCGCTGCTCCAGGAGGGCCGCGACCGAATCGCAGTACCAGACCCCCCAACCCGGCTCGCGCACCAGCTGATAAGCCAGGCGTGCATGTGGGTCCACCAGCACCCAGCGGATCTTCCACTTCTCCAGCACGTCGCGCCAGCCAGGGTCGAGGTTCCAGACCTGGATGTACTGGTTGAACAGCGCCTCGCCGTAGTGATCCGTCCCGCCGTCGATGAAGACCGGCATCTCCGGCCACTCGTGCAGCAGCCAGCCGCCCCAGGTGAACTGGTTGAAGATGGGGCCGCTCAAGTGGGCCGCCCGGCCGCGCTCCGCCGCCGCCGCCGGAAAGACATGGCGGTCGAACCCGTCCTGGACCAATTGCACTCCCGCCACCCGGCCGTGGGCCAGACCCAGCCCCACCAGAAGCAGCGCCACCACCCCGGCGCCGACCCCCGAGTGGGTGCCCCGGTACTCCCGCTGGAACACCGCCCGGGCCCGCCCGAGAACCGGAAGGGCCCGCCACTCCTGGTCCAGGTGGAGCGCGGTCAGGGGAAGCGCGGTCAGGGCAAACAGCTCGATGTTCCGCTGCGAGATCAGAGCCATCGCGGTGTTGCCCAGAATGATCAGCAGCCAGGGCCAGCTCGGCCGGCGGCGGCTGAAAGCGAAGGCGGCGATCACCGCGAGCAGCACCAGCAGAAACAGCTTCCCGTTCACGGTGTGGAAGTCGGGCGACTGGAACTCGTTGGTCTGGCGCAGAATCGAGGACTGGCCGAAGAACCCGCCCACGTGGACCAGGAGACCGATCCCATGAGGGTTGGCGAGCGTAGCGAGAACGGCGGCGCCGAGAGCCGCCGCGCGGCCCCGAGCGGAGCCGAGCCAGCGCAGCCGGTCGGGCCCGGGACCGGCCGCCCAGGCCTCGAGCAGCTCGCCGGTCATGAACGCGCCGATGAGGATCAGGCCGTAGGAAAACCCGCCGTGCAGATTGGCCCACACCGCGAAGAGCGGCAGGTAGGGCCACACCGGCCGGGGCGGCTCCCGGTCCAGCAGCTCGAGCAGAACCACGACGAGCAACAGCGTGAACAAGTGGGGCCGCGCGAGCCAGTGCCCGGCGGACAGCACCGCCGCTGCCATGCTCACCAGGTAGGCGAGCAGCGGGTCGCCGCCTCGGCGCACCATGAAGCGGGCGAGCAGCGCAAAGGTGAACGCGAGCACGAGACCCGCGACGATGGAGACCAGTGCCAAGCCGCCCACCCGCTCCGCGGCTGCATAGACGACCTCGCTGCCCCACTCGAACGCGAGGAACGGCTTCCCAGCCGCGGTGTGGGAGAAGACGTCCGTCCGCAACAGGCCGTGCTGGTGCAGCATCAGCTCGCCCAGCCTGAGGTGCCGGGCCAGATCGCCGTCGCTGTTGATGAGCCGGCCGCTGAAGCCGATGGGAACCACGACGGCCCAGATGAGGAAGACGATGTCGAACAGCGAGGGCCTGGGCGGCGACCGCGGCGGGGCCGTCATCCGAGCCGGGGGCCGAGGGCGCCGACCCTGGCTCGGTAGGCGGCGTACTCGGGGAAGACGCCCTCGAGCACGCGCTCCTCGTAGCGAATTCGCACTACCAGGAGGGCGAGCCAGATGGCCAGGACTGTCCCAAACGGCAAGGTGGGATGCCTGAGCCACAGCCCGCAGTTGACGAGGACATATGCAGCGTAGATTGGATGACGCGCGAAACGATACGGTCCCGACGTCACCAGCTCCCGAGCCTGCGGCTCGACGCTGAATGCCCGCCGGAGTTGCCAGAGAGGCCAGAGCGCAAGCAGCGCTCCGGCGAGCCAGACACCGATGCCCCACTCCACCAGCAGCCGACTGTGTGCCGGGGCCAGCCACTCGGGACGGTATTCGCTCGCGAGCTCGAGATACACCATTGGAAGAAACGTGTGGGCGTAGGCGACGGCGCGCGGGCGCCAGCCGACCGCCCGCCGCGCTGCCGGTCGCCGCACCAGAAAGCTGGCCGCGACCAGGAGCTCGGCCACGAACGCCGGAATGACGGCGAGCCCGAACTCCGGGGCTCGGCGCCAGAGGACCAGGGCCAGGCCGGTGAACGCGGCGAGCCCGGCCCAGTCGCTCCAGTGGTGGCGAGCGGCTGGGCGACTGTCGGCAGGCTGGGCGACGGGGTCCTCCAGTCGCGCGGTCACGGCTCGAGCATCATGTGGTCGATGGGGCGGTGGGGGCAGCATCATTTGGGCCCACCTGACTGTCGTCGAATCAGTCGCCGGGCCGGGTAACGCGTCGAAATATGTGGTGGCCATGCCCCAATCCGTCGTGGTTGTGGTGCAACCGCGACTCGGGGGCTCACTTGAGCCTCTGGCCGTTGCGAGCACGGCGTATCCGCAATGCCAGAGCGGGGTTTGCAGCCAGGTGCAGGCATGTGCATTGCTGAAGAGGTGAGCCCGCGACGGCGCGGGGTCCTCTTGGGCCATCTGGAAGCGCTACTCAAGCCAAGCTGCAGCCAGTCCAAGGCACTGGTTAACACACTGTCAGATTTAAGGTTGGAAGGCGGGGCGGCGAACGCGTCGCGGTGGGGCATATGACTTGCTCCGGGCAACCGTCAGCTGTTGCAACACGCTTCACCCATCAAAATCTGCACAGTCGCGGACGGTAGGCCAACGGTGGCCTGCCTGCGAGGGACCCCGGCCCAACGAACGGGGCCCGTTTTTACCCACCTGCCTGGCCGGGAGGCCGAGGAGGATTGCATGCAGTCGTTGTGGC
>DASQPE010000307.1:0-8224 GCA_035644115.1 Gemmatimonadales bacterium
GGGGATGGCGTGCGGGCTGCCGGTCGTGACTTACGACCACGGCGGACAGACGGACTTTCTCGCCGATGGGGTGACCGGCCGGCTGCTCCCGGCCGGCAATGCCGACGCCATGGCATCGGCGCTCCTGGCGCTCGCAGGGGACCCCGCCGCGGCCCGCCGGATCGGCGCCGCCAACGTGGCCCGCGCCGAAGGTCACCGGATCGAGACCTGCGCGGCGGCGTACGAGCGGATCCTGCAGGGCGGCACAGCGCAGGGTCGGCCGCTCCCCGCGGTGGCGGCAGCGCCCTGACATCGCGCTCCTCGGCCAACTGCACACCACAGAGGCACAGAGGCACGGAGGAAGCGTTTTGTAGTGTGTTCTCTGCGGACTCCGTGCCTCTGTGGTTCGTTTTTTTAGCCGGTTCTGGCTGTGAGCTTCCGACCCACCGCACCGATCTTCTTCGAAAACAGCGTGTTGCTCTTCCCCACCATCTTGAAACAGACAAGAAAGAAAAACCGGAGCAGCGTGTCCCAGGCCAGCGCCACGTAGTTGAATGGGTTGGCCCAGAAGACGTACAGGTTGAGCGGGAACACCCGGATGTCCTGGTAGCCGGTGTGCTCCAGAACCTGGTGCAGACTGTACTGGGTCCACGCGTTGTAGTGGTCGAAGTTGCCCCAGCGCGACTCGGACCCCACGATGGGGTGCGCCCCGTTGATCGCATGGACGATCACCGTGCCGCCCTCGCTCAGCTGGTCCCGGCACAGCGCCATGAACCGCAGGATCTCCTCCTTGGTCAGGTGGTTGAGCTCCTGCTCGGCAATGATCACGTCCCACGGCGCAGGGCTCGCCGTGAGGAACCCGAATGCCCGGGCCACGCGACAGTCGAGCCCGCGGCGGCTGGCAAACGCCACCTTGTCGGGGAACGAGTCGATGCCCACGACGTTGGCGTACCCCTCCTGTCGGAGCAGATTCACGAAGTAGCCCGGACCACAGCTGATCACGAGGATCCGAGCCGATCGGTCCTTCGGAATCCAGCGCAGATAGTTGTGCCGGTAGAAGGCGCCGAAGGTACGGTATCCCTTCTCGATGTTGGTCGGCGCCTCCCAGAACGAATCGAATGGCTCCATCTGCGCCGTGAGCATGTCGTCCAGCGCGGTGTCGATCGGCGGGGATGCGTCGGTTGGCGTGACGGTGGAGCGCATCGCTCCGCTCCCGGGTGAGGGGGTGAGTCGGGACTCGATCGGACCCGCGCCATCGTGACGCCCCAGCAAACCGGCAGTTCGGTACCAGTCCGCCGTCGCCCGGGCGCCTTCCCGGAAGCTTGTGCGCGGCACGATTCCGAGCTCGGCCGCGCGGGTCGGCCGCAAGCTGAAAGTCTTCCGGAAGAAGTCCATCCGGCGCCGATGAAGCGGCGGCTGGATGCCGAGGGGCCGAAGCGTGACCTCCATCAGGGTGGCCACCCCGAGGAGGGGGGCCAGGGGCAGACGCAACTTCGGCGCGGGGCTGTCGACGGCGGCCGCGACCGCCCCGACCATGTCGTTGGTCGAGACCGCCTCACGGCCGGCGAGGAGAAACACCTTCCCCGGTGCCTCCGGGTGTACGGCGAGGCTCAGGAGCGCAGCCGTCAGGTCGTCCACGTACATCGGATGGTGCAGGTTTTGACCCGGCCCGATGTTGATGAACTTCCCGCGCTCGATGGCGCGAAACAGCTTGAGCAGCCGCCGGTCGCCGGGACCGTAGACCTCGGGAATCCGGACCACCACCAGCTCGACGCGATCGCGATAGGACAGGGCCAGGCGCTCGCCCTCGAGCTTGGTCACCCCATAGATGCTGTCCGGCCGGCAGGGGGTGTCTTCGTCGATCACGCCGTCGGCCGAGCCGTAGACGCCGATGGTGCTGCCGTGCACCACCCGCCGCACACCCTGGCGTAGCGCCGCTTCGAGGACGTTGCCGGTGCCTTCCACGTTGACCTGCCGGAAGTGCGCGTCCGGGACGTTCATCTGGTGCTGCGCGGCTGCCAGGTGGAAAACGATCTCCATACCCGCCAGCGCTGGCGCGAGCGACGCCGGCTCGGTAACCGAGGCATTCACGACGCGAGTCCCGGACTTGACTAGCCACTCGACATTGGCGGCTTCGGCGGGAGTGTTCGCCTGGCCTAGCGCTACTACCTCGTGCCCAGCCCGGGCGCATGCCTCCGCGAGCCGTGAGCCAATGAAGCCAGTGCCGCCGGTGATCAGAACACGCATCGGGAGTGGGGCCCAGGGTCTGAAGCCAAGTGCAGGCGCCGCATCGGCTGAACCGCGCCTGGCAGGGAGTGTCGGGCTTCTAATCTAGCCAGGGGCCCGGGCCTCCTTCGGGAACCCGCTCCCGCGCATAAAGCCCCGGACTCCTTCGGGTGCCTGGAACGCGGCCCTCGTCGGCAGGCCGCCACAGTTTGTGGCGCCACAGCAACGACCGGGCGATGTCCCAGGCAGGGGCGGCTCCCGCATTCTCTTTGCGTTGTCGGTGACCCGGTCGAAACGATAGATTGGGGCAGTCCCCACCCACTTGCCCGCCCTGGTAGCGCAGCTCGAGGCTCGGTCGCAGAGCCTGAGGGAGGACGAGACTTGACGCAAGACGGCAGTGGCTCGCGTCAACACATGGCCTCCGGGAAGGCGAAGCCTGAAGCCAATGGGCAGCGGACAAGTCGGCTTAGCGCCGCCTGATGCTGATCTCGGGCCTCCGAGGAGTCATCGCGCGATGAAGCTCACCGTTGGCGAGGTGCGACTCGCCTGGGCGCTGCTCGTCATTGGCGCGGGCATCTCCTATCCATCGGCTAGCCGCCCCGGCCCAATCACCTTGGCAGGTATCATCCTGGCGCTAATGCCCGGCACGATAGCTCTCGCAACGAAGGCCGGGAGCCCGCGGATCGTCGATGGGTTGGAGCATCTCCTCTGCGAAACGCGAGGACGACTGTCGCTGCTGGCAGCGGTCTTTTCGGCAATTCTGATCGGCTTCACGTTCAACGCCTATGTCGCATTCATGTTGAGCGCAGTTTTCTGCGGTGTTATGTGGTCGGCGGATGCGGCATTCGGGTCCGCGGCCTGGGAAAGGCGCCTCGGAGGGTGGAGCGCAGCTGCCCTTTCCACGTTCGTTGGCTTGGCGATGGTCGAGGTGGTCCTCGCCTGGGGACCGGTAGCCCAGAAGTTCGGCACCCCAGCGGAGCTCGCCCGATGGGGCAGCCGCTACCCTCGGGGTGTCTGGTCCAACAACTTCTTCCGCTTCCGCTCCCCCTATGAGGACACGCGGCGCCAGCCCGGCGTGCGCCGGGTGATCGCCCTGGGGGACTCGTTCACCTGGGGCTCCAAGATCGCCTCCTCCGACAGCACCTGGCCCGCGCTTCTCGAACAGATCCTGACGCAAATGCCCGGCGCCCCAAAGACGGAAGTGATCAACACGGGGCGCGGTGGATACGCGACCGGCAACGAGGCGGAGCTGCTCCGCCGGATCGGGTGGCAGTTCGATCCGGATCTCGTGATCCTCCAGTGGCTCGACAACGATGCGTACGTGACCGTTCCCCAATTCGGGTTCGTGGCGACCGGCGAGAAGGAGGAGATCCGGCTGGTCCCTCCCGAGTATCGAACCGGTTGGATCCGTAACAGCGGCATTCTGGTCCTGCTGGAGCGTGCGCTCACGGCTTACTTCATTGGGGTTGTGGAATTCAACCGGAAGCACTTCGCTCCCGACTCGCCCGGCTGGTTGCAGGAACAACGCGACTTCCGCGAGATCGCGGATTCGGCCGCTCGGCGCTGCACGCCGGCGCTTCTGGTGGTGTATCCCTACCTGTTCCCGGGTCACTGGACGCTGGAGACCTATCCGGAGAAAGACATTCACCGGATGGTAGCCGAGGCCGGGCGGAACGCCGGTTTCCAGGTGCTCGACCTGCTTCCGACGTTCCTGGCAGCCGGCAAGGATCTGAAGGAGTGGTGGGGAACGGCGTACGACAGTCACCCCGGAAGCGGAGCTCAGCTCCTGGCCGCCAGGACCATCGCGAGCTATCTCGAGCAGCACCGGCTCCTTGCCGACAGCAGCGCACGGCAGGGCGCCTGTTCTCGCCCGGTGCGCTAGGGGCGGCTGGTGTAGCGGTCGAAGAAGGCGACGATGCTGCTGACGATGGCCGGGCGGTCGGGCAAAATACCCTCGCCGGCGGATGCGATGCCGTGGGTGGCGTTCAGGACGACCAGCATCTGCCGTGGGACAGCCATTGCGCCGAGCCGGTCATAGAGACGAACGGCCTGGTCGAGCTTCACGACCTCGTCGCGGTCACCGTGAATGATGTAGAACGGGGGCGCCTGGGCCGAGACCTGGTGCACCGGGCTGGCGCCCGCAGCCTCGGCGGAAGAAGAGTCGGGCCAGGTACGCAGGATCTCTTGTACCCCTCCAAAATTGAGCTCGCCGGGTCGCCCGAGATCGGTCGGACCGGCGATGTCGACGACCGCGCTCACTCGACTGGAGAAGCCGGCGAACTCGCCGGTGTCGGTCGGCTGGGGGTCTCGCCCCGTCGTTCCGAGCATGGCGGCGAGGTGGCTGCCGGCGCTGGTACCCCAGGCAACTACGCGCGAAGGATCCAACCCGAATATCAGGGCATTGGCCCGAAGGTCACGGATGGCACACTTCACATCTTCGATCTGGGCGGGCCACTTGTCTGCCGGGGCAAGTCGATAGTTCAGGTTGGCGACTACGTAGCCCCGAGAGAGCAAGCTGTCCCGCACGTGGGCGAATCGCCAATCAGTATGGTCCTTATCACCACTGTCCCAGCCGCCGCCGTGGATGTAGACCGCGACCGGCAGTGGACGCGGCCTGGCGGCGCCCGGGATGTGGACATTCATGGTGCGGAGCGGGTTGGGGCTGCAATAGTGCACGTCCCGGACGACTCCGCCGCCGTAACTGACTGAGATTCGAGCCGAGCCGGCCCGATTCGCGGCGGAAGCCGAGATGCTGGCGACCCCAACGCCGGCAGCGGTCACCTCGCCATCGGCAGAAACACGGGCTACCGAGCTGTTGCTGGTCGACCAGGTTATTCGACCTCGGCCCGCGAGGGGACGGTCTGCCGGACCGCGGAGGGTTGCGAGCAGGCGCACCCTTTCCCCGACGAGAAGGGTGTCGTCGTGCGGTGCAACGGCGACCGCAGATACCGATGTGCGATCCGCGTTGGAACAGGCGAGGGAGCATGTTATTGCCAGACACAAAAGGCCCCGGCGCCAGAGGCCCGGCGCCAGATACGGTATCCTAGGCAACGCCGTCCTGGATCTCTTTCTTGGGATTGGTGGCTGCGATGACCAGCATCGGGGCGCTACGCAGGACCGAAGTGCTCTCATCGGAAGGCGTGGCCAGGAGTTCCTGTCCAACCCGGTCCGCTACCTCGGAGCATGCGCGAGGGAGCTCGAGGCGCGCGCCTTCGCACTCCTCGGGCACGAACGCATGAAAAGCGGCAGGCTCGGCTGGTAATAGTAGCGGCCCCGCCGTCCGCAAGCCCTCGAGCTCCGCTGCCCAGGTCGCGGGCACTCGGCCGGGTGCGAGCGCTACTGCCGTTGCCTGCCTGGTGAAGGCGCCCAGCGCCACTCGGCGGCTAAAAGACGGTGTAGATGAACGGCGCGAGCGCGGAGCCCTGCGCAAGCACGAGCAAGGCACCGACCAGTACCATCACGGTGATGATCGGAAGGAGCCACCACTTCTTGCGGACCCGCATGAAGGCCCAGAGCTCGCTCAGCAAACCTGACCTAGCCATAGATCCCCCTCAAAACTGGCGCAGCAGATCGCCGCGCCGCTGGTTCGGCTCTCGATCGACCCAGGCGCTTTGGCTGGGTGCGTGGCGCCGCAAGGGCTGCTTGCCCAGTCGGCGGAGTACGATCCCGACCGGGGTCAGCACCAGAAAGTACACGATCCCCATGAAGATCGGCGTGGTCACCTTGGACAGCAACAGCGCGAGGCCCATCCAGGCCCGGTACACCGGACCGAGCCGGCCGGGAATCACGAGCCCGGCGAACAGCAGCAGGCCGCCGAGGATCCCAAACCCGATGACGCCGGGCTCGCGCCCGCGCCACCACATCAGCCCCGCGAGAACCAGGAAGGCCGCTCCGACCGTGAACCCGAACTTGCGCCCCTCCTGGGGCGTCAATCGAGCTGGAATTCCCTCTGCCACTCGGTGTCCTCCTTCCATTCGGGCTGCGCCGCCTTGCCAATCAGGTACGGCCCGAGAACGAGATAGTCGATGTGCGTGCGGCGGAAGCACCGGTACGCATCCTCGGGGGTGCAGACGATGGGCTCGCCCCGCACGTTGAACGAGGTGTTCACCAGCACGCCGCACCCCGTCAGGTCCTCAAAGGCCTTGATCAGCGCGTGGTAGTTCGGGTTGGTTTCCTCGCTCACGGTCTGAATGCGTGCCGAGTAGTCGATGTGGGTGACCGCGGGGATGTCCGAACGGGGCACGTTCAACTGGTCGATGCCCCAAAGCTCCCGGTGCTCGGCCGTTTTGGGGATGCGGCGATCGGAGCGGACGGGAGCCACCAGCAGCATGTAGGGCGAATCGGAGTCCAGCTCGAAGTAGTCGCTGACCCGCTCGCGGAGCACGCTCGGCGCAAAGGGCCTGAACCCTTCCCGGAACTTGATCTTGAGGTTCATCTGCGCCTGCATCCGCGGGCTCCGTGCATCACCCACGATGCTGCGGGCCCCGAGCGCCCGGGGGCCGAACTCCATCCGGCCGTCGAACCAGCCGATCACTTTCTCGTCCGCCAGGAGCTCGGCCACGCGGCGCACCAACCCGTCGCGCTCGAGCCGCTCGTACGCGACCCCGTTCGCCTCGAGGAAGGCCCCGATCTCCTCGGCGCCGAACCCCGGCCCGAGGTAGGCTCCCTTCATCCCATCGCTGCCAGGAATCGTCCGCCGAGGCTGCTTCAGGTGGCGGTGCCAGATGAGTTGAGCTACGCCGAGCGCGCCGCCGGCGTCGCCGGAGGCGGGCTGGATCCAGAGCCGCTTAAAGGGACCCTCCCGGAGGATCCGGCCGTTGCCGACGCAATTCAACGCTACGCCGCCCGCGAGACAGAGGTTGTCAAGTCCGGACTCGCGGTGCGCAGTGCGCGCCATCCGGAGCATGACCTCCTCGCACACGTCCTGCACCGAGCGGGCGAGATCCATGTCCTTCTGCGTCAGCTTGGTCTCGGGCACCCGGGGCGGGCCGCCGAATAGCTGGTGGAACGCAGGGCTGGTCATGGTGAGCCCGCCCAGGTAGTTGAAATACTTCTGGTTCAGGGTGAACGACCCATCCTCCCGCAGCTCCATCAGCTCGCGATAGATCAGATCGACGTACTTCGGCTCGCCGTAAGGCGCCAGCCCCATGACCTTGTACTCGCCGGAGTTCACCTTGAAGCCGGTGTAGTAGGTGAAGGCCGAGTAGAGAAGGCCGAGCGAGTCGGGCCAGTGAAGCTCCTTGGTCAGCTCGAAGTCGCTCCCCCGCCCCGCGCCGATCGACGCGGTGGCCCACTCGCCCACACCATCCATCGTGAGAATCGCGGCTTCCTCGAACGGCGAGGGAAAGAACGCGCTGGCGGCGTGCGACTCGTGGTGCTCCGCGTAGAGCAGCTCGCCCTCGTACCCCAGCTCCCGCCGAATCTGGCGGTCCATGAACAGCTTTTCCTTCATCCAGAGCGGGCCGGCCTTGAGGAACGAGGTGAAGCCTCGCGGGGCAATGCTGAGGTAGGTGTCTAGAATCCGCTCGAACTTCAGCAGCGGCTTGTCGTAGAAGCCCACGAAGTCAAGATCAGCCAGCTGGATCCCGCCGGCGCGGAGGCAGTAATTGACCGCGTGCTTGGGGAAGCTGGCGTCCCCCTTCTCCCGTGTGAAGCGCTCCTCCTGTCCGGCCGCCACGATCTCGCCATCGCGCAGCAGGCACGCTGCGCTGTCATGGTAGTATGCGGAAATACCCAGGATGTGGGTCGAGGCTTTCGTGGCCACGGATACCCTCCAGTCAAAACACCCATCCTTGGCCTAGAATGGATTACGAGCCAAGGCTTTGCCTGTTGGAGCGATGTCGTTCCGAGGTAACAGAGCCCTCGCCACAGGGATAGGGGAGCCCGCACCCCCAATGCAACCTCAGTTTCGCCCTGCAGCCCGTACGATCAGGGGGGATGAGAACCGGGGCAAGCCCCGGGCCGGCGGCTCGCGGTCAGGCCCTCCGCCTTCGAGACGCTGCTTGGTTACCGTCGCGCG
>DASQPE010000308.1:0-2240 GCA_035644115.1 Gemmatimonadales bacterium
GGATCCGCGTTGAACGCAGCCACCTCCCGAAAGCCGACGCTTCGGTACAGAGCAATGGCCTCCTGCAACGCCCGATTCGTCTCGATCTGAAGGGTCGTCAGACCAAGCTCCCCTGCCTGGGTCTCCAGCGCCTCCAGCATCCGTCGGCCAATGCCGAGCCCACGGACTGTGTCGGCAACCCACATACGCTTGAGCGACCCGACACCAGGCGAGATTGATTTCACTGCGCCACAGGCTACCGACTCCCCGTCCACCGAACCCACCAGGAACGCGCCGCGCGGCGCGATGAAGTCACGATCGTCCGCGGGCAGACTGGCGGCCGGGTCGAACCCGGACTCGAAACGCCGGTCGAGCTCTTCGAAGTATTGGCCCACACACCATCGGGCGGCCGAGCTTGCCGGATCGACCCGCTCGATCTGGAGGCCGGCCGCCTGCAGGAGCCGATGTACCTCCGCCATCGCCGCCACCAGGCGGCTGCGTTGAGCCGAGGTCAGCGAGCTGAGAAGAGCCCCGGCGGCAGCGTCCGAGCGGTCGTTCATCTCCCGCACTTCCCGCCGCCCTGCCGCAGTCTGCCGAGCCTTGCGCACCCGTTGGTCGCCCGCTCCCCGGGTCAGTCGGACCAGACCCTTCTTCTCGAGGGCCCGGACCAGGCGGGTGACGTAGCCGGCATCGAGCCCAAGGCGGCGGCGGAGGTCGCGCAGGTCTGCTCCGTCACGGCCGATCTCGTAGAGCAGGCGTGACTCCCCCAACGGGCGATCGCGCCCGAGGAAGTGATCATCCAAGGCTCCGGCACGCTGGGTGACCATTCGATTGAAGCGCCGGACCTGGGCAATCTCATCGGCCAGCATTCTCTGACTTTAGTCAACTATTCGTGGCCCGGCAAGACCGGCGAGGTGCCCGGCCCGGCCAGCGCTCCCCCCCGGCATCGACTCGCCATAGAATACGGCACCCCCAATCGTTCCATGCCGCCCGAATCCGCCGAGAAGGAGACGGAGTGCCAGCCGCACGCCGCGTACTGATGATCGCGCTGGACGCCGCCGACCCGGTCCTGATCGACCGCTGGATCGGCGATGGCACCCTGCCCCACCTGGGTGCCCTGTGCCGCGCCGGAGTGTCGGGGCGGCTCGCCACCTCGGCCCGATACCTGGCGGGCTCTCCCTGGCCCACGTTCTACACCGGCCAGCCCCCTTCCCAGCACGGGCTGTATCACGATTTCCAGTGGCGGCAAGAGACGATGGCGTTCGCCGCGCCGGGGCGCGACTGGCTCTCGGTTTCGCCCTTCTGGCGACACCTGAGCGACCCGCTGTCGGTCATCGCCTGCGACGTGCCCATGGCTCTCGGAGTAGAGCCGTTCAACGGCATCGAGGTGTCGGGCTGGGCGGCGCACGACAAGATCGCACCGCCGGCGTCTCATCCGGCCGACCTGCTGGCCGAGATCAAGCGCCGGTTCGGAGAGTGGCACATCGGGCCGGAGCAGTACGGTCCTTCACCGGTGGCCGAGCTGCTCGCGTTGCGCGATGCGCTGGTCGAAACCACTCGGCGCTCGACCGCTCTCGGACTCTGGCTGCTGGAACGGCCGTGGGATCTCGCCATCGTCGCCTTCGGCGCGCTCCACCGCGGCGGGCATCGGTTGTTCGATCGGTCGAGCATCACGGGTCCGCTGACAGACGCCCAGGGAGAGAGCTTCGACCGCGGCCTCCGCGACCTCTATGTCGCGTGCGACGCGGCGGTCGGCCATCTGGCGGCCGCGGCCCCTGACGCGGCCGTGATCGCGTTCTCGGCCCACGGCATGATGGCGAACACGTCGCGCGCCGACCTGCTCGACGACATGCTCGCCCGGGTGGTTGCGGGACGCACCGACGCCCGGCCCCGTCGGGGGTTGGTGCGCCGGTTGGGCGAAGCCATCCCGCTCGAATTGCGCCGCGCGCTCGCCCTGCGGGTTCCGGCCGCCTTGCGCAACCGGCTGATGACCCTCTGGTCCGCCGGCGGCATCGCGTGGGAGCGGACCCCGGCGTTCACCCTCCGCGCCGACCTGCAGGGCTACGTCCGAGTCAACCTTCAGGGACGGGAGCAGCGCGGGATGGTGCCGCCCGGCGCGGCCGTCGAGGATCTCTGCGATCGGATCACGGACGGACTCCTCTCCTTTCACGACTCCGCCAGCCAGGAGCCGCTGGTTGCCGCGGTCGAGCGGGTGGATCGCCTGTACCCCGACGGCGAGCGACGCGACCGGCTCCCCGACC
>DASQPE010000309.1:0-7855 GCA_035644115.1 Gemmatimonadales bacterium
GACGCCGAGGAGCCTAGATGCCGAGACGCCTAGCGCGCCACGCCAGCCCTCGGCGTCTCGGCGACTAGGCGTCTTTGTTACGTAATAGCGGGGGTGGGATTTGAACCCACGACCTCCGGGTTATGAGCCCGGCGAGCTACCAGACTGCTCCACCCCGCGTCGATGTTTCAATTGTTGATCCGTTACCCGTCTTGCAGAGAGCGGGAAACGGGACTCGAACCCGCGACCCCAACCTTGGCAAGGTTGTGCTCTACCAACTGAGCTATTCCCGCGTGAGGTCAGGATTCTAGTGCCGCAGCAGGGTCGCCGCAACCGCCGCCAGCCGTGGTCCGAGCCGCCCTCCGCCGGTGCACCGGCGGCCCGTGGAGGCGAGGGGGATCGAACCCCTGACCTCGTGAATGCCATTCACGCGCTCTCCCAACTGAGCTACGCCCCCTGTTATATTGGCTCGCCCTTTATCCGGGCGCGGCAGCACGGCAAGCTAAGGCCGCGCGTGGAGGGGTGTCAAGCAGTTTTGCAGTGGGCGCGCTCCCCCGCGCGCTGGCCGGTACCGAGGAGCCATGCCCAAGAAGAAATCCGACCGATCCGAGTCCAGCCGCGAGCCCGCCAAATCCCGCGCCTCGAAGGGTCCGAGTGAGGCGCCTCCCTCTCTCGACCCCCTCCGCGACGATCTGACCACCGCCGAGATTCTAGCCGCCACTCCGCCGGCCAACCCGCGCCGCGCCCGGAAGCGGGAGACCGCCAAGAGCCTTGGCGTGTACGACGCCGATCGCGACATCCTGGACCAGTACCTGTACGAAGTGAGCAAGACTCCGCTGCTCACGCAGCCCCAGGAAGTCGCCATCGCGCGCAAGGTCCGGACCGGCGACGAGGAGGCCATGCAGGAGCTGGTCAAGCGCAACCTGCGGTTCGTCATCTCGGTCGCCAAGAAGTATCAGAACCGCGGGCTCGCGCTCACCGACCTGATCGGCGAAGGCAACGTGGGCCTGCTGACCGCCGCCCGGAAGTTCGACCCCGACCACGGCGTCAAGTTCATCTCGTACGCCGTCTGGTGGATCCGGCAGGCCATCCTCGCGGCGCTGGCACGGCACGGTCGCACGGTTCGGGTCCCGCTCAACCGCACGGCCGATCTGTCCAAGATCATCCGGACCGCAGAAACCCTCCGCCAGGAGCTCCGGCGCGAGCCGACCCCGGAAGAGATCGCCCACGCGGTCGGGCTCGCCCTGGATGTGGTCCAGTCGCTCGCCGCGCTCAATACGGCCGATGTCCGGCTCGACGCGCCGCTCGATCCGGAAGGCGACCGGTCTCTTCTCGAGCGCTTCATCGTCGACGAGCAGTCCAACGCCGAAGAGCAGGCGATGGACCAGTTCCTCTCGGAGGAGATCGAGCGCGCGTTGCGTACCCTGCCGCCCAGAGATGCCAAGGTGCTGCGGCTCTACTTCGGGCTCGACGGCGGCCGGGAGCATACCCTCGAGGAGATCGGCGGCATGCTGGGGGTCACGCGGGAGCGGGTGCGGCAGCTCCGCGACCGGGCGCTGAAGCGGCTGCGGGAAGGGGAAGTGGGGAGGGCGCTCGCGAGCTTCGCTGCGTAAACGGCGTTCACTGTTCACCGTTCACCGCTTGCTGTACTTTCCCCCCGTGCCACTCTCGCTTGCGACCCGGCTCCATGACCCGGCGGGCCCCGTGGTGCGGGTGGGCCGCTGGAGCGTCGAGGCAGCGCGCGCCCTGGCCGACGTGCCCACCTGGCGTCCTCTGGTGCTGGGGCAGATGCGTCGCCTTGGCGTCGATTCGGTGCCGATCGCGATCTTCATCGCGATCTTCACCGGCATCGTCCTCTCGCTCCTGTCCTCCTACATCTTCACCGGCTCGGTCCCGCTCTACTACGTCGGCGCCCTCGTGGGCAAGACCGTCATGATGGAGCTGGGCCCGGTGCTCACGGGCATGGCGCTCGCCGGGCGGGTGGGCGCCAACATCGCCGCCGAGCTCGGGACCATGCGGGTGACCGAGCAGGTGGACGCACTGGAGACGCTGGCGTACGACAAGTACGCGTACCTGGTGGTGCCACGGGTCATCGCCGCCACCCTGATGTTTCCCGTCGTCACCTCGTTCGCCATGGGGATCGGGGTCGCCTCGGGCTGGGTCACGGCGACCAACGTTCTCGACCTCTCCACCCCCGAGTTTCTCAAGGGGCTCAAGCTCTTCTACCAGTTCAAGGACATCTGGTTCGGTCTGGTCAAGAGCGCCAGCTTCGGCACCGCCGTGGCGCTCATGGGCTGCCTCGAGGGCCTCGCGACTCGCGGCGGCGCCGAGGGCGTCGGTCGCGCCACTACCCGCGCCGTCGTCCTCGGGTGCCAGTCGATCCTGGTGCTGGATGCGTTCTGGGCGCTGGTCCTGCTTTGATCCGGCTCGAAGACGTCCACAAGTCGTTCGGTGCCAAGGTCGTGCTCGCCGGGCTCTCGCTCGAGGTCCCCACCGGCATGAACACGGTGATCATGGGGGGATCGGGCAGCGGCAAGAGCGTCACCCTCAAGCTCATCGTCGGCCTGCTGGAGCCGGACTCGGGCCGGATCGAGGTGGACGGGAAGAACGTGCCCGAGCTCGATCGAGACGAGCTCGCCGAGCTGCGAGGCCAGATCGGGTACGTCTTCCAGTTCGCGGCGCTGTTCGACTCGATGACGGTGGCCGAGAACATCCGTCTCGGGCTGGTAAAACGCGGACTGGACGACGCGGCAATCCGGGGCCGGATCGAGGAGAGCCTCGCGACGGTCGAGCTGAGCGGCCAGGAAGACCGCTATCCCGCGGAGCTCTCGGGCGGCATGCGTAAACGGGTGGGAATCGCGCGCGCGGTGGCCCTCCGGCCGCGCTACATTCTATACGACGAGCCGACGACGGGGCTCGATCCCATAACTTCGGCGGTGATGGACCGCCTCATGCAGCGTACCCGCGACCTCGGCGTCACCGGCGTGGTCGTGACTCACGACATGCGGACGGCATTCACCGTGGGCGACCGGGTCGCCATGCTGTACGAAGGGGTGATCCGCCAGACGGGAACGGTGCCGGAGATCCAGGCGACCACCGACCCGGTCGTGCGACAGTTCATCGAGGGCCGGCCCGACGAGGTCGAGCCGCCCCTGCGGAGGTCGGTCTCGTGAAACGCACCAACGAGTTCGCGGTCGGTCTCGCGGTGCTGGCGTCGCTCGCGCTGGTGGTGGGCGGCGCGCTCTGGTTGAGCCAAACCAACATTGGCAAGAGCACGATGACCCACGTCGCCCGGTTTCGCACAGTGGGCGCGCTCGGCGTGGGTGCTCCGGTCACGCTGCGCGGCGTCAAGGTCGGCCGGGTGGACGCGGTCCGGCTGGCGGAAGACGGGTGGGTGGACGCCGAGCTCACGGTCGACAAAGGCGTCGCGCTGCCCCGCCGGCCGGCGGTGATCTCGGCCTCGAGCAGCCTGTTCGGCGAGTGGGCCGCGAATATCATCCCGTTCGAGCCGTTGCCGGACGATCCCACCATCCGGGCCTCGTTGCTCGAGTCGGACGCCACACCGGGCGACGCGTGGCCCGGCGCCACCCTGCCGGACATCGGGCAGCTGACCGCCCAGGCGAGCCGCATCGCCGGCGACGTGGCCGACGTGACCCAACGGATCCGGGGCGTGTTCGATTCCTCCGCGGTTCGCGACGTACGGCGGAGCGTTGCCGATCTCACGTCGATCGCCGACCGGCTGGCCAAGTTCACCGACCAGCAGGCGAACCGGCTCGACCGTGTGAGCGTCAGCGTCGCGACCTCGGCCGACGCGTTCGCGGGTGTGGCGCGGGGGTTCGAGCGCACCGTGGCCCGGGTGGACAGCGCGACCAACGCCAACCAGTTCCAGGACATCATGAACAACGCGCGGGCCTCGAGCACCGACCTGCGCCAGGCCGCGGCCGATTTCCGCTCGGTCATGTCCGCGGCCCGGGACAACCAGGCGAGTCTGGTGCACGTCCTCCAGTCGGCCGACTCCCTGATCACCCGGCTCCAGTCTGGCGAGGGATCGCTGGGCCGGCTTACCACCGACACCACTCTCTATGTCGAGACCAGACAGACCCTGGTGGAACTGCGAGAGCTGCTCGCCGACGTGAAGGCGAACCCGAAACGGTACTTCAAGGTCTCGGTGTTCTGATGGGGAAGCGGCGCCCGGAGTTGGAGGTGAGCGCCGGGGGCATCGTGTTCCGACGACCGGCGGAGCAGGGCACCCAGTTCCTCCTGATCAAGGACTCCTACGACAACTGGGGGTTTCCCAAGGGCCATCTGGAGGACGGCGAGACGCCCGCCCAGGCGGCGCTGCGGGAGACGATCGAGGAGACCGGCCTGGCCAGTCTCGTGCTGCAGGGCCCCATCCGGATCATCGACTGGCATTTCCGGTTCCGCGGCCGGCACATCCACAAGTACTGCCACTTTTTCCTGTTCGAGTCGCTGGCGGGCGAGCCGTTGCCCCAAGTCGAAGAGGGCATCACCGCCTGCCGGTGGGAGCCGATCGATCAGGCGCTCGAGGCGTTGTCCTACGACAATGCCCGGGGCGTCCTCAAACGGGCCGGCGAGATGGTGCGCACGCTGGTGGCCACCGGCGTCGGCCGGCCCCGGCCGTCCTCCTCCGGCACCTGAGCCGTGCCCGTAGTCGCCGCCCTCCTGGAGAGCCGCGCCGCCGCGCTCGCCCTCCGGCGGAGCCTGCCCCGGGACGGGCCCGGTGTGGTCAGCTGTCGCAGCATGGCCGGCCTGCGGCGCACGCTCGAGGCGCGGCTGGTGGACGCCATCGTGCTCGCACCGCATCCGAGTCTGATGGAAGAGCTGGCGCGCTTGCGCAGCCGGCTGCCCGCCATGCCCATTGTCGGGTATGCGCCGTTCCGGGCCGACGATGGTGAGCTCATGGCCGAATGCGAGCGCCAGGCGCTGACCACGCTCGCGATCGAAGGGGTCGACGATGCCGTCATCGGGGATCTGGTGGTCCGCTGCTCACTCACCACAGTGCGGCGACATGCGCTGGCCGACGGACCCCGGATGCTTCGGCTGGTCGAGCGGCTTCAGCGACGTGCCTGGGACCTGCTGGTGCGCGACGTCGAGCGCCCGATGCGCACGCTCGACCTGGCGTGCCAGCTCGAGGTCAGCCGGGAGCACCTGTCCCGCCAGTTCGGAGCCGGCGGCGCACCGAACCTGAAGCGGGTCATCGATCTCACCCGGGTCGCCTGCGCTGCCCAGCTGCTGCAGAACCCGGGGTACCGGATCACGACCGTCGTCCGGGTGCTCCACTTCGCCTCGTCGAGCCATCTCGCCGGCACGGTGCGCCGGATTGCGAACGTGGCTCCGTCGGCGCTCGGAGGGCTGGGGCCGAGGGGGGTGCTGGTCGCGTTTGCGCGAGGGAACACGCGGAGCCGCGTGTAGGGCGGGCAGGCGGGCAGGCGGGCAGGCGGGCGGGAGCAGGCGGATTGGGTGGCCCGAGAGGCGCGTCAGTTCCCGCCACTGAGTAGACAGCGCCGCTGTGCGAGAGCAGCGGGAACTGCACCGCCCGAAGGGCCACCCAATCCGCCCGCTCCCGCCTGCTCCCGCCTGCTCCGTCTATCTTCCCCCCATGCCCCTCCGCCGCCTGGTCCTCTTCGACATCGACGGCACCATCCTGCTAACCGCCGGCGCCGGACGCCGAGCCATCACCGCCGCGCTGGCCGAGGCGGTCGGCCGACAACCTGCATTCGGCCAGATCCGGTTCGACGGCAAGACCGACCCTCAGATCGTGGCCGAGCTGCTGGCCGCCGCGGGCGATCTGGCCCCGCATCCGCCGGAGCGGGTCCGTGCCTTCTGCGAGCGCTACGTTGCCCTGCTCGAGCGCGAGCTTGCCACTACCGTGGGCACGACGCTCATGCCCGGGTTTCCCGCCATCCTCGATGAGTTGGAGAGGGAGCCAGGCGTCGTGTTGGGCCTCCTTACCGGCAATCTCGAGCGCGGCGCCGCGCTCAAATTGCGTGCGGCCGGGCTCGACCCCTCGCGGTTCAAGGTCGGCGCCTACGGCTCCGATTCGGCCGATCGTCCCGAGTTGCCCCCCATCGCGGCCCGCCGGGCGGAGGCGCTCTTCGGCGGTCCGGTTACCGGCGCCGAGCTGGTGATCATCGGCGATACGCCGGCCGACGTGGCCTGCGGCGCGGGGATCGGCGCGCGAGCCGTTGCGGTCGCGACCGGGTCGTATTCCGTCTCCGAGCTCCAAGCCTGTGGCGCGCACGCGGTGTTCGCCGACCTGAGCGACACGCGCCGCGCGCTCGACGCCATCCTCGCCTGACCATGGCCGCAGAGCTCGAGCTCAAGACCATTGTGCCCGACTCGGCGGATTTGCGGGCGCGGCTGCTCGCCGCGGGCGCGCGACTCGCGTTTCGCGGGCTGATGGAGGATCGTCGCTACGACCGCGACGGCGCGCTCCTCGGGCGCGACGAGGTGCTCCGGGTCCGCCGGTTCATCGACGCGGACGGGGTCAGCGAGGCCGAGCTCACCTGGAAAGGCCGGACCGCCCGCTCCGAGGGCGGCTACAAGTTGCGGGAGGAGCTGACGTGCCGGATCGCCGCCGGTTCCGCGTCTCCCGGGCGTATCCTCGAAGCGCTTGGCTATGTGGTAGGGCAGGCGATCGATCGCCAGGTCGAGGTCTATGAGCTTGCTGGTGCGGTGTTGAGGATCGAGTGGTATCCGCGGATGGACGTGCTGCTTGAAGTAGAGGGCCCGCCCCCGGCGATCGAGGCTGCCATCCGGACGACCGGGCTCCCGCGCGATGGCTTTACGGCGGAGATCCTGGCGGACTTCGTGTTGCGGTACGATGCCCGCGGCGGCCGGCGTGCCGCTCTTGCGCTCGCCGACCTCGAGGGCGAGCGGCCGGCCTGGGAGACCCGGTGAGCGCGCCCGCGCGGTCTCCCTCGACCACTCTGGTGCCGGAGCTCGGCCCTGCCCTGGGCCGGCTCTGCGATCGGGCCCAGCCCGTCCGAGGCCGTTGGGTCCGGCTCGACGACGTGCGGCTCGCGCTGGCGACCGGGATCTTCGAGCTCGCGGGCGCAGCTCGCGCGTTTGCCGTCGCGGACGATCGAGCTGGAGCCGTGAGCTCGCTCAATCGGCAGGCATGGCTGGGCGAGTGGGAGCGGGCGGTGACCGAAGCGGCCGACCGGGTCGTAAAGGCGGTGGACGCGCGGTTCGCTTCGGCTGGACGAGAAGCCCGGCTGCCCTCCGGCCGGCGCGCCGAACTTCCGCTGGCCGATCCCGATCGCCACGCGGTATCCGGCCGGCTCGGCGCCGGGAGCCTCCCGTTTCTCCAGAGCCTGGAAGCGCTCGAGCAGACCGTCCCCGGGGTCTCGGCGAGCGGCGCGCGAGGCGACGCGGCGGTGCGCGATTGGCAGGAGGCGATCCTCGCGGTCGCTCGGCGGCTCGAGTCGGCGTGGCTCGCGCTCGAGGCAGCGGCTGTCAGGGAAGAAGCGCTATGGACTCCCGAAATCGAGCGGGTACGCGCATGGCGCCGGCCGACTTGGCCGCTGTGGCTGGTTACTGTCGTGATACTGGCCGCGGCGAGCTATTTGGGCCTCGTCTTCGGTGGGTATCTGCCGGTGCCGGACCCCCTCCTCGGCGTCGCCCAGAAGGTGTGGGCTCGGTGGTAGGTAACAGGTAAGAGGTGAGAGGTGAGAGGTAAGAGGGACCCAGCCCCCTCTCACCTCTTACCTCTCACCTCTAACGCTTCCTCTTCCAAAGCCGACCTTCCCGCTCTACTTTCCGGCAGCACATCCCAAACCTATTGATAATGCTTCTCATCCACGCTACTCGGGTCCTGTTCGCGATCACACTGGCCGGTCCGGGGCAGCAACCG
>DASQPE010000310.1:0-2578 GCA_035644115.1 Gemmatimonadales bacterium
GGCGAAAGAGCGTGATGGCGAGGAAGTGCGGCACCTGCCAGAGGAACAAGACGGCGAAGAGCAGCAGCCCGGGAAGATCGAATCGCCCGGTCGCCGCGGTCCATCCGATCAGCGGCGGCATCGCACCAGCCACTGCGCCGACGAGGAGGGAGGCGGCCGTGCGCCGCTTCATGGGCGTGTAGAAGAGGACGTAGCTCACCAGTGCAATCGCGGCGAGAAGCCCGGGAAGCTCGCCGACCCCGAAAGTGAGGAGCGGAACGGAGATGGCGGCCAGCGCCGCGCCGAACCGCAGCGCCTGCCGCGGCTTGATGCGATGCGTGGGCAGCGGCCGATGCATCGTGCGCGGCATCAGCGCGTCCGTGTCGCGCTCGAGATACATGTTCAACACGTTCGCGGCGGCGACGGCCATCGCCGTGCCGACGATCGTGAGCAGCACGACGCCGCTCGAAGGCAGCGCCGGTGCGAGCCAGAGGCCGGCGGCGGTGGTGAAGACGACGAGCGCGGTGATGCGAGGCTTGGTCAGCTCCAGGTGCGCTGCGAGGGTCGACATGGGTTCACCCGTTTGGGCTGAGGCGACTCCCGTCGCGAGTAGCAGGGCCCGTGCCAAACCGTCGATCGGCGACGCGGCAACGCAGCACCCCGAAGCGCCGAGAGGCCAAGAACGATTGAAGCGCGCACGTTCGCGTCGACCATGACCTGCTCGCTTGAAGCTGGCGTTGGCACGAGTTGCGTATGGTGTCCCCGCTTCACCCCGCGTGTTTCCCGCTCGCTCAAAGCCGCGAGTGCCGGCGCGCCTTCTTCATCGCCTCCGAAGCCAAGCCGCACCCTCGCCCTGTGCTAAAAGTGGGCCGTGCTCGCCGCCGTCTATCACGGAAGGCACGACATTCGGGTGCAGGAATGGCCCGCCCCACCCAACCCACCCGCCGGCTGGGTTACCGTGGCGATCGCCTACTGCGGTATCTGTGGCACGGACATCCACGAGTACCTGCACGGGCCAGTCGTCATCCCGACCACACCGCACTCCTTGACCGGCGGCAAAGCTCCACTGGTCCTCGGCCATGAGGGTGGGGGGGTCGTGGTCGCGGCGGGTGCCGGAGCGGGAATCGATCCCGGCACGCGCGTCGGCCTCGAGAACAGCGTCGGCTGCGGGCACTGTGCCGCATGCCTGTCCGGGAACCGGCAGCTCTGTCCGCAGCTGGCGGTGATGGGCTTGATGATGGATGGCGCCCTTGCTGAGACGGTGAACGTGCCTGCATCGATGTGCGCCGAGATCCCTCGCGGCCTCCCCGATGAAGCCGGCGCGCTGGCCGAATCGCTCGCCGTCGCGGTTCGGGCGGTGCGTCGGGCCGGCAGCGTCGCCGGCGTCGATGTCCATGTGTTCGGCGCGGGCACCATCGGTTTGATGGCAGCCCAGGTCGCCCGCTCTGCCGGCGCGCATTCCGTGACCCTGCGTGACCTGTCGGCGGTGAGGTTGGGTCGCGCCGCGGCGATGGGCTTCGAGGTAGCGCCGCCCGGTCTAGATGGTGGAAGGGGCCGGGTCGTATTCGAATGCACGGGCACGGCGGCGGGGTTGGCGGATTCGCTGTCCGCCACCGCGAAGAGCGGGACGACGGTCGTGCTGGGCGTGCATGACCGGCAGCGCGAGATCGACCTCGTCGCGCTGCTGCTCGACGAGCGTGTGATCCTGGCTTCTCTATCCCATGCGATGAACGACGATTACATCCCGGCGATCGAGCTCCTGCGCCAGGGCAAGGTCGACTTCGAGTCTCTCATCACCGATCGCGTTCCGCTCCAGGGCGCGGTCGATCGCGGCTTCCAGCCGCTGGTGGCGGATCCCGAGAGCCACCTCAAGGTGCTCATCGACTGCCGGCAGTGACGCGCCCTCGATGCCCTTTCGGCTTGTCAGCCCGAGACTGGACCGATAACCGTCGCTATCGGACTCGAAACTCGCCGTTTGTTCGCCCCCAGGGCTCCGTCCTACGGTAAAGACGCGGTAGGAGAGTCGACCCGTGGCCAACACCGACGACGTCATTCCCGATCTGCCAGCCTTGCCGCCCGGTTCGGAATTCTCGTACCTGGAAGGACGGCTCCACGAGATCTTCGCCCCAATGAACAGAGCCGACATTCCCCGGGCAGCCCGTTTCGGGGAACGCCGCTCCTACCCGGATGGAGCGATGCTGTTCGAGGTGGGGAAGCCGAGTCCGGGGATGTTCGTGCTTCTCTCCGGTCGGGTAGCGTTCAGCCGGCGCGATGCGCTCGGGCGGAGTATCCCCATCTGGGAGCGTCAAGGGCCGGGTCATTTTCTCGGCGAGGTGGGACAGCTCTCGGGAGCCGATGCCTTGCTGGACGTCCAAGCCCGCGGCCCGGTGGAAGCGCTGCTGCTCCCTCCGGAGGCGCTCCGGGCCTTGCTGGTGGCCGAGGCCGATCTGGGCGAGCGCATCCTCCGCTCCCTCACCCTCCGGCGGCTCGGCTTGCTGGCGCTCGGCTTCGGCGGCCCGGTTCTCATTGGTCCGCCCACCGGTTCCCGGATGCGGGCGCTCCAGGAATTCCTTCTCCGCAGCGGCCATCCCCACCAGGT
>DASQPE010000311.1:0-14357 GCA_035644115.1 Gemmatimonadales bacterium
GGCGAGCCACCCTTCGAGCGCGCGCCCGACCCGACCCCGGCCGGAGCCCGGCCTTCGTTCCAGCTCCAGCGCCGAGGGGGCCGGCAGCCGGTGCCCCAGGGCCGCGGCGACCCGGCGCTCGACGGTGTCGCCGGTCACTCCGCCCATCTCCCGGACGATCGCGCCCAGCGTCGCTCCTTCCATCTGCCGCAGCTTCACCGCCAGGACCTGAAGGAGGTGACGATAGCCGTACGTCGCCGCCGTCCCCCGGCCCTCCGGCGCACTCACTAGCCCGCGCGCCACGTAGAACCGGATGGTGCGCTCGGTCGGTCGAGAGCGCGCGACCGGACTGACCGGGACTACGCCGGCGATGTCGAGGATACCGGCGGCGAGCGCGGTCAGGTCCCGAAGTCCCCAGGGCGCGAGCGCGCGGTACTCCCGCAGCGTGACGAGGGGATCGGGGGAGGATCCAGTCGTTGTCGGGGGGGAAAGCACGAGGGTCATGCGCTGCCGTTCTTCTTCCGCATACCAGAGGTAGCCACCCGGGAGATCAGGCCGGCGAGGGTATCGAGCGTGAACGGCTTCACCAGCACCGGGCACGCCAGCAGCTCGGGAGGCCAGGTGTCCTGCGCGGACCACGGATCGCCCGACATCAGCACCACCCGCCCGCGGAGATAGGGCCACTGATGGACGATCGCAAGATACAGCGCGTCGCCCATCGCCTGCTTCAGTCGCAGATCGAGCAACACCACGTCAAAGGTGCCCTCACTGAGCAACAGATAGGCCGACTGCGGGTCGGCCGCGCTCGCCACGCCGTGGCCGAACGACTTGAGCGCCCGCTCCAAGGCCTGCCGCAGGGCCGGTTCGTCGTCGATGACGAGGACGCGCGCGCTCATGATGCCGCCCGATTGGGCTGGCGGAGATAGCGCTCGGTGATGAGACGCAGCGCCTCTTCCGACGAAAGCGAAAGCCGGACCTCGCCCGCCGTGAGCCCGAACACTTCGCGGAAATGCATCTGCAGCGTCTTCGCCCTGGTATAGCCCAGTTTGACCGCCACGTCTTCCACGGTGTATCCGGGATCCAGCAACAACCGGTGGGCATAGAGCACTCGCGCGAGCAGCATCACCATCTTGGGCGAGGGCAGCCCCAGTCGGGCGAACCACCGCTCGCAGGTTCTTCGCTTGAGCTGCGCGCGCTCGGCCAGCGCCGACACAGTGGGGCCGTCGCCTGGGGCATGGAGCGTCACCTCCAGGGCCCGCCGCAGCGACTCCGGCAGCGGCGGTAGCACGCCGGCCAGCTGCTGCATCAGGCGCTGGGATGCGCTCTGCTCGAGCTCGGTATAGAGGGCCCGTCGAAGGGCGGCCGGGGCGTCGTCGAAGCGGTGGAACAGGACCCGGCGGATGCCTGCCCGGCCCAGATCGAGTAGGACACCGGCCGTTTCGGGGGCGAGGGTGGTGTAGACCACCAAGGGGAGCGAGGGGAAATGCTGTCGCAGCCGTTCGATTTCCATCGAGCGCGGCTCGCCGCCCAGGGTCGGATCGACGACGGCGAGCTCAACCGGGCGCGTGCGGATGATGGTGACCGCCTGAACCCAACTCGACGCCGGAACCCATTCGTACCCTTCGGGTTCGGCAGCGTGGAGCCGAAACAAGCGCTCGCCTGGTACGGCCGCGAGGATCGGGACCTGTCGCAAAAGCGCCCCTCGATGTCGCAAAAAGTGCCTTACTGGGCCGAAGCGGCGCCCGCAACTTGGCGCAGCCCCCTCAGATTAGCCAATCACGGAGGACTGCATCATGTCTCGTTCGCGTACACTCGCGTTCGCCGCCCTTGTTGCCGTCGGGCTCCTGGCAGCGTGTTCCGACACCACGGCGCCGCGCGCTGATTCCAGCAGCCCCCATCCCACCTTCAAGTGCGAAACGCAGGGCTCGAACAGCTACCACTGCTGAGCTCGCCCAGAGCAGGATCCTGCCCTCAGGCAGGCATCGCTTCTTCCGCGTAGGCCGTCAATCCGGCAGCCAAATCGGCTATGGCTTCCGGTGGGGCCTTGGGTTCTGCTCGCGCCTGCTGCGGGATTGCAGCGCCGTCCGGTTGCCGGCTGGTTCGTTCGAGCCGGAAATACCACTCGTTGAGGTGGTGGGTCTCGGCCAGTCGCATGCCTTCGGCCCACACCTCGCGGGCGCGCGCCAGCTGGCCGAATCGCGCCAGGCCCAGGCCCGACTTGTAACGGTAGTCGACCCCCATGGTCGGCGGCATCCGGCCGGCTCCCTCGCGCAGCTCGCCGCGGTGCCGCTCGAACGCGACCCGGTTGCCCGACGCGGATTCGATCTCCATGAGCTCGAGCCGGGCGTTGGTCTTTACGATGAAGCTCGTGTTCGAGGCGACCACGATCCCGAAGGCAATGCGCGCGACGTCGTAGTACCCCAGCTCCGAGAGCTCGACTCCGAGGTCGCCCAGGTACCGCATCCGATTGAGCGGGTCGTTCGCCAGGCGGAACGCCTCGTAGGTGGCCCGGAGAGCCCCCAACCGGTCGCCCTGGACCGTCAGCACGGCGCCCAGGTCGGCGTAGGCCCGGCTTAACGTGTCGGTAAGTCCGATCGTTTGGGCCTCGGTGATGACGCCTTCGACGGTCTGCTTTGCCAGCGGCAGGTTGCCCTGGGACCTCATGACATGGGCTCGGCCGAGCCGGGAGACGAGCCGGGCATTCACGTCGCCGGTCACCAGGGCGCCCTCTTCCGCCGCCGCATACGCAATGGTGGCGGCCTCGAAATGGGCCTGCAGACGGTTGAGTCTTCCGGCAAAGAGGGCGATGGCCGGGAAGTCCGACGGTGGAATCGCCGCGCCATGGGTTCGCGCGGCGAGGCTCAGCACCTCGAGCGCCTCAGCCAGCCGCCCTTCGTGCTCCAGGAAATAGGCGAAGGCGGTGAGCGCCATCCTGACGGCCGACGAGCACGCGGTCGCGGTAACCCGGAGCGCATCGAGAATTCCGTCGAGATGCCGAGTTTCGGGGCGCCGGTCGTCTAGCTCTCCGACATAGCGCCGCACGCTCTCGACCTGCCAGGCATACGCCTGGCGGTCCTCGTCGGTCGGCGTGCCTTCCAGCGCTCGATCGATGACCCGCGCGACCAAATAGGCCGCGAGGGCGCAGCGCGACGCGGCGTCATCATTTCGCTCCCGTTCGAGCCGGGCGCGCTCCAGAAAGTCCTCGTGCCAAGCGGAGCCGGACGCGCGGCCGGCCTGCCCGAAGACCCGTTGGGGCGTAAAATCGCTCAGACCGAAACTCCGGGCCAAAGTTTGACGGAGGGGTATGGGCTAGTATCGCCCGCCGTCCCCTCCAGAGCAAGCGTCGCGCGTTTCCAACACCCACCGCAGGAAAAAGCTGCCGGATCGCAGGACCCCCGCCATACCCTTGTACCATGCACAAGGGCATCACCCTGGTGGAGCTGGTCGTTGTCCTAGCGATTGTCGGCGTACTAGCAGCGATTGCCGTGCCGTCGTCCGCCGCGCTCCTCGCGGGGGTCCTGACCGACCGGGCGGCACATGAGCTGATGGCGGCTCATCGGGTTGCCCGGTTCACCGCGATCATGCGCGGCAGGGTCACTCGCCTCGAGATCACGCCCGATTCCCTGGTGGTGCGGCTGGTTGAGGGTCCGGATAGCGGCGTCGTGTGGCGGCAGAACGGCCCTGCCGCGGATGGGGTCACGCTGGCAGGGCCGGCGTATCCCCTGGTTTTCACGCCGTTCGGTCTGCCTCGCGGGCTGGGCAACGGCACCTACACGCTTACCCGCGGCAATGCGCGCTGCTCGGTCGTGATCTCACGACTCGGCAGGCTGCGTCTGGTTCGGGGATGACAACGGTCGCGCGGAGGAAGACGGCACCTTCGTCGGCCGGGCTCGGAGGCCGGGACGTGCTCCGAGCCACCAGGAGCGGTGAGAGGTAAGAGGTAAGAGGTAAGAGGTGAGAAGGACGCCGTCTCCCTCTCACCTCTTACTTCTCACTCCCCAGTCGGAAGGTCACATCCACATGCACTTTGATGTCCTCGTACATCCGCAACATGCCCATCATCTTGCTCAGCCCGCCGATCTTGTAGTCCTTGAGATTGAGCGGGAAGTCGGAGCGAACTCGCGCTTGGTCGCCCGTCAATACGAGGGAGGCCGGCAGCTCGACCGCCCGCTCCACTCCGTGGATCGTCAGGCGCCCCTTCAAGGTGGCCGGCAGGCTATCGGCCGCTGCGCCGGCCGCGACGCCGTCGAGATCGAAGCGGATGGTCGGATACTTGTCGGCCTCCATCGATTTGAGCAGATCGCGATCGCGGCGGTCCTTCCCGGTCTTGAGGGTCGCCACCGGAGCCTCGACCCAGCCGCGCACAGCGGCCAGATCGGCGCCGCCCGACATGTGGCCGGACAACGTGCTCGTGGTTCCGGTGAACTCGCCCACGTTGGCCCGGCCATCGAAGCTCAGGGTCCCTTCAGCCGCAGTGCCCGCCGGGATCGGGCGGCTCGCGCTCGTCTGCGCGGACCCGGCCGCCATCCAGCCAACGAGCAGTGCCAGGCTCAGCCCGGTCGCTCGCACTCGCATCAAGTCTTCTCTCCGTCGTCCGCTCGCCGCCAACGCCGCCCTCCTCCCTCGCCCAGCCCGTACTTCCGAATCTTGTGTAGCAGCGTCGAGCGCGAGATCCCGAGTATCAGAGCCGCCTGTCGCCGATTGCCGCCGGTGTGCTCCAGCGTGCGGGCGATGTGGAGTCGTTCAGCCGCGTCTAGGGAGACGGGCGAGCCCGGCACCGTTGGACAGAGGGCCGCATGCAGAGCGGCCAGGTCGAGCTGCGGCACCTGCAGTGAGATGAGCGCCCCGTCGAACCCGCCGCCCTGGAGCGACTCCACGGCCGCCGCTCGATCGTCGGTCTCGAAGACCCGCAACCCGGCGGCTCGGAGCCCATCGGCAAGCACTTGGCGGCGGTCGGGATCGGGCTCGAGAAGCAGCACGTGAAGCGGCATGGAGGCAAGGTAGTGCGCGGGCTGGTAGGGGGCTATCGGGAACTGGGCGGGGCTTATCGGCTATCTCCCGGCTATTGGCCCGTCCCGCAGCGCCTCGCCTGTCGGCGGGGCCGCCTCCCACTCCATCGGGTGGTCAACGGCCAGCAACCCATTGGCAATCGCCTCTCGATACATCCGCTCGAGCTCGCTGATCTCCCGATCCCAATCACGGCCCACTGCAAAGGCGCGGGCCGCCTGGCCCATCGCGGCCCGCTGCGGCACGTCTCGGATCAGCGCCACGATTGCCTCCGCGAACCTGCGGCCGTCTCCCGCAGGGACCACCATCCCGTTGATGCCGTCCCGCATGTTCTCGAGCACGCCACCGCGATCGGCGCTGACGACCGGCAATGCGGAAGCCATCGCTTCCAGCGTGACCAGCCCGCAGGTCTCCGTCGCCGACGGAAACACGAAGAGGTCGGCGTCGGCATAGAGATCGGCCAGCACGTCGCGGGCAAGGAATCCGAAATGCCGCGCGAACGGAAGCGCGCGGCGAAGCGCCGGGCCCCGCGGCCCGTCCCCGGCCACGCAGAACAGCGCTTCCGCACCCACGATCTCGTGCGCCAATCGAAACGCCTCCACCAGAACGTCGGGGTCCTTCTCCACGGCGAGCCGCCCGACGTGCAGAACAATCACCCGGCCAGCCGCACCGAGGGCCTCGCGCCGAGCGGTGCTGCGGCGAGTCGGCGTGAATCGGTCGGATTCGACTCCGCGTCCCCAGACCACGGCGCGCGGCAGCCCGAGGGCCACGAGCTCGTCTCGACTGGCGGCGCTGGGGGTTTGGGTGAGCACGGCGGGCGCGTGAAACCGCCGGAGGTAGCGCCGCGCCAGCTTCTCGGCCCAAGCCCCGAGGTAGTGTGCGGCATACCGAGGGAAGTCGGTGTGGAACGAAGTGACGAGGGGCCGAGCCCGGCGAATGGCGTAGCGGCGGCCGATCGCGCCGAGTGGCCCTTCCGTCACGACGTGAACCAGCTCGGGGTCGAAGCGGTCCAGCGCCCGAAAGACGTCGGGGCCGAAGGGCGAGGACAGGCGAACCGCGGGGTATCGCGGACAGGGCACCGACCGCCGCCGGACCACGCGGTCGTCCTCGGCCTCGCCATCCGGGTAGCCCGGCGCCAGAAAGAGTAGATCGTGCCCTCGCGCCGCCAGCGACTGCCGGATCACCCGAAGCACCGTGGTGACCCCGTTGACTTCGGGGAGATAGGTGTCGGTCACGAACGCGATGCGCACAGCGGAAGTCTCTCGGTGTTGTCGCACGTCAAGGAAACGGGAGGGTCACGGACGTGCAACACCAGCGGGCACAGGCCCCATGGCGACGCTCAGTGAGCTCGGAACGGGCGCCCGGGTGGCCGGTCCCCTGCTGGTGCTGGAGGTCGCCCCCCGCACGCTCGGCAGCCACCCGGCCACCGTGCTCACGCTGGGCGATGCCTCGGCCCGCCTTCCGACTGCCCCGTTCTGGAGCGATGCCCGGCAGCGTGTCGCGGGGCTGCGTCCGGGAGACGTGGTCGAGGTGGTCGGTCGGATCGGTGCCTACCGCGGGCGCCGCCAATTGGAAGTCGAAACCATCCAGCGCGTCGCGAGCGATCTCGTCGATCTGCGCACCCTCCTGCCGACCGTGGGCCCGGTGGAACCGTATTGGAGCGCGCTGGATCAATGGCGGGGTGACATCCGGCTGCCCGGATTGGCTCGCGTGCTGGCGTTGTTCTACGACGACCCGGCCTTCCGCCGGCGCTTTGAGATCTGCCCCGCCAGCCTGAGCAGCCACCACGCCGCTCTCGGCGGACTGCTCCGCCACACCTATGAGGTGGCCGCGGTCGGTCGCACGCTGGCGGAGCTGGCCGGCGCCGATCGCGATCTGGTCCTCGCGGGAGCGTTGTTGCACGACCTTGGCAAGCTCGAATCCTACACGTGGGAGGGTCGCTTCGATCTGACCGAGGCGGGAGCACTGCTGGGCCACGTGGTCCTGGGCGCCCGCATGCTCGATCGCCGGGTACGCCAGACAGCGGAGGGCTCGTGCAGCGCGCGGGAGCTCGACATCCTGCTCCATCTGATTCTCTCGCACCACGGCAAGCTCGAATTCGGCGCGGCCGTGCCGCCGGCCACGCTGGAAGCCGAAATCCTGCACTACGCGGATGATGCAAGCGCCAAGAGCGCCAGCATGGTCGAGGCGCTGGCCGACCCAGGGAACTTCGGGGGCGAAGAAGGGCTGAGCGTGCGAGGAATCTGGCAGCTCGATGGGAGACGACTGTACCGGCGAGGCGCCGAGTGGAAGGCTCCAAACGCGGAACGGCCGCCTAGTCGTGGCTAGGCGGCCGTCCCACACATGGACTGTCCGAGGTCGAGGCCCGAAGGCCGCCGTTCTTCTTCCGCCTGCCCCCAAAGCGTCGCCGCTCGGGAAAGCGCGACAGAGCCTCGTATCGATCCCCAGGCCGGATGGCCATCCCACCTGGTTCGTCTATGTGAGCGCTGCGAGTCGGATCGGGTCGCGGACCGACCCTTCGCACTGCTCCCCGAGGCGCCGGATCGGGGAGGGTGAAGCACGCGACTGGCTTCACCTGGATGGTCGGGGTGACCACCGGGATCATCGGTCACCGTTGGGCCGTTGGCCCGTTGGCAGCCTCCCCCGATAACCCGTCCATCCTCGCTTCCCGTTTCTCACCCGGACGTGGAGTTCCGGGCGCCTCCCGAGATAGCGCCTCGGAAGATCGTCTTCCACCTGCAGTGTCGCAAGTGCCTATGTTTATTCGGGTTACGCGATTCTGCGGTGGGATGAATGTGGACAATTAAGCGCTGAGCCCGCCGTCACCTACCTACTTCTGTCCACAGCTTGTGGAGATGTGCATTGCCAGTTGTCGACATCCGCCTCGGCTCACGACTCCAGGCCGGCCTCGACGTAGCGATAGGTTGGCTCACCCTCGACCGGGCCGAACAGGCAGCCCGCCGCTGTCGCGGCGAACCAGCCGGCGACGAGCGGGCGCGGAACGTCGAGCTCCTTGATTACCGGTCCCAGCCACCGGCGCAGGTGGCGAATCTCGGGAGCCCGCCGCCCCAACAAAGCGACCAACGCCCCCGCGCCGGAGGTCGCGCGAAGAAAGTGGGCGAGCCCGTGAGCGCGCTGGGTGAACTCCACCGCCTTTACGCCGGGTTCATCGAACAGCACGGCACCCTCGAACACATCCATCGGTGGCGCATCCAGCCTCGGGCCCAGGTAGACGAATCGCCGGCCGGCCTGGGTCTTCCGCTCGATCACGGCAGCGGCGGTTTCGCTGGTGAGTCGCGCGGCGTGCAGCAGGTCGTCGTCCATCAGGATGCCCACCGCCCCGGTCCACTCGAGTGCCGCGAGCGCGGTCTCCACCGGGCAGCCGAGGGCATCGTCGAACGCCAGCAACCGGGGCGCCTCCCCGGCCCGCAGCACAAAATGCGACAAGCCTTCTGCGCGGTCAGAGAAGGTGCGGACGACCAGCGTCTGTGGGACCGACATGCGTGGAAACTAAGCTGCCGCTACGTTTCCCAGTATCCCCGGAAGCCGCGGAGCCGCCGTGCGCGTGGAGTGGACAAACTACGCGTCGCCGATCGGCGCCCTCACCGTGATCGAGTGCGCGGAGGGGCCGCTGGCGGTGGAGTTCCCTCACCGGGCCGATCGCATGCGGTGGACCGTGCGCCTGCGTGCGGCGGTCCCCGAGCTTCACATCATCCAGGGGCCATGCAGCCGGACCACGGGCTGGCTGGACGCCTACTTCGCCGGTTCTCCTCCGCCGTTCGCGTTCCCCACCCACCTGCGACAGTGGTTCGAGCTCTCACCGGCCCAGATCGCGGTCTACCGGACCCTGCGCAAGATCCGATTCGGGGAGACCCGCTCCTACGACGACGTCGCCCGAGCCACCGGGCTGCACCCGAGGCAGATCGGGTGGTTGGTCGCCGGCAACCATCTGGCGGTCCTGATCCCCTGTCACCGGGTAGTCGGCAAGGATGGGGGCCTGGTCGGTTACGGCGGCGGGCTCGGGGCCAAGCGGTGGCTCCTGAACCACGAGTTGCGGAAGGCGGGCGTGGTCTTGCGCTAGCCGGGACCTTCCCCGTGGCCGTCTTGACAACCTCCCTGCGGGGCCGAACCTTATCCATATGCCTCACCCGGTCCAGCCCGCCTAGAACTCGGCTACATGGTGCCGCCTGCAGCGAATGCCGGCCGGCTCTTTTTGTTCTTGCCCCGGCCACGAGGGCCGGGCGTTTCCCGGAGCCGTCGGGCTCCCATCCTCACGAGGTTGTTGCAATGCCGAAGGGAACGGTCAAGTGGTTCAACGACGCGAAGGGGTTCGGCTTCATCGCGCAGGACGGCGGCAAGGACGTGTTCGTTCACCACACGGCGATCATCGCTGAGGGCTTCCGCTCGCTCGCGGAAGGCGACGCCGTCGAGTTCGAAGTGGTCGAGGGCCCCAAGGGGCTCCAGGCAGCGAACGTGCGGAAAGTCTAGCGGCGCCGGCGCCAACTCTTCGCGCCTGACCGTACCGGGCCGCAGGAGCGCGGCCCTCTCTCCATGACGGAGACAGGGCTTGGTTCTTGCGGTCCTTTTTATGCCCGTCCACCACGATTGTTCTCGCAACAGGCTTCGGCCAGGGTCCCTTCATGTCGCGTTCCGTTCGAATTGCCTTGGGGATCGCGCTCTGCCTCGCCGCGGCGCGCACCGGCGCGTCCGCGCAATCCGTCGCTCCCGATACGGCGTCCCTCGAGTTTCGCGGCTTCCGCCCCGGCGCCCGGCTGGCGGAGATCGCGACCCGGGTCGAGCAACTCGACGGCGCGCGGCTGCGCTGCGAGCGCGCCAAGGTGGATCGTCGGATCAGCGAGTGCCGCGCGACACTCACCGATCCCGACTTCGGCGGACCGGTGGAGCTCTGGCTGTCCGCGATCGATAGCGTGGCGGGGGTGGTAACCCTGTCAGGCGAGGTCGCACCCGATCAGCTCGACCAGTGGCGCAGCGGCCTGGAAGCGCGCTATGGCAGGGTCGGCGCGAAGGTGCAAGGCCCGCAGTGGATGATGCAGTGGATCCGCCGCGACCGGATGATCCGCCTTACCTGGCGGATCGACCACGGCGGCAAAGTCGCGTCGGTGGCGCTGGTGGATGGCAGCGTGCTGGATGCCTGGGGCCGGGAGCGCGCTCGTCGAGCGGGCGGGTCACGGTCGTAGCCGGACCAGAAAGCTCCCCTCGCCGTCCTCCAGCAGGTAGTCGCGGACGAGCGTGCCCTGCTCCTTGAGGCGTCGCAGCAGGGAGCGGGTGCGGCTCCGGATCGGAGCACCGCCACCGCCCTTGCCTCGGCCGGTGACGAGCCGAACCACCGCCCCGGGTCGCGCGGCTGCCTGGCTGCGCAGGAAGCCTTCCGCATTCTGCACCGCTTCCAACACGCGCTGACCATGCAGGTCGTAGGTTGCGGCCGGCGGACGATCGCTCCAGTCAATCACCTTGCCTTCTCCCCGGTGGACACCTAACCTTCGCCGACCCTTGCG
This sequence comes from Gemmatimonadales bacterium, assembly GCA_035644115.1. Lineage (GTDB taxonomy): Bacteria > Gemmatimonadota > Gemmatimonadetes > Gemmatimonadales > GWC2-71-9 > DASQPE01. The sequence continues at coordinate 10,503 of DASQPE010000311.1, forward strand.
CTTTCATCGTCGCACCTTGCTTCAGCGCCTCCACCGACACGCGCGCCGACTCCGACGCGCAAGCGCGGTCGCAGTGGCGCTTCTGGTCGCGACTGCCTGCCGCTCGTCGGACGGCCCCGTTCTCATCGGCCTGGCTGGCCCCTTTACCGACCCAGTCGGCGCGCCGATGAAGCGGGCGGCCGAACTGGCTGTCGAACAGATCAACGCGCAGGGCGGCATCAAAGGCCGCCCCATCCACCTGGTCGAGCGAAACGACTTCGCGAACCCCGATTCGGCGGTGTTCGTCGCCACCGATCTATACAACGCCGGCGTGGTCGCCGTAGTCGGACATCTCTACTCCGCCCAGACGGTCGCCGCCGCGCCGGTCTACAACAGCGGCGACGAGCCGGTCGTGGCGCTCTCGCCCTCGTCGTCCGCGCCGGACGTGAGCCGCCTGGGTCCCTACACGTTCCGGCTCTGCCCCAGCGATCTCGCCCATGGAGCGGCCCTCGCGCGCTGGATCCGAAACCGCCTGGGCCTCGAGCGAGGCGCGGTGTTCTATCTCAATGACGAATACGGGCGCGGGGTGCGAGAAACCTTCGCCGGCGAGTTCGGCCGGCTGCGTGGCGAGCTGATCTCGATCGATCCCTACCTTGGCGACACCCCGGACGTCGCCGTGTACCTCGATCGGCTCGCCAAGAACGGGCGGTCGCAGTTCATCCTGGTCGCCGGCAACCGCAATGAGGCCGAGCAGGTGCTCCGTGAAGCCCGTAAGCGCAACGTGATCGTGCCCCTGCTCGGCGCCGACGGGCTCGAGGGCATCGAGCAGGGCGGACCGCTCGCCGAAGGCGTGTATGTCTCCCAGGCATACCTGCCCACCCTCGACCGGCCCGCCAACCAGAGGTTCATCGAGGCGTACCGGCGGAAGTACCCTGACGCCGGGCTTCCCAACCAGCCCGCGGCTGCAACCTACGACGCGATCTACCTTCTCCGCGAGGTCATCGCTCGGGCCGGCACCAGGCGGGCAGCCGTGCGGAGCGCTCTGGCCGCGATCGGAACGACCAGCCCGGCGTTCGAGGGCGCGACCGGCCGAGTGGCCTTCGACTCGCTGGGCGATGTTCCGGCCGGCGAGGTTCACATCGGGGTCGTTCGGGCCGGGACGATCCGCCTGGCAGAAGGCGGATAGGAGTGCTCGCGAGTCTGAGGAACCGGCTGCGGGCGGGGATGGCGGTGCTGATCGGACTCGTCATTCTCCTCTTCTCGCTCGCCGTCAAGACCATCCGTTCGCTGGACCGCTCGGTGGACGAGCAGGTCGGCCTTCTCCTTCGGACGACCACCATCGGCAACAGCCTGGTCAGCGCGGTCACCGCCGAGATCCGCGCCGCCGAGCAGTATCTCGACCAGCCGGCGGCCGGCGTGAAGACCGACTTCCTCCGCAACGGGGACTCGGCGTATGCGCTCCAGCGCCAGTATCGCGATCTGGGATCGCTCACGACGGCGGATCGCTACATCATCAACCGCATCGGCGCGACCCAGGCCCGGCTCGAGGTCGTCTACGCCCACGCCCACGCCCTGACCGACCTCGGGCGTCGCGACGACGCCCACAAGCTCACCAGCGCTACCCGCCCGGCTGCCGACACGCTGATCGGCGATGTCCAGGCGCTCACGCTGGCCCAAAGCAATCGGTCGCTGGTGCGCGCCCGAGAGCTCAAGACCGAGGCCGAGCAGCGGCGGGCCCTGCTCTGGTTGATCTTCTTTCTCTCCCTCGCGGCCGCGGTCGCCATTGCGCTCGTCACCGACCGGTGGATCAGCCTGCCGCTTCGCCGGCTGGTCGGGGCCGCCGATCGCTTCGGCTCCGGAGACCTGCGCCCGGTCAGGCTCGGGTCGATGCCGACCGAGCTCGATCGGCTGGCGCGCGCCATGGGCGATATGGGAGCCCGGCTGCGCGAGGTGGTCGGCGCCGTCACCCGCGAGGCGAACCAGATCAGTGGGAGCGCGACCGACTTCTCGGCCATGAGCGAACAGCTCGCCTCGTCGAGCGGGGAGATTTCGACCGCGATGGTGCGCATGGCCGCCAGCGCCGAACAGCAGGTGGCCGGCATGCGGGACGCCGACGCCCTGCTGCTATCCCTTCGGCAGGCGGCCGAGAGCAACGCGGAAGCGGCGGCCCGGGTCGTCGCCGTGGGGGAGCGGATCAGGGACCTCGCCGCCCACCACCAGACCGACGTCCGGAATGCGGGCGAGACGCTGCTCGGGATCCGCGAGGTCGTTCAGACCTCCGCGACCCAGGTAAAGCAGCTCGCCCGGCTCTCCGAATCAATCACCGACTTCATCGACCTGATCAAGCAGATCTCGTCGCAGACCAATCTGCTCGCACTCAATGCCGCGATCGAGGCCGCGCGGGCGGGTGAGCACGGCCGGGGCTTCGCCGTGGTCGCCGAAGAGGTTCGTCGCCTGGCCGATTCCAGCTCGGCGGCGGCGGAGGATGTCACCAAGACGGTAGAGTACATCCGAAGCCAGGTGCGGGAGGTGTCCGGCACCATGGAGCTGGGCTCGGCGAAGGTGAGCGGAGTCGAAGGCGTTGCTGCCGCCGCCGCGGGGGGGCTCGAGCAGATCGCGGAAACGGTGGCGGAGGTGACGGCCGCCGCAGCCGAGTTGGCGCGGCAGGCAGCGGAGAATCGGCGGATTGTGGATGAGGTCGGGCGGAAGACGTCCGGGGTCAGTCACACCGCCAGCGAGCACGCCTCGATGAGCGAAGAGGTGACCGCAGCCGCCGAGGAGCAGACGGCATCCACCGAGCAGATGGCTTCGTCAGCGAGCGAGTTGCTGCAGGGCGCCCATCGATTGAGTACGCTGATGGGCGAATTCAAGACCTGACCGGCTAGCGCCGCTTCCCGCTCTTCGCTGCCCGCTTCACGGTCTTGACCGCCTTCACGGGCTTGGCCTTGGTCTTGGCCTTGTGGGTTCGCGCCCGATCGGCTGCCCGATCGGCCCGACGCTGGTATGCCTCGTGGACGTCCGCCAGGAGGCGCTCGCCTTCTTCGGCCCCCATCAAGCCCCGCCGCACGGCATATCGGACCAACTCCTCAGCGTCGGCGAGTTGGAACTCCGCAATCCGCGCGGCAGCCCGGATGGTATTCACCAACGCATCGGCCACCGGGCTGCGAAGCACGTTCGCGATGCCCGGCAACGCCTCGAGCAAGGTGGAGATTTGAGAACCGCCGAGCTCGGACACCTGCACCCCCCATCAGCGATTGGCGGAACCGTGCGCGAGCGTGCGCCCGGCCTCTTGGCGGGCAACGTATCACGGGGTCAGGATCACGTCAAGCGATCTGTGCTGCGGATTTGACAGCCTTCAGCTAATCCGTACTGTCAGCTACTACCAAAAATATCCCGAAGCCGGGCCAACTCACGGTACGACAATCAGCTCGCCGCGCATGTCATACGCCCGGTGCGGGGTGCAGAAGAACCCGTAATGGCCCGGCGCTAGCCTGGGGACGACCAGCCGGTACTCCGTACCGGTCCGCTCCAGGATGGGGCCGCTCAGGTCACCGGTCCGACTCGACATGGCCGCATTGAGCGCCTCGTGAGCCGCCGGCGAGAGGCGGTCCGGGTCGAACGCGATGTTGTGGGGGGCCCCGCTCGACACCTTGAACCGGATGATGTCACCGGGTCGAACGGTCACACGCCCCGGTACGAACCGATAGACCTCGCGTTGGGGGTCGACTTCCAGCCGCACGACTTGAACTTTCTGCGCCTTTGCCGTTTCGGCCCCAGCCAAGGCCGCGAGCCAGGCCAGTCCGAGAATGAGACACTTTGCGCCCCAACTGGGCGGGTCATAATTTGTCTTGGGGTGGGGTGTTTGCATGAGGGTCA
>DASQPE010000312.1:0-5874 GCA_035644115.1 Gemmatimonadales bacterium
TGTGGCAGTGCATGAGCCACTGGCCCGGCCGGTCCGGAGACCACGTCATGGCCATCGTGGCGCCGGGATCCACCCGCTCGGTCACGACCAGGCGGCGCCCCTGTGGGGGATAGCTCGTGTCGGCGGCCTGGGATCCTTTCGAGTCTACTCGGAAGTAGAAGCCGTGAAGGTGCATCGGGTGGTTGTCCGCCGTCGGGTTGATCCACCGCCAGCGCACGGTGTCCCCTACCACAAAGTCGAACCGCTCGGTCAGCGGCCAGGACCTGCCGTTGATCGCTACCGCGAAGACATCGGAGCCGGAGCGCTCGGCATGGGACAGGAAAAGCACACCCAGCACAAAGATCCGGTCCGGCGGGACCGGACCGTTCGCTGGGTCGACGACGAGAGCGCCGGCGAGCTGGCTGTCGGTACCGACCCGGTCTTCGATAGTCGCGCTGTCGCTGGTCGCGGCCCAGTAGTAATAGGTCCCGGGTGCGCCCGCGTCGAACTCTACTTCGCGCGCCTGTCCGGATGGGACGCGCAGGGTATCGCCGCCCGAGGCCGGCCGAGTCAGGAGGCCGTGCATCACTAGCGGCACGCCCCGCGGAATGTCGTTAACGATCCGCGCGTGGATCCGGGTGCCGGCCCTCACCCGGATCAGCGGTCCGGGAATGGTCGGCGCGCCGCTCTCGCTGGCGAACGCCGCCACCATGAGCGGGCCGGACCGCCGGTCGCCGTCGGGATACCAACGGCCGAGCCTGGCCCGGAGCGTCACGTGGAGCACGCCGCCATTCAGGTGTCCCGCGGGTACCCGATTGTCCTGAAAGCCGATCTTCGGGGGCCGACCGCCGGAAGGGGTCAGGAGTTCCCGGGCCGGGGCCACGGAATGGCCAGGCAGCAGCACCAGCGCGACCGACAATGCGGCGTGCAGGATCACGGGGCTCGTTTTGGTCGGGAGGCGGCTGCAACCTAACACCGGATTGGGAAACGGGCAGAGAATGGCACCCCGGGTCCGCGCCTAACCGCCGATCCGTGCCAGCGACTCCCGGGCATAGCCGAGACGTGCGAGGGCCGACTTGATCTCGTCGAGGACTGCCGGATCGTCGATGGTCGGAGGCACCTGATACGGCTCGCCGTCGGCGATCTGGCGCATGGTACCCCGCAGGACCTTGCCGGAGCGGGTCTTGGGCAGCCGGGAGACGATCCCTACCTGCTTGAAGCTGGCGACCGGACCTACCTGGTCCCGAACCATCTGAACCAGCTCCTCCACGATCGCAGCCGGCTCGTGGGTGACGCCGGCCTTGAGCACCACCAGCCCGACCGGCAGTTGGGTCTTCAGAGGATCCTTCACTCCGATCACCGCGCATTCGGCGACGTCCTTGTGGCCGGCGAGCGCCTGCTCGATGCTGCCGGTGGACAGGTTGTGCCCGGCGACGATGATGATGTCGTCGATCCGCCCCATGATATAGAGGTATCCGTCTTCGTCGATGTACCCTCCGTCTCCCGTCAGGTATCTGCCGGGGTAGCGGGTAAGGTAGATCTCGCGGAAGCGCTCGTCGTCGTTCCACAGCGTCGGCAGGGTGCCCGGCGGCAGCGGCAGCCGGATGGCCACGGCGCCTTCGCGATTGGCCGGCAGCGGATGGCCTTCCTCGTCGAGGATCTCGACCAGATATCCGGGCACCGGCTTGGTGGGCGACCCGGGCTTGACCGGGAGGGGGTCGAGTCCCATGCAGTTCGCGGCGACGGGCCATCCGGTCTCGGTCTGCCACCAATGATCGATGACCGGTCGCTGCAGCAGACCTCGGGCCCAGTGGTAGGTGTCCGGGTCGAGCCGCTCGCCCGCGAGGAAAAGGGTGCGCAGGCAGGAGACGTCATACTTGCGTAAGTACCGACCCTCCGGATCTTCACGCTTGATCGCGCGAATGGCCGTCGGCGCGGTGAACAGAGCCCGCACCTGGTACTGCTCGATCACCCGCCAGAACTCGCCCGGGTCGGGCGTGCCGACCGGCTTGCCCTCGTGGATGATCGTGGTGCACCCGTGGAGCAGCGGTCCATAGACGATGTAGGAGTGGCCCACCGCCCACCCGATATCGGAGGCGGCCCAGAAGACCTCGCCCGGCTTCACGTCGTAGACGTGCTCCATGGACCACTTGAGCGCCACGGCGTGGCCGCCGTTGTCGCGGACGACGCCTTTGGGCAGGCCGGTGGTGCCGGAGGTGTAGAGGATGTAGAGCGGATCGGTCGCCGACACGGGCACGCAGGGGGCGGGTCGAGCCGAAGCCATGAGCTGGTGCCAGTCCAGGTCGCGCGGCTCGACCATGGCGCAACGGTGCTGGGCCCGCTGCAGCGTGACACAGTATGTGGGTTGGTGGCGGGAGAGCTCGAGCGCGCGGTCGAGCAGCGGCTTGTATTCGACGATGCGCTTGATCTCGATGCCGCAAGAAGCCGACACCACGACCTTGGGCGTGGCGTCGTCGATGCGGACCGCGAGCTCATGGGAGGCGAATCCACCGAACACAACCGAGTGAATCGCGCCGATTCGCGCACATGCGTACATGGCGATCAGAACTTCGGGTGTCATCGGCATGTAGATGAGCACCCGGTCTCCCTTGGCCACGCCCAGCGACGTCAGCACGCCCGCGAAGCGGGCGACCTGGTCCAGCAGCTGGCGGTAGGTGAGCGTCCCGCGCGTGTCCGTGACCGGGCTGTCATAGATGACCGCGAGCTGGTCGGCTCGACCGTGCTCGACGTGATAGTCGATGGCGTTGTAGCAGGTATTGAGCTCGCCGCCGGTAAACCAGCGGTAGAAGGGGGCCCTGGACGGGTCCAGGACCCGATCCCACCGCTTGAGCCAGTGGATCGCCTCGGCGGCCCGACCCCAGAACTGGTCGGGCGATTGCATCGCTTCCTGGTAGGCGCGCTGGTAGTTGCCGGACATGGGCCAACCGAATGTGCAACGCCGGGATGCGAGGCGCCAGCAGGGGGCTCCACGTCTAGCCGCACCCGGAAAGTCGCCCCATGTTTGAGAGTCGGTTGATACCGGCGTTCTAGTCTCGCGCCACCCCCACACAGCTCGATGGACGCGCAGCTCTTCCTCCGCACCCTGGGCGTGCCGGCCCTGTTTGCCTCGAACGGGAACCCCATCCGCTTTCGGGTGAAGAAGCACGTCGCCCTTCTGGTGTACCTCGCGGTTGAACGGTGGACCGCGCACCGCCGCGACCATCTGGTGGACCTCCTCTGGCCGCGCGCCTCCGCTGCGGAGGGGCGTCATTCGTTGTCGACCGCGCTCTCGGTGCTGCGCGGCAAGCTCGGCCGGGGCGTGATCGAGACCAGCCGGGACACCATCCGGCTGGTGGATGGCGCGGTGGCCGTCGATTTGGCCCGGCTGGAATCAGGGGAGGTCCTGGCGGACGAGGCCCGTCCCGAGCTCGACGTCGCCGCCTTTCTCGACGGCTTCGACGTCGCCGATGCCGACGAGTTCCTGCGGTGGAGGGAGCGCCAGCAGGCCCGGCTCCTTCCGGCCATTCTCAAGGCCATGGTCGTCCTGATCGACCGCTGCCGGCGGACCGCCGATTCGCGGACCATGGAACGGCTGGCCGACCGGATGATGGTGCTCGATCCACTCAGCGAGGACGCGGTGCGCGCCAAGATGGAGTCGCGGGCGTTCGACGGCGACCGCCTTACCGCCCTCCGGGTGTTCGAGGAGTGGAAGGACACTCTCGCGAGAGAGCTTGGCGCCGTGCCGTCGGACCTGGTGGAGGGCATCGCCATCCGGCTCCGGCGGCGCGGGTGGGAGCGGTCGGCCAACGATCGCATTCCCAGCGTCCGGACCGATCAGTGGCGGGGCCGGCCCTTCATCGGCCGTCAGGCCGAGTACCGGGTCCTATACGAAGGATGGGAGCGGACCCAGCGGGGCGAGCCGGGGCACGCGCTGGTGCGGGGCGACTCAGGGGTGGGCAAGACCACGCTCGTCGAGCGGCTGTCGACCGCGGCGGGGCTCGAGGGCGCGAGCGTCAGCCGGGTGCAGTGCTACGAGCTCGAGCGGGAGATTCCCTACTCGGTCGTGACCGGGCTCGTGGTGGGGCTGCTCGAGCGGCCGGGCGTCACGGCGGCGTCGCCGGAGGCGCTGGCGGAGCTGGGGCGGACGGTGCCGCAGGTGCGGCAGCGGTTCCCGAACCTCCCGCCGTCGGTGGACAGCCAGGGCGAAACGGCGCGGGTGCGGCTGGCGGAGGCGATGCATGAGATGGTGCTCGCGATTGCGGAGGAGCATCCGGTCATCCTCGTGGTCGACGATCTCCATCTCGCGGATGATGTGAGCCTGGCGGTGCTGCATCTGCTCATCCGGCGGGCGAAGGAGCAGCCGATCATGGTCGTGATGACGGTGCGGCCGGGAGAGCTGGGGCAGTCGCCGCAGGCGGCGCGGCTGCTGGAAGGGGCGGCGGGTCTGGGCTTCCAGGCGATCGGGGTCCCGCCGATGAATGATGAAGAGAGCAGTTCCCTGCTGGACTCCGTGATCCCGCCGGGGGAGGCAAAGCCGGCGGGCGCGGCCCGGAGGGCGCTGCTACGGGCTGCTGCGGGCTATCCGATGGTGCTCGAGCTGCTGGTGCAGGACTGGCAGGCGCACGGGGAGCAGTCGCTGGCGCTGTCGCTGGGGGCGATGACGCCGGAGCTGGTTGATCACCCTGAAAAGGGCCCCTATAGCGAACTGGTTGCAAGGATCAGCAGGCAACTAGATCCGGCCACGGAGAGCGTCTTGAACCTTGCAGCCATACTCGGGCCTCGTCTGAACGATCTGGAAATGTACGCCCTTGCCGATCTCGGCCTTGGTCACACTATGAGGGGTCTGAGTCAGCTCGCGGGCCTCCGAGTCCTCAGGGACGGCAGTCGCGGACTGGAGTTCGTGAACGAGCTCATCCGCGCTTGCGCTTATCAAGCCGTCCCCTCACCCGTGCGCAGAGAACTGCATTCCCGCATCGCCAATCGATTGCTCGGACGCGGCGCTGACATGACGGGCCAATGGGGCCTCGAGATAGCCTGGCATTGCATTCGTAGTGCTCGGTTCGAGGAAGCCATTCCCTATCTCCTGTCCGGTGCCTCAGAAGCGATTCGGTCCGGCGCACCCCACGAAGCGGACCGGGCCTTGGCGACCGGACAATCCCACTTCGTTGGACATTGTAGGGCACGCGCTGTCGCGCTGCGCGCTGAAGCGCTTCAAGAACAGGGGAACTGGCTCGAGTCGTTGCGATTCATCGAGGAGAACCTGGCAACCGTCCATGGCAGCGAGGCGGAACTGCTCAGGGTTCTACGAATCAATGCGCGAGGGCATTGCGATACGCGCACCAGCTTCGTCGCGGCTGAAGAGGTCGCAGAGCTGTGGCGGGTCATTGAGGACAGTGGCGAGCCAAGGAATCGAGTGAAAGCCGTCAGTGTGGCAGCGTCGGTAGCGGCGTCTATTAGGAATCCTTACGCCGCGAGGCGAACGTATGCCCTGGCGGACCAGATTCCCTGCGACAGTATCGACGAGATGCTTCACCTGTCGTCTGCCCGATCGGTGCTTAGCTACCAATATGGGGATCGCGCCGCGAGCCTGGCGCATGTGAAGGCGGCCTGGGACATTGTTCGCAAAGGAGGGTTCGCCAACTCCGCGGTGGCGCGAGTCCACACCGGGTTGGGGGTTCATGCGACCCTAAAGGGGCGGTATGAAGAGGCGATCACGCATCACATGGCGGCGTATCGGACCGCCCAAAGGCTTGGAAATGATGATCTCCTGGGGACCGCGTGTGCGAATCTTGCCGTTTGCTACGGAAGGATCGGCGACCCGTCTGCTCAAGTCGCATGGGCCGAGCGAGGGCAACGCATTCTCGGTGCGGGATTCAGCGGATACGGCGAGCTTCA
>DASQPE010000313.1:0-24378 GCA_035644115.1 Gemmatimonadales bacterium
TCGTCCCCGCAGGCAATAACCAGCGTGCGCCGGCCGGCGGCGAGGACCTGACCCGGCTCGCCCTGGCCGGTGACGACGCGGCCGCCAAACAGCTTTACCGGAGCTCCGGCATGGGTGGCCCACGCGCCCGGCGTGGGGTCGAACGCGCGCACCCTGCGCGCCGCGGCCAGGGCCGGGCCGGCGAACGAGAGTCGGGTCGTGTCCCGGTCGACCTTGGGGGCGTAGGTCGCTGCGGCGTGATCCTGCGGCTCGCCCGGCAGTTCGCCCTTGGCCAGGCGCGCGACCACGTCCACCAAGGCTTCGGCACCGAGGTCTGCCAGGCGATCGCTCAGGCTGCCACCGGTGTCCTCCGCCCCGATCGGCGTCGCCACTCGGTGAAGCACCGGGCCGCTGTCGAGCCCGGCCTCCATTCGCATGACGGTCACGCCGGTCTCGGCTTCCCCGTTGAGGATCGCCCACGGGATCGGTGCGGCACCGCGATAGCGGGGCAGCAGGGATGCATGGACGTTGATCATGCCCAGGGACGGCACGGCAAGAATCTCGGGCCGCAGGATGTGACCGTACGCCACGACCACGCCGAGATCGGCCCTCAGATGGCGGAGGCTGGCCGCGAACAGATCGCCCACCGGCCGCTCGGGCTGGAGCAGGTCGAGTCCGGCGTCGATCGCGGCACCTTTGACGGGCGGGGGAACCAACGTGGTGCGGGAGCGGCCCTGGGGGCGGTCCGGCTGGGTGACGACGGCGACGATGTCATTGCGGCGGTCGAGCAGGCATCGGAGCGACGGCACCGCGAACTCCGGGGTGCCGAAGAAGACGATCCGCATCAGTCCTGCCGCGCGGCGGCCGGTTGCACCTCTTTGACGTAGCTGGTGTCGTCCTTGTGCTCCCGCTTCCACCGCGCGAGCAGGACCTTGCGCTTCATGAGACCGAGGTGGTCGAGGAAGAGGATCCCGTCGAGATGGTCGATCTCGTGCTGAATTGCGCGGGCGGTGAGGCCTTCGGCCTCGAGCCGGAACGGCCGGCCGTCCCGGTCGAGCGCCTCGAGCACCACCCGCTCAGCCCGGGTGACGTCGCCGTAGATGTCGGGGATGGAGAGGCAGCCTTCTTCGGCGGTCGCCCGGCCCTCGGTCTCGACGATGACCGGGTTTACCATGGCGAACCGATGGCCCTCGGCGTCGATCACCGCGACCCGTTGCGTGAGCCCCACCTGATTGGCGGCCAGGCCGACCCCATGGGCCGCGTCCATGGTCTCGAACATTTCATCGATGACGTGCCGGACGTCTTGGTCGACTGCGGCGACCTCGGCGCTCCGCTGGCGGAGCGCGGGGGAGCCGAGAAGATGGAGCGAAAGCAAGCTCATCCAGCCTGTGCGGGCGCGTTGGTCTGACCGACCCGAACGATGCGGGCCCGCTCGACCACGACCGTGGCCGAGCCGCTCTCGACCGTAACCCGGTCGTCCTTGATGTCCTTCACCTTGCCGATGAGGCCGCCGCTGGTCGTGATCTCGTCGCCCTTCTTGAGCGCGGCGAGCAGCTGTTCGTGCTTCTTTCGCGCCTGGCCCTGGGGTCGGATGATCAGGAAGTAGAACACCAGGCCGATAGCGACGACCTGCAGGATCAGAATCGAGAAGCCGCCGCTGGAACCCGGCGCCTGCGCCATGGCGAACAGCACGGGAGGGGTCACGTATCTCCTCTGTGGTAGCGATCGAGCCAGGTGTGATGCCAGTGATCGAAGCTGCCGTCGCAGATCCGTTGGCGGGCCTGCTCGCTCAATCGGATCAGGAACCGGATGTTATGAATCGAGATCAACCGAAGCCCGAGCGTGTCCTCGACCATGAACAAATGACGGAGGTATCCGCGCGGAAACGTCGTGCAGGTCTCGCAGTCGCACTCGGCATCCAGCGGCTCGCGCGACCCCTTGAACGCGGCACCTCTCACGTTGGCCCGGCCGGTCGGCAGCCAGGCCGTCCCATGCCGCCCGTTGCGCGTGGCCGCCACGCAGTCGAACAAGTCGACGCCGCGGGCGATGCCCTCGAGCAAATCGGGCGGAAACCCGACGCCCATAAGATAACGGGGAATCTCCGGCGGCAGGCTCGGCTCGAGGGTCTCGAGAATTCGGTGCATGACCCCCTTCGGCTCGCCCACCGAGAGCCCTCCCACCGCCACCCCGGTCCAGGGTCCGCGCTCGAGGGTCCCTTCCAGCGAGCGACGCCGCAGGTCGTCGTAAGAGCCTCCCTGGATAATCGGCCAGAGGGTTTGGGCGGGAGCGGGGTCTTCTCCCGCCTGCTCCCGTCTGCTCCCGCCTGCTCCCGTCTGCAGCTCCTCGTGCGCCCGCCGGCATCGCGTCAGCCACCGCAGCGTCCGCTCCATCCCCTCACAGGCCAGCTGGTACGGCGCCTGGCCCGGCACCACGTGATCGAACGCCATGGCGACATCGGCACCGAGGGACCACTGGATCGCGGTCGCCCGCTCGGGGGTCAAGGTCCGGAGCGACCCGTCCAGGTGGCTGGTGAAGACGACGGCCTCCTCGGCCACCGTCCGCAGGCCCTCGAGCGAGAACACCTGGAAGCCGCCCGAGTCGGTGAGCATGGGACCGGTCCAGCCGGCGAATGCGTGCAGCCCGCCCATGGCGGCGACCACGTCCTCACCCGGGCGAAGATGGAGATGGTAGGTGTTGGCCAGCATGATCTGCGCATTGGTGCGGCGCACGTCGGCCGGATGGAGGCCCCGCACCACGCCGTGGGTGCCGACCGGCATGAATGCGGGCGTTCGCAGCTCGCCGTGGGGGAGCGTCAAGCAGCCGGCGCGGGCGGCCCCGCAGGCAGCGTCGAGCCGGAAGTCGAACATCAGTAGGCGGGCTGTCCGCCTGTCATCGACCCGCGAGCACTCGCTCGATCTGGCGCCGGTGCACCAGATCGTGCCCGCCCATCATCCGCACCATGTGCTCCACACTCTCCATGCCCCGCTCGCTGTGAAGCCCGGCCCGCTTCCACTGGGCCGGCTCGAGCGAGCGATACAGCCGGACGTTAGCGCTGCGGAGCGCCGCCAGCTGAGCCAGCGCTTCGGCAAGCGGCAGCTCGCGATAGCGGAAGGTGCGGGCCCACCCGTCCTGGTCGTAGCCTGGGATGGGAGGTGTGTCCTGAGTGAGCACGGTGCGAACCCGATAGCCGGTCACCATTTCCGCGTCCGCGAGGTGCTGGACCACTTCCAGCACCGACCACTTGCCGGGCGCCTCCGGCCGCCGCAGCGTGGCGTCATCCAGACCGCGGAACCGTTGTTCAAGCCAAGGGAGCAGCTCATTCAGGACATTGAACGGATCCCGGTCGCCCAGCACCGCGAGCAGCGCCTGCACGTACCCCGTCGCGGCCGCGGCCGCCGCGCCGACGGGATTGGAGAAGCTTGTCATCGTCGCCACTTCCTCGCCCAGAGCCAATAGCTGCCGGCATTCGCCTACTACAGCACGACCATCGCATCGCCGTACGAGTAGAACCGGTACCGCCGCTCGATAGCATGCTGATAGGCGGCCCGGGCCGCGTCATAGCCCGCGAACGCACTCACCAGCATGAGGAGGGTCGAGCGGGGAAGATGAAAGTTGGTGATCAACCGGTCCACCACCTTGAACTGATAGCCCGGCAGGATGAGCAGCGAGGTTTCGCCCGCTCCGGGACGTACCCGCCCGGAGTCATCGGCCGCGCTCTCGAGCGCGCGGACGACCGTGGTGCCCACCGCCCAGATCCGGCCGCCCAGCCGGCGGATTTCTCCGGTGAGCGCCGCGAGCCGCTCCGGGATCTCGTAGCGCTCGCTTTGCATCGGGTGGCTCTCGATGTGCTCGGTCTCCACCGGCTTGAACGTTCCCGATCCGACCTCGAGGTCCAGGCCGGCGATCACGACGCCCTTCGCCGACAGAGCGTCGAGCAGCTGGTTGGTGAAATGTAGACCGGCCGTGGGCGCCGCGACGCTGCCTTCCCGCTTGGCGTACACCGTCTGATAGCGCACCGCGTCGACTGGACCGGGCTCGCGCGTGATGTACGGCGGGAGCGGCACCCGCCCGCTGCGGCGCATCACCTCTTCCGCGCTGGCACCCACGAGCCGGACCCGGCGGTGTCCGTCCGCGAGGACCTCGACCGTCTCGACCCAGGTGTCCGGCTCGAGCTGGATCCGCTTGCCGGGCTCGAGCGCGCTGCCTGGTTTCCCCAAGGCGAGCCAGGTCCCGTCCGCCGCCGGGCGAATCAGCAGCACCTCGGCCTGGGCCCCCGACGGCCGAAGGCCGAGCAGCCGAGCGGGCCGCACCCGCGTGGTATTGAGCACCAGGAGGTCGCCGGCCGGAATCAGCGTCAGCAGATCGGTGAAGACGAGGTCCTCGAGCAGGGATGGGCTCTCCGCCTGTCCGCCTGTCCGCCGGACCATAAGCAGACGGCTCGCGGTCCGCTCGTCATTGGGCGTTTGCGCAACGAGCTCCGCCGGGAGCTCGTAGTCGAAGTCGGACGCTGTGTACGGCCGGTCGGTCAAAACAGGGCGGCCTGACTAGAGGGTGGCGTGAGGTTGAATCGTCGATAGGCGTGGGGGGTGGCGCAGCGGCCGCGCAGGGTCCGCTCGAGCAAGCCCTGCTGAATCAAGAACGGTTCGTACACTTCCTCCAGGGTGCCCGCGTCTTCCCCGATTGCCACCGCGATGGTACCGAGGCCCACCGGGCCGCCGGCGAACTTCTCGATGATAGTGCGCAAGATCTGCAAGTCCATTTCGTCCAGCCCCGACTCGTCCACGTTGAGCCGGCCCAGCGCGTCCGTCGCCACCGACCCGGTAATCGAGCCGCCGGCCCGCACCTGGGCAAAGTCTCGCACCCGCCGCAGGAGACGGTTCGCCACCCGCGGGGTGCCTCGGCTCCGGCGCGCGATCTCGACCGTGCCGTGCTCGTCGATGGGCACCTTGAGGATCGCCGCCGAGCGGGTCACGATAGTCCGGAGATCAGCCTCCGGATAGAAGCCCAGCCGCTCCACGATGCCGAAGCGGGCCCGCATCGGCGGCGTCAGCTGGCCGAAACGAGTGGTGGCGCCGATCAGGGTGAAGTGCTCCAGCGCCATCGGAATGGTCTGCGCGTTGGGGCCGTCCGCGATCCGGACGTCCACCCGGTAGTCCTCCATGGCGGGATAGAGGTACTCCTCCAGGGTGGGGCGCAGCCGATGGATCTCGTCGATGAAGAGCATGTCTCCGGGGCCAAGGCCGGTCAGCAGGCCGACCAGATCTCCCGGCTTTTCCAGCACCGGGCCCGAGCTGGTGCGGAGCTGCACGCCCATCTCGCGCGCCATCAGCATCGCGAGCGTGGTTTTTCCCAGCCCAGGCGGGCCGAAGAAGAGAATGTGATCCAGGGTGTCCCGGCGCGCCCGGGCCGCGTCGATGGCGATCTGGAGCGATGCCTTCACCTGTGCCTGCCCCACGAACTCGTCCAGCCGCGACGGGCGCAGCGCCGCCTCGGCGGCCGGCTCGTCCGGGAGAGCGTCGGGAGTGGTGATCTGGAGACGGGTCATGGGACCTCGAGACTGCGTGAGAGGTGAGAGATAACCTCTTACCTCTTACCGCCTAGTTACCTCGCACCGCCGTCCACCGAACAATTGGTCGCCCACCGGGCTCGATCTCCTGGGTCGCGCCACAGTGGGCGCAGCGGTCCACGGTACGGACCGTGCCGAGCGGCACGAGCTTGCGGTTCGTCGTCCCGCAGCGAGGGCAGTTCCATTCCGCAGTCACGGCGGGCAACGTCATCACGCCAAACTCCTTCTTGGGTGAGAGGTGAGAGGGCCTACCCTCTTACCTCTCACTTCTTACCTCTTACTTCTTGCTGCCCGTCAGGGCTTGGAGCGCCCGCCGCACCACCGCCGCCGTGTCGCCCTCCGCTCCGTTGGAAAGCGCGCTCCGCACCGCCTCTTCCGCTGCCGAGGAGGAGTAGCCCAGCGCGACCAGGGCCCGCACCGCCTGGTCGGACCCGGACGGCGGCCGCTCCGCCGGGGCTGCCGCGATGTCGTCGAAGCGATCGCGCAGCTCGAGCACGAGCCGCTCCGCCTTTTTCTTGCCGATGCCGTTCACCGTGCTGAGCGCGGCGATGTCGCGATCCCGGATGCTGCGCACCGTGCGGTCGGGGCCGAGCGCCGAGAGCACCGCCAGCGCGAGCTTCGGCCCGAACCCGCTGGCGCCCAGCAACCGTTGAAAGATCACCCGATCGCCGGCCCGGTCGAAGCCGTAAAGCGCCCAGCCGTCTTCCCGAACGACCAGCTCGGTGTGGAGGCTCACTCGCGCCCCGCGCGACGGGAGGCGCTCGAAGACCCCGAGCGGTACCGTGACGGCGTACCCGACCCCCCCGTCCGTCTGCACCACGACGGTTTCCCCCTCGCGATCCGCCAGGATACCGGTCACGCTCGCGATCATCGCACGCCCAGCAGGGGCTGCGCTCCGGCGCGCCGGCCGGCGACGAGCAGATGAGTCAGCGCGAGCGCCACTCCATCAGCAGCGTCCGCGGGCTCCGGCGCCCGGCTGAGCCGGAGCAGCTGCGCCACCATGTAGCCCACCTGGGGCTTGAGCGCGGCCCCCCGGCCCACCACCGACTTCTTTACCATTGCCGGGGTGTACTCCGTAATCGGCACGCCGGCCTCCTCCGCCGCGAGCAGGACAACCCCGCGCCCGTGACTCATCACCATCGTCGCGCGGACGTTGCGGGCATAGAACACGGTCTCGATCGCCATGACGTCGGGACGGTGCCGGGCCAGAAGTGCCGTGATGCCGTCGTGAATTATGCGCAACCGGGAGGGCAGGGGGTCGCGCGCCTTCGTTACCAGGATGCCGCACTCCACCAGCCGGGCCGGGCATCCCGGCGACGACTCCACGACGCCGAAACCCAGGACCGCGGTGCCGGGGTCGATGCCGAGCACCCTCACGGGGTTGCTCGGATCAGGCTTCGGCCTCTGCCAGCTGCGCGGCGTCGATATCGAAATTGGAGAAGACCTTCGACACGTCCTCCAGCTCCTCCAGGGCCTCGACCAGCTTGAGGATCCGCTCCGCGTCCGCCCCTTCCACCTTCACCGTGTTCTTCGGCAGCATGGCGAGCTCCGCCGACTCTATCGCGATGCCGCGGGTCCGGAGCGCGTCCTGCACCGCGTGGAACGCGGCGGGCGACGTCGTGACCACGTACTGGTCGCCCTCGCGGCTGAAATCCTCAGCCCCGGCCTCGAGCGCGGCTTCGAGGGTGGCATCTTCGTCCTGCCGGGTAGCATCGAGATAGATCTGCCCCTTGCGATCGAACATCCACCCGACCGAGTGCGACGCGCCGAGGTTGCCGCCGTTCCGGCTGAAGGCATGGCGGATCTCCGCCACCGCGCGGTTGGCGTTGTCGGTGGTGACCTCGATAAAGATCGCAGCCCCTCCGGGGCCGTATCCCTCATAGGTCAGCTCCTCGAACGACACTCCATCGAGCTCGCCGGTGCCCTTCTTGACCGCTCGCTCGATGTTTTCCTTGGGCATGTTGACGGCGCGGGCCGAGTCGATCGCCAACCGGAGCCGGGGGTTGCCGCCGGGGTCGCCCCCGCCGGCCTTGGCCGCGACGGTGATCTCGCGGATGATCTTGGTCCACGCTGAGGCGCGCCGTGAGTCCGTCACCGCCTTCTTACGCTTGATCTGCTTCCATTTGCTATGGCCAGCCATCAACGAACTCCTTGCGGCTACCGAAGTTGCCCAAACATAGGGCGGCGTTCAACCGCCGTCCAGCATTTTTCTTTTTCACCGCAGAGGCGCAGAGGGCACAGAGAAGTGCATTTGAACCACGGAGGCACGGAGAGAAACCAACAATAAGATGTCTTACTCTGTGTTTCCGCGCTTCCGTGGTTTGCAGTTGGGGGTTCTCTGTGCCCTCTGCGCCTCTGCGGTTTCAGTTGTCACGCACGCCGGAGCGCGGTCTTGGCGGCTCGGGCCGCCTGCGCCAGCGCGTCGCCCGCATCCGGGCCGGCCCCCTCCCGCGCCGGAGCTACCAGTTGACTCAGGGCCTGAGCGGCCGCCAACTGGTCCCCGCCTTCCAGGTCGGCCATCGCAGCCGCGAGCGCCCGCTTGAGCGGCGCCGGCACCATGAGGCTCGAGAGTCGGTGACTCAACGCCACGACCCGACGCCGGTGGGCTCGCTCGGCGGGCGGTGGCTCGGCGAACAGATCCTGCGCGACGCGCACCGTCATCCAGAGTGCGAAGATGCCGTCACGGCGGGGTCCGCGCGCCGTCTGGGGGAGCATTGCCAGCAGCGGTGACGCCCAGCTCACGTGAGCGCTCGGCAGAGGGCCGTGTATACCGCGTCCGGCTGGATCTCCTGCATGCAGAGGTGATGCCCTAGGGGACACTCGGGGCCGCCCGCGGCGCTGCAGGGGCGGCAGGAAAGGTTGCGCTCCAGCACGAAGGCGCGACCAGCGTTGTACGGATGATAGCCGAACGCACGGACCGTGGGCCCGAACAGCGCGACCAGTGGCGTGCCCAGCGCCGCCGCCATGTGCATCGCGCCGGTATGCCCGGTGACGAGCGCCGCCGCGCGCTTGAGCAGGGCGCCGGTCCCCTGCAGCGACAGCACCCCGGCGGCGTTCACCGCCCGCGTCGTGCTCCGCGCGGCCACCTCCGCGGCGATCATCGTGTCGTCGGGTCCGCCTACCATCACGGCGTCGGCGCCGGTCGAGGCCACGCGGCGCACCAGCTTTATCCAGTATTCCAGCGGCCAGCGCTTGGTCGCCTGCGATCCGCCCGGCGCGAACGCGACGAACGGGTGCTGCTTGCCCACGTTTGCCTGGGCCAGCCAGGCCTCCGTCTGCTGCTCCGTCTCCGGATTCAGGAAGAACTCGGCCGGAGCCCCGTCCGGGGCGATCTCGAGGTCCGCCGCCGCATCGAAGTATCGCTCCGCCACGGTCACGTCTTCCGGGTAATGGTTCTGCTTGCTTCGGATCAGGAGCGTGCGGGCCAGCCGGTATTGCGGCGCCGTCCGCCAGTGACCGGGCACCAGCAGCCGAAGCAGCCGGGTCCGCGGGCTGTTCTCCAGATCCAGAAAATAGTTGAAGCGGGTTGCCCGGAGGCGGGCGGCGAGGGGGAGCATCGAGTCGCCCGGCGCGAGCCCGATGACGTCGTCCACCCGGGGGTTATCCGCCAGGAGCGGGGCATAGCGCCGGCGAGTCAACACACTGATCCGCACCTGCGGATGCCGCTGGCGGATCGCCCGGAACAGCGGAGTGGTCAGCAGGACATCGCCGAGCGAACCAAACCGAACGGCGAGGATGTGAGGCGAGAGAACGATGAGGTTCACTCCGGGAATGTACGGAGCCCGGAGAGGTGTTGCCAGCGCCCAAGTGCTTGGCCTGACGCGTTGTGCAGCCCTTCCCGGGAGCCTACCTTTCCCCCATGACCCGCCCCAGGAGCATCCTTTGGGTGGATGATGAGGTCGAGAGCCTCACGTCCCACATTCTTTTCTTGCAGGAGCAGGGCTTCACGGTCGAAACCGCCACTCATGGCGATGATGCGATCGTGCTGCTGCAACGCCAGAATTACGGCGTCGTGCTCCTGGACGAGCAGATGCCGGGCCGGCGCGGTCTGGAGCTGTTCCAGTCGATCCGCTCGATGGACCATGCCCTCCCCGTTGTCATGGTCACCAAGAGCGAGGAGCAGGATACGCTCCGCGACGCGATCGGCGCCGAGGTGTCCGACTATCTCACCAAGCCGGTCAACCCCCGCCAGATTCTTTCGGTCGTGACCCGGTTGCTCGAGGGCGACCGGATCCGCCAACAGCGGCTCTCGCGCGACTTCACCAACCGGTTCCGCGACCTCGAGTCCCGCCGCGGCGCGCCCATGGCCTGGCGCGAGTGGGTCGAGCTGGTGGTCGAGCTGGCGGAGTGGGAGGTCCGCCTGGGCGAGGCCGATGAGCCCGGTTTGCAGGACGCGCTCCGCACCCTGCAGGACAGCCTGCGTGCCGACTTCGCGGGTTACCTCCGCCGCAACTACGCGAGCTGGCTGCACGATGCCCGCACCGACCGTCCTCCGCTCTCGGTGGACATCGGCGCCGAGTTCCTTCGGCCCCTGCTCGAGGGGCATCGCCGAGCCATGCTGGTGGTGGTGGACTGTCTCCGGCTCGACCAGTGGGCCATGCTTCGTCCGATCATCGCCCGGCTGTTCGACGTGGAGAGCGCGCACTACTTCTCCATTCTGCCGACGGCCACGCCGTTTGCCCGCAACTCGATCTTCAGCGGACTTTTTCCGGCCGAGATCGCCGAGCGCTATCCCCAGTGGTGGATGGAGCAGGACGAGGCGAGTCTGAACGCCCACGAGGCCGAGCTCCTGGTGGAGCAGCTGCGCGACGTCTGTGGCCGGAACGTCCCCGTCCGCTACGAGAAGGTCTTCACCTCGGCCGACGGCGAGAGCCTGCTCAAGCGCTTGCCGGGCCACCTCGCGCAGGACGGCGTCACCGCGCTGGTCTTCAACTTCATCGACCAGCTTACCCACGGCCGCACCGAAAACCTCACGCTCTACGAGGTCGCGCGCGACGCTTCCTCGCTCCGGAGCCTGACCCGGACCTGGTTCGAGCGGTCCCCGCTCTGGGACGCGCTCCGCGAGGCCGAGCGCCGGGGCGTTCCCGTGCTGCTGACGACCGACCACGGCTCGATCCACTGCCACACGCCGGCGACCGTGTATGCCAAGCGCGACACTACGTCGAATCTGCGCTACAAGTTCGGCGAGGACCTGCGGGCTCAGGACCCGGAAGCGGCCCTCAGCGTGGACGACCTGCCCAGCTTCGGGCTGCCGTCGCGGACCCCGGGGACCCGCCTCTTGCTGGCGACCGGCGACCGCTTCTTCGTGTATCCCACGAAGCTCCGCGAGTATCAGGCCCGCTACCGCGGGGCGTTTCTCCATGGCGGCGTCTCGCCGGAGGAGGTCGTGCTCCCCATTGCCCTGCTGACCCCGAGGCGCGGATAGTGGCCGCGCGGTTCGACGCCCGCGTGCTCCTGGTGGCCGCCGGCGGCGCCGACTCGTTCACTCATCCTCAGCTGTATCGGCGGGCGCTCGAACGGCTGGGCTGTCAGGTGGACCTGGTCGATCTCGACTACGGTCACGGTTGGGGCCGGCTGCTCGGCATCCCCACCCTCGCGCCGCGCCTGCGCCGCGCGATGGCTCGGCAGGAGCCGGAGCTGGTCCTGGTACTCGACGACCTCCCGATCGAGGCGGACACGGTCACGGCCCTGCGGCGCGCGTCCTCCGCCCGGTGGGTGCTGTGGGCGACCGGCGAGATTCCGCCCAATCGCCGGGCGCGGCTCGCCCAGGTGGGCGCCTTGTACGACGCGCTGTTCGTCGCCTCCACCACCGCACGATCGGCGCTTGCCAACGCGACCCTCCCGCAGGTGGCGTATCTCCCGGACGGCTGCGATCCATCGGTGTGCCGCCCCATGCGCTCGCGCGACCAGTTCCGGGCCAACGTCGTCTTCGCCGGCCGGGCGACTCCACATCGTGAGCGTCTGCTGGCATCGCTCGCGGAGTTTGGTCTGGCCGTCTGGGGGCCGGGGTGGCGTCGGACCATGCTCCGCGACTACTGCCGCGGGGAGCGACTGAGCCTGGCCGACTACGTGCGTGCCTATGCCGGCGCGACGGTCGCAATGAACTTGCACCGCGAGGATGCTGCCCTGGCGGGCGAGGGCTGCAACCGCCGCCTTTTCGAGTTGGCTGCCATCGGAGTGCCGCAGGTAACCGATGAATGCGCCGACCTGACCCTCAACTTCATGCCCGGCCGCGAGGTGCTGGTGGCCCGGGACGAGCGTGAGCTGAAGGAGCTGGTCCGGGCCGCCCTGCACGATGGGTCCTCGGCCGAAGCAATTGCGGCGGCCGGCCGGCGGCGCGCCCTGTCGGAGCATACCCTGATGCACCGACTGGCCGTTCTTCTCCAGGTGGTGCACGGCACCCGGTGGACCGACGCAACGACGGAACCCGCCGCGCCGTCTCCCTCGCCGTACACCCTGCACCGCTGATCCCTCGCCTAAGCGCGCCGGTGCCCTCCGACCTGCTCCTCACGCTGGCCTTCCCGCCGATGGGGGGCGGGGTCGCCCGATGGATGTACCAGATCGCGCGGCGGTATCCCTCGGGCATCGTGGTGTCCACCGCTTCGCATCCGGACGCCGCCGACGTTGACGGTACGCTCCTGGCTCCGGTGGACCGGCTCCCCCTCCCCGCCAAACGGCTCAAGACGCTGCAGGGGCTCCTGCTCTGGGCCCGGCGGGCGGCCGTCCTCGCCCGCTCGCATCGCGCCCGCTTCATTTGGTGCGGCGACATCCACCCCTCCGGCTATCCGGCGAAGTGGACTCTCGAGCGGGTTGGAACCCCGTTCGGCCTTCTGCTGCACGGCGCCGACCTCCTGGTGCTGCAGCACCAGGTGCACCGGTCGGCGATAAAACGCCGCACTGCGCGTGCCTTGCTCGGAGCCGCGGCCGCGCTGGTGGCCAACAGCGAGTGGACCCGCGGGCTGGCGCAGTCGCTCCTGCGGGAGCTCGAGCTCGAGCCTGGCGCCGACCGGGTGCGGCTGGTGCCGCTGGGAACCGATCCCGCGTTCTTCCGGCCTGGCATGCCGACCGAGAGCGTGCGTGACCGCTACGGGCTGCGCGGCGGTCGTTGGGTCCTGTCGGTGTCACGGCTCGCTCCGCACCGGGGCATCGACACCGTCTTGCGGGCGCTGACCCTGCTGGATGGAAAGGAGACCGACGTGCGCTACGCGGTCGCCGGCACCGGCGAGGGGCGCCGAGATCTCGAGCAATTGGTGGCCGAGCTGGGGTTGGATGACCGGGTTCGGCTGCTGGGCGGCGTTCCCGACGCCGATCTGCCTGCGCTCTACAATCTGGCCGATGTGTACGTGGGGCCGTCCCGCCGGAGCCCGCTGAGCGGGGAAGGATTCGGCATCGCGCTGGCGGAGGCACTGAGCTCGGGCCGGCCGGTGATTGCGGGCCGCAGCGGCGGCGTGCCGGAGACCGTGCGCGACGGCGAAACCGGTCTGCTGGTGGAGACGGAACGGCCGGCCCAGGTGGCGGATGCGATCCGGCTGCTGCTGCGCGACCGCAAGCTGGCGCAGCGGCTGGGCGACGCCGGCCGGCGGGAGGTCGAGCGGTACTACAACTGGGACAGAGTGGCGACGGATCTGGCGGAGATCGCAGGCGAGACGGGAGCGAGAAATGAGACGTAAGAAGGGGGCTCCGCGCCCACACGGAGTCCCCCTCTGACTTCTTCTTACCTCTCACTGCAGTTCACGCCGCCGTCTTGGGCTCCGCCGGCAGCACCGCGAACGCAGTCGAGGGGCGGATCGGGTGCTCGTCCGCGGGCGCCCAGCGTGGGTGGGGGGCCTCGGCGATTCGGTCGAGCCGCCCGCCCAGGAGCTGCAGCGCGTCCAGGGTTGCCCGGTAACCGGCCTCCACCAGCTCCGCGGTGCGATCGAACGCGAACATCGAGACATGGGCGACCGGGGGCTGAATCAGCACCAGGGGCGGCCCGCTCCAGTTCCGCAGACTGGCCTCGATCTGGGTCTGCATCACGATCTCGAGTCCGCGGATGTAGGTTGCGGCGAAGCCGGCGACCTCGGTCCCGGCGCGCTCCACGCTGGTCGCCGCCACGTTCACCGCCACGATCGGCCAGGGTGCGGCGGCAGTGGCCGCCCGGACCGGCAGGTTCTCGATGATGGCGCCGTCGACATAGCGACGGCCGTCGATCTCGTGAGGCGGGAAGATCCCCGGCAGCGCGCAGGAAGCGAACACGACGTCCACCAGCGGCGCGGTCTCGGTCGCGGAGCCTCCCCACACGAACTGGCGCCCCGATCCGAGATCCACGGTGCTGACCAGCAGCCGGTGGCGGAGATCCTGGAACGTGCAGCTGCCCACGATGCTCCGGATCAGCGTCTCCAGAGGCTCACGACGGTAGACCGCGGGAGACAGCATCCGCCGGAGCGCCATGTCGGTGTGCGCGACCCTGAAAACGTGACGGCGCTCGACCCGAAGGGCGCGCGCCGTCATCTCTTCCGTCGTCATCCCGCAGGCCCAGGCCGCTCCAATGAGCGAGCCCATGCTGGACCCGACCACGAGGTCCGGCACGAGGCCGCACTCTTCCAGGGCCCGGAACACGCCGATGTGGGCGAGGCCCTTCAGGCCTCCCCCGCTCAGGACCAGCGAAAACTGGGTTTTTGCTTTCATCGGCTTGCCCCAGCCAAGGACGATCCCCTAACCTTGCAATCCGAGTGCCACATTGGAGTTGTAGCGTGACCACGCCAAAATCTGCAGTGACGCTGCTCCCGCTAAGGGACCAACGCCCGGGCTCGGGGCTGGAGTTCCCTGCGGGAAGCGCACTTGCGGTGGCTGGGGACCACGGGCGGTGCGACGGGTTGTTTCGCCTTGGAGTGGGCCGGGTTGGGCTCGGGGTTGGGGCAGCCCTCTTCGCTCGAAGGCTGGCCCCGTACACCCCCAGCGTGGGCGACCCGCAGAATGCCTACCCGGTGGCGCCCGGAGGACGGTTTCTGCTCGGAACGGACACACAGGTGAGAGGTGAGAGGTGAGAGGTAAGAGGGACGATCGAGCGGCTAGCGGGCATGAGGCGGGCGATGTGGGTGGGGCCGGCTCAGTCACCCCTCTCACCCCTCACCTCTCACCTCTTACCTCCTCCCACTTCTCACCTCTGACCCTTCGTTCCAGCGAGTTTCCCTGGACCGCGGACACCATCTATCTGAACGCCGCCGGAATCGGCCCCCTTCCTGAGCGCACCCGACGGGTCATCGAGCAGTTCGCCGCGCTCCGCGCCGCTCCCCACCGACTGTCCGAAAAGGCGATGTTCGGCACGCTCGCCGAGTCCCGCCGCCTGGCGGCGGCGCTCATCGGCGCCGAGCCCGACGAGATCGCGCTGGCCCCGAACACGAGCTACGGCCTGAACCTCGCCGCCCGATCGCTCCCCATCGAGCCGGGCGACATCGTTCTGGTGAGCGACCGCGAGTTCCCGGCCAACGTGTATCCCTGGCTCGCCCTTCGCGACCGCGGGGTGGTCGTCGAGCTGGTGCCGACGACGGCGCAGGGCTGGCCGGACGAGGCCTACATGCTGCAACGGGTGGCCGATCCGCGGGTGCGGGTGCTCGCGGTGTCCCTCACCCAGTTTGCCAACGGCTACACGGTCGACCTGGCAGGGCTGTCGCGGGTGACCCGCATGACCGACACTTATCTCGTCGTCGACGCGATTCAGGCCGTCGGGCAGCTGCCGGTGGACGTGCGCAAGACCCCGGTGGATCTGCTCGCCTGCGGCGGTCAGAAGTGGCTCCTGTCCCCCTGGGGGTCGGGGTTCGTGTACGTGCGGCGCGAGCTCATCGCCTCCATCGCGCCGGCTGACGTCGGCTGGCTCGCGTTCGCGGGGACCGACGACCTGACCCACCTCACCCGCTACGATACCACGCTCCGAACCGATGCCCGCCGCTACGAGCTGGTCACTCTGCCGTACCAGGATTTCGCGGCCTTCAATGCATCGGTCGGGCTCCTGCTCGACGTCGGCATCGAGACGATCAGCGCCTACCTTCGCGCGGTCACTCAGCCGGTACTCGCCTGGGCGGCGAGCGCCGGAGTGCGGGTCGCCTCACCGACCGGCGCTCATGGCTCGGCGATCGTCTGTCTGCAGCTGCCCGATGCCGCCGGAGCCTATCGCGCTCTCAAGGCGGCGGGGATTGTCGGCACCGTGCGCGAGGGAGTCGTGCGCCTGAGCCCGCACCTGTACAACACTCCGGCCGAGCTGGAACGGGTGGGGGAAGTGCTGGAGGCGGTGAGAGGTAAGAGGTAAGAGGTGAGAGGTGAGAGGGAGAGGAGCGAGGGAAGTGCCGGGCTAGCGGCGGTCGCCCAGCCGTTTGAGAAGGCCGCGGATCAGCTTCTGACAGCGGGTGCAATGCGCCTGCGCTTCACCTGCGAGCTCCTCGGGCACGATGTTTTCCTCCGTTAAGAGTCGGAGCAAGTCAGCTGTTTCCAAGGCCGAGCCGTAGGCGATCTCGAGATGGTTGCGGAAGGGGCCGGGCAGCCGGCGGCCGTAACCCTCGGTGATGTTGAGTTGGACGGAGAGGGAAGAACGCTGAAGTTGGTAAAAAAGGGTTGCGGCCCAGGGCTTCCAGTGGTATCTCGTAGCCCTGAATACCAGCCGCACCACGGTGTTGGCCTCCTGCGCCAGCAAGCTCGTGTGATCGCGCACTAGCGAACGAAGCGGGTAGGTTCAGCGCCACGCGGCTCACGTTAGCGCGGACCGTACCCTCGTACCACTCACCTCTTACCTCTCACCTCTTACCGCCCCTATGTCTTTCGCCGACACGCTCACCGCCGGCTACGGCTTCCCCGACCCCTCCGTGGTGCTTGGCGCCGCCCTCGAGGGAGCTACGGTGCACCCCGAGCCCAAGGTCCGGATTCCGCTGGCGATCATGAACCGCCACGGCCTGATCGCCGGTGCCACCGGCACCGGGAAGACCCGGACGCTCCAGCTTCTGGCCGAGCAGCTCGCGGCGGCCGGCGTGCCGGTGTTCGCGGCCGACATCAAGGGCGACCTGTCCGGGATCGCGCAGCCCGGCGAGGCGAGCGATCGGGTCTCGGCGCGTGCCAAGGACGTCGGGTACCAGTGGCAGCCCCGCGGATCGCCCACGGAGTTCGTGAGCCTCTCCGGCAAGCTGGGAGTCCCCCTCCGGGCCACCGTCAGCTCGTTCGGGCCATTGCTCTTGTCCAAGGTGCTCGAGCTCAACGACACTCAGGCCGGGGTCCTGGCAATGGTGTTCAAGTACTGCGACGACAAGGGTCTCCCGTTGCTCGATCTGGCCGATCTGCGGGCCGTGCTCCAGTTCCTCGGCTCGGACGAGGGCAAGCCCGAGCTGGCGACGTACGGTGGGATGTCTCCGGCGTCGGTGGGGGTGTTGCTGCGCAAGCTGGTGGAGTTGGGCGCACAGGGCGCGGAGGCGTTTTTCGGCGAGCCCGAGTTTCAGGTGAAGGAACTGCTGCAGACGACGTCGGACGGGCGCGGCGTGGTCACCTGCCTCGAGCTCGCCGACGTACAGGACAAGCCGCGGCTCTTTTCGACCTTCCTCATGTGGCTCCTGGCCGAGCTCTACCACAACCTGCCCGAGGCCGGCGACCTGCCGAAGCCGAAGCTGGTGTTCTTCTTCGACGAGGCCCACCTGCTGTTCGCCGATGCGTCGAAGGCCTTTCTCGAGCAGGTTCAGCAGGTGGTCCGGCTGATCCGCTCGAAGGGAGTCGGAGTGTTCTTCGTGACCCAGACGCCGAAGGACGTACCGGACGACGTCCTGGCGCAGCTTTCCAACCGGGTGCAGCATGCGCTGCGCGCTCACACGCCGAACGACGAAGCCGCCTTGCGGGCGACGGTTCGGACCTTTCCCAAGACGACGTTCTACGATCTGGGCGAAACGCTGACGTCTCTCGGCATCGGCGAAGCCGTCGTGACCGTGCTCGACGCCCGAGGTGCGCCAACGCCCGTCGTCGCGACCCGCCTGGTGCCACCCGCGTCCCGGATGGCGCCGCTCACGCCGGATGAGCTGCAGGCGGACATCCGGCAGTCGCCCTGGCTCGCCGAGTACGGGCAGGCGATCGATCGGGAAAGCGCCCGGGAGATGCTGGCCAGCCGCATGGAACGCACGGCGCCGGCCGCGCCAACCGCCGCCGGGGGAGGGCAGGGGGCCGGCAAGACCGCGAAGACGATCGCCGGCGTGGCCGCGGGCGCGGTAGTCGGGGCGCTCTCCAGCTCGATCGGGCGGACGATCGGGCGGGAGGTGGTGCGGGGGCTTTTCGGGCTGCTGGGAGCGAAGCCGGGCGGCGGGAGCCGGCGGAGCCGGTGGTGAACAGGTAAGAGGTGAGAGGTAAGAGGTGAGCGGGACAACCCCTCTTACCTCTTACCTGTTAACCTCTTACCTAAGCACCAGTTTCACGTAGTTCTTCTTCCCCTTCCGTAGCAGCACCCAATCCCGCCCGCCGAAGTCGTCGGATGTGAGCCACCGGCTCACGTCGTTCACCTGCTCGTCATTGATGTAGAAGCCGCGCCCCTGAATGCCTCGCCGCGCATCGGCCTTGGAGGACGCCAGACCGCAGCGGATGAGCAGGTCCACCAGCGGCATGCGGTCCCCGAACTCGGTCTGCTCGATCGCATGGATCGGGATGTCGCTGTTCTCCGCGATCACCCGCAGCGCGGCGTCGCCGGAGTCCACCGGCCCGGCGGTCCGGCCGAACAGTGCCTCGCTAGCCGCCTGCGCTCTTTCTCCTTCTTCCTCCCCATGGACCAGCCGGGTCACCTCGCGGGCCAGAGCGCGTTGCGCCGGCCGGCGGGCCGGGTCGCTGCTCTGCTCCCCCATGATCCGCTCAATGGCGTCGAGCTCGAGAAAGGTGAAGAGCTTGAGATAGCGCTCGACGTCCCGGTCGTCGGCGTTGAGCCAGAACTGGTAGAACCGGTACGGGCTGGTCCGGGCCGGATCGAGCCACACGTTCTCGCCTTCACTCTTGCCGAACTTGGTCCCGGAGGCGGTCGCGATCAGCGGGAAGACTGCCCCGTGGACTTCGCGCCGTTCCCGTCGCGCGACGAGCTCGATCCCGGCAGTAATGTTGCCCCACTGGTCGCTCCCGCCGATCTGGAGCTCGCAGCCTTCCGTCTGGAACAGGTGCCAGTAGTCGTAGGCCTGCACCAGCATGTAGCTGAACTCGGTGTAGGAGATCCCGGTCTCCATCCGGCTCTTCACCGATTCCTTCTGGAGCATGTAGCTCAGCGTAAAATGCTTGCCGGTGTCGCGCAGGAACTCCATCAGGGTGACTTGCCGGAGCCAGTCCGCGTTGTTGCGCATGCGCGCGAAGTTGAGGGCCTCCTTGGGGTCGTCACCGGGCCCCTGAAACCGCAGGAACCGGGTCAGCTGCGATCGGATCGCCGCGGCGTTCGCGTCGATCTGCTCGAGGTCGAGCACCGGCCGCTCCTGGCGCTTTCCGCTGGGGTCGCCCACCATGGCGGTGCCCGCGCCCACCAGCACGATCGGCGTCCCGCCCGCGCGCTGGAGCCACGCAAGACCCATCACCGGCACCAGGCTTCCGACGTGCAGCGAGTCGGTGGTCGGATCAAAGCCCACGTACGCGGTGACGGGACCCTGCTGCAGCCGTGCGGCCAGTCCCGGGGTCGCATCCTGGAGAAACCCGCGGTCGGCGTATGTCTGGAGAAGGTCAGGCATGGCCAAAAGCGTACATAGGTAAGAGGTGAGAGGTAAGAGGTAAGAGGGGCCGGTCCCTCTCACCTCTGACCTCTCACCTCTCACGCTTTTGTAGCTCCGTCCTCCCCGCTACCTTCGGGACATGCTCCGCCGCCTCATATCGCCCTTCGCCCGGGCCTGGCGTACGCCCCGGCTCCGGCGCGGCGTTCTCGTCGGCTTCGTCGCACTCGTTACTCTGGTCGTCGCGGTGGCCCTCGCGGCCTGGACTGGCGCCTGCGCCGGGAACACCTGCCCCTCGATCGAGGGGCTGGACCAGTACGACCCCAACCAGGCGGCCAAGGTCTACGCCGCCGACGGCCGGCTGATTACCGACCTCGGTCTCGAGCGGCGGACCGTCGTGCCGCTGGGGGAGATGTCGCCCTACGTGAAGGCGGCGTTCATCGCCACCGAGGACAAGCGCTTTTACGAGCATCAGGGGATCGACTGGCTCCGGGTCTTCGGCGCGGTCAAGGCCAATGTGTTCAAGCTGCGCTTTGCCGAGGGATTCTCGACCATCACCATGCAGCTCGCGCGCAATCTCTGGCCCGAGGACATCAGCGGCCGGGACAAGTCGCTCCGGCGCAAGCTGAAGGAGGTCAAGGTCGCGCTCGAGATCGAGCGGAAGTACCCTAAGGACAAGATTCTCGAGCTCTACCTGAATCAGATCGACCTGGGCAACCGGGCCTACGGGGTCGAGACTGCCTCCCAGCGCTACTTCGGCAAGTCGGTGCGCGAGCTCAATCTTCCCGAAGCAGCGACCCTGGCGGCCATCCCGAAGGCTCCCTCCCGCTACAACCCGCGCCGCAACCCGAATCTCAACCTCCAGCGGCGCAACACCATCATCAACCTGCTCCGGGACGACGCCGAGCTCTCGGAGCGCGATGCTGAGCGGTGGAAGGCGTACCCGCTCTTGCTCTCGTCTCACTCGGACTTCAGCGGTGTCGCCGAGTACTTCGTCGAGTACGTCCGCCAGCAGCTCGATGCTCGGTTCGGTCCCGGCCTCTATAAGGAAGGGCTGCGGATCTACACCACGCTGGATCTCGAGATGCAGCAGGCGGCCGAGCGCGCGCTCGAAAGCCGGCTCGAGGCGATCGAGGACGGGGCCGACGGCAAGTTTCCCCACCAGACCTACCGGCAGTATCTCGACGCTCATGCCGACACGCCCCAGGATCACGGCAACATTCCCACGCCGTACCTCCAGGGCCTGGCGGTCACGCTCGAGGCCAAGACCGGAGCCATCCGCGCCATGGTGGGCGGGCGCGACTTCGACGACAGCAAGTTCAATCGCGCCACCCAGTCACGGCGCCAGCCGGGCTCGACCTTCAAGCCGATCGTCTATTCGGCCGCCGTCGAAGCCGGCTACCCGCTGTCCTACGTCATCACCGACGACCCCCTCACGGTCGAGCTGCCGCCGCCCCAGGGCATGTGGATGCCCCAGAACTACGATCTCGAGTTCGAGGGGCCGATGACCCTGCGGCGGGCGCTCATGCTCTCGCGCAACATCGTCGCCGTGAAGCTGGGGATGGAGGTGGGTGAGCAGGCGGTGATCGGCGAAGCCGCCAAGTTCGGGCTCACTACCAAGGTCCCCGCCGTGCCCTCGATCCACATCGGCTCGGCCGACGTCATCCCGCTCGAGATGATCGCGGCGTATACCACCTTCGCCAACCTCGGCGTGCGCACGGTGCCCAACGCGATTCTCCGGGTCGAGGATCGCAGCGGCAAGATGCTCTGGCAGCCGCAGGTCCGGAACGAGATCGTGATGGACTCGCTCCATGCCTGGCTCATGAATGACGCGCTGCGCGACGTGGTACGTCACGGGACGGCGTTCACCGCGGTAGCCGCGAGAAACTTCCCCGCGCCCGCCGGCGGCAAGACCGGCACGACCAACGACGGCTTCGACGTGTGGTTCATCGGGTTCACTCCCGACCTGGTGACGGGGGTCTGGATCGGGTTCGACCAGCCGCAGAAGATCAAGAGCAACGCGCAGGGCGGGATTCTGGCGGCGCCGGCATGGACCGCGATGATGAAAGAAGTGTACGACCGCCGCCCCATCCCGCCGGCGTGGCCCCGGCCCGAAGGCCTGGCGGCGCTCGACATCGATCGCAGCACGGGCTACAAGGCGACCCCGTTCTGCCCGAAAGAGCTCCACTACATCGAGTCCTTCATCCCGGGCACCGAGCCGACCCAGTTCTGCCCGGTGCACTCGCCGTTCAACCTCGGCGGCAACGGGGCGTCCCCGATGGGCGGGGGGGCGCCGGGTGCCGCGGGCGCCGGCACGCCGCCCCGCTCCGGCACGCTCGGCGGCACCACTCCGCCACTGGGTCAGCCCGACGGACGGCCCGCCCCCGATCCGCCGTCCGGGCCCGGCGTGATGGGCGGGACCGGTCCACCACCTTCGCCCAGCGGACCGCCGCCCTCGCGGACCAAGCCGCCCGGCTGAGATGCCTGCCGTCCGGCTCACAGCCGGCTGGGTCCTCCCGATCGATCGGCAACCGATTCCGGACGGCGCGGTCCTCGTCGGACCGGACGGCCGCATCGCGGCTGTCGGACCGGACGCCGGCGTCCCCCGGCCCGAGGGTGTGCTCGCGCGCGACTTTCCCGGCGCCGCGATCGTTCCCGGCTTCGTCAACGTTCACACTCACCTCGAGCTCACCGGCTTCGCTGGCCAAGTCGAGGACGACGACTTCGCAGCCTGGATCCGGCGACTGCGCGAGCTCAAGGACCGGTGCGGGACCGAGGAGTATCTCGCCGCGGCCAGGCGGGGGCTGGCCGACTGCTGGGCGAGCGGCGTCACCACCATCGCGGACACTGGGGACCGCGGCGTGGTGATCCGGGCGCTCGCCGAGTGCGGTGGGTCGGGCATCGCGTACCAGGAGGTGTTCGGGCCGCATCCTGATCAGGCGCGCGAGAGCCTGGACGGACTTCGGACGCGGGTCGCCGAGCTCCGCCGCTTCGAGTCCTCCCGGGTACGACTCGGCGTATCGCCCCATGCGCCTTACACCGTCAGCGGTCCACTCTACCGCGGCGTGGGCGAGCTGGCCCGGACCGAAGGGCTGCCGGTCGCCGTACATCTGGCCGAATCGCCAGCCGAGACGCAGCTTCTGCGGGCGGCCGATGGCCCATTCGCCGAGGCCTGGCGCCGGCGGGGGATTCCGCTGCCGGCGCTGCCGGGCCGGTCGCCCGTCGCTTGGCTGGCGGAGCACGGGGTGCTGGGTGAGCGCACGCTCTGCATTCACGTCGTGCAGGTCGACCGGGAGGACGTGGCTCGGCTCGCCGCCGCGGGCGTTGCCGTCGCGCACTGTCCGCTCTCCAATCTGAGGCACGGTCATGGCACTGCGCCGCTCGGGCCCCTCCTCGCCGCCGGCCTTCGGATCGGGCTCGGCACCGATTCGGTCGTGAGCGTCGACCGTCTTGACCTGCTGGCGGAAGCCCGCGCGGCGCGTACCCTGGGCGCCCTTTCGTCGGAGCGCGCGCTCGCCCTCGTCACGCTGGACGGCGCGCGAGCCCTTGGGCTGGCGGACGAAGTGGGGAGCCTGGCACCCGGCAAGTGGGGCGACCTGGCGATCGTGCGTGCTCGCGACTCACAGGAATCGCCGGCCGAACAGGTGCTGGCCGCCGTTGCGGAGGATATCGTGGCGACCTACGTGGGAGGGCGACAGGTGTTTGGAGGGCGCGCAGCATGAAGGTGCAACGCCAGGCGGCGATCCTGCGGATCGTGCGCGAGCGCCGCATCCCCAACCAGGAAGACCTTCGTCAGGCCCTCGTGTCCGAGGGTTATGACGTCACCCAGGCCACCCTCTCCCGCGACATCCGGGAGTTGGGGCTCGCCAAGCTGAGCGACCAGCAGCATGGGTCGTACTACGCCCACCCGACCGACGGCAATCTCAAGCCCGACCTCACCCACGTCCTGCCGGCTCTGGTCGTGAGCGTGGACGGTGTGGGCCCGTTTCTCGTGCTCAAGACCGCGACCGGGTCGGCCGGGGCCGTCACCGCGGCACTCGACCAGGCTGGGTGGAGCGAGGTGATGGGCACACTGGCGGGCGACGACACCGTCCTCGTCATCACCCGCAGCGAGCGCCTCCGGGTGTCGGTCGCCAAGCGTATCGCAGGTCTCCTGCGCTAGCTACCCGGCTCCCTTGCCATGGCGGGGCGGGCCCCGTTAGGATTTGACGGCTCTTGCGGTTACGGGATATCTCGTGCGCTGTCTCGCGCTCAACGCCTCGTTCGAACCCCTGACTATGGTCCCGGTGCGGCGTGCGCTGCGCCTGGTGATCGAAGGGAAAGCTGAGATCGTCGAATCGGACGGGGTAGACCTCGTCCGAAGCGAACGGCTCGCCTTTCCCAAACCGGCGATTATTCGCCTGGTCAAGTTCGTCCACGTCCCCCGCCGGTTCCGCCGCCAAGTCACCAACACTTTCCTCTTTGCCCGGGACGCCTACCGGTGCCAGTACTGCCACCGGAGCCAGCTCGAGCTGCGCCACCGGGAGTGCCTGACCCGCGATCACCTGGTGCCGCTCTCCCGCGGGGGCGACAACGAGTGGACCAACTGCGTTACCGCCTGCAGCACGTGCAACACCAAGAAGGGCAATCACCTGCCTGCCGAATGCGGGATGCATCCGCTGGCTGCGCCGCACGAGCCGCACTTCGTGCACCTGTCCTGGGCCGTCCGCCGGCTCACGGGGCAGCAGGCCAAGTACATCCGGCTGTTCTACGGAGAGGCGGCGCTGCGCGCTCTGGGAGGTCTCGCCGCGGTCTGAGCCGTTCCCGCCGCCTAGCCTGAGCCGATGTGCCGAGCCTCTGAATCGCTGGCGGCCGCAACCAGAGCGCCCCGGGTGAGAACCCGGGGCGCTCGGTTCAGCGGACCTGCCGT
The DNA here is from genome assembly GCA_035644115.1 of Gemmatimonadales bacterium. Lineage (GTDB taxonomy): Bacteria > Gemmatimonadota > Gemmatimonadetes > Gemmatimonadales > GWC2-71-9 > DASQPE01. The sequence continues at coordinate 24,128 of DASQPE010000313.1, forward strand.
CGCGCGAGGCTCCAGCCGGACAGGGCGCCTGCCAGACCGGCGGCCCACTGGAGTGGCGTGCCTGGCTCGTGAAACAGCGCCGGGAGCCCAGTGAGCCCGAGGAGGAGCAGAAGGATCGTCAGGATCACCGCCGGTCCAGTGCCGAGGCCGGCGGCGCGCAGCCAGAAGCCGATCGGCAGCAGCCACCAGCCGACCCACAGCGCCGAGAGCCACTCGACCTCGGTCCCGAACGCGTACTCGAACGGAAGCAG
>DASQPE010000314.1:0-7688 GCA_035644115.1 Gemmatimonadales bacterium
CTCCCCCATCCGTGCACCAGGTAGATCGCCGGGCCACATCCCCACTGCCATCCCACGACTCGCCGCCGCTCGACCTTGAGCTCGAAGCGGCGGCCGGTCGCGAGCAGCTCGCGGAGCGGATCGGGGATGTCCCGGCGCGGACGGGGTGGGGTGAAGAAGAGCCATTCAGCCACCCGGGCAGCCGCAGTGGGGGCGACGGCCTGGAGCCCGCGCACGGCCCAGCGGATGGACGTCATTTCCGGGCGGCGAGCAGCAGTGTCTCGAATGAACGGCGGGCGCGCGACTCGGCCCGGGGATCGGCCAGCAGGCGCGCGTGATGATGGAAGGCCAGCATCACGCCGTACAGATCCTGGGCGAACTGCTCCGGCTCGGCGCCGGTTCGGAAGCGACCCGCCTCGACCCCTTTGCGGAACGACGTGGCGATGACGTCCAGCCACTGGCGCTGGAGCTCGACCAGTCGGGCGCGGACCGGACCTGGACGGTCATCGAGCTCGGTGGCGGCAGCGACGAAGACGCAGCCGCCCGGCAGCGCCTCCGCCTGTTCCCATCCGAGCCAGCGCTCGAACAGCGCCCGCATGCGGGGCTCGCCCCGTGGCTGCCGCAGCGCCGGTCGGATCACCTGCTCCACGAACCTTGCCGAGGCGTGGTCCAGCACCTGGATCTGCAGCGCTTCCTTGGATCGGAAGTGGGCGAAGAGCCCACTCTTGGAGAGCTTGAGGTCATCGGCGAGGGCGCCGATCGTCAGGCCGGTCAGGCCGACCTGGCTGGCGAGGCCGGCGGCGTGGGTGAGGATGGTCTGGCGGGTGGTGTCGCCCTTGGTCATGTGGCCATAATAGCACGAACGTTCGTGCCGTCAACCCCGCTGGACCATCACCCTGCCCGCCCCCGCACGCAGCTACCGCCGCCGGCCCGACGCGACTAGCAGGATCACGCCGGTGAACCGGTTAGCTACGAAGAGGATCCGGTTGCTCACCTTGTTGCGATTGGGGGCGAAGGTGGAGATTACGAAGTCGCCTCCGCCGCGGCAACCGTTCTCGTGCTCGAGGATCAGGCTTGACCTTGACCCGTCCGCTGTCTCTTCGCGAGGAGCTCGCGAATGCCATGACCCATGGCGTGGGTCTCCTCGCGAGCCTCATCGGAGTCCCGATCCTGCTCGCGACCGCGGTCGGGCGCGGAGATGCCTGGCGCATCGCCGGCTGTACCGTGTTCGCGGTCAGCCTGCTCGCGCTGTACGCCGCCTCCACCGTCTACCACGCGCTCCCACCCTGCCGCGCGAAGGAGGTCCTTCGCGTGGTCGATCACGGCGCGATCTACTTCCTGATTGCAGGCAGCTATACCCCGTTCACCCTGGGCGTGCTCCGTGGGGGGTGGGGATGGCCGCTGTTTGCGGTGGTGTGGAGTCTGGCCGCGATCGGCATCCTCTTCAAGCTGCGTTTTGGCTTCCGCTTTCCCCACGCTTCGACCCTGTTCTACCTGGGGATGGGATGGCTCGCGCTGGTCGCCGCGCGCCCGCTCGCCGCGGCGCTGCCCGGCAGCGCCATTGGCCTGCTAGCCGCGGGTGGGCTGCTCTATACCGCGGGCGTGGTCTTCTATGTGTGGGACCGGCCGCGGTACAGCCACATGGTGTGGCATCTGTTCGTCCTCGGCGGCAGCACCTGCCATTTCCTCGCGGTGTTGTGGTACGCGGTGCCGTCGGCCCGGGCTCTCTCGTAGCACCCAGCCCTGCCGCAATCCCCATGAAGATCCTGGGCATCGTCGGAGGCATCGCGCCGGAGTCGACCATCGACTATTACCGGCTGATCATCCGGGGCTATCGCGAGCGGAGGCCGGACGGTAGCTACCCCCGCATCCTGATCAACAGCATCGACCTCACGAAGCTGCTGGACCTGATCGGCGCGCACGACCTCGGTGGCGCGACCGATTACCTGGCCGACGCGGTTGCGCAACTGGCGCGGGCCGGCGCGGATGTCGGTCTCCTCGCCTCCAACACGCCCCACCTCGTATTCGAGGACGTCCAGCGACGCTCGCCCATCCCGCTGATCAGCATTGTCGAAGCGACCTGCGCCGCCACCGAGGCCCTCGGCCTCACCAAGGTGGCCTTACTGGGCACCGGTTTCACCATGCGGGCGCGCTTTTATCCCGAGGTGTTTGGCCGCCGCGGGATCGAGGTGATCGTTCCCCATCCGGACGAGCAGGCCTACATCCACGAGCGATATATGGGCGAGTTGGTGCATGGCGTCTTTCGAGCGGAAACCGGCGAGCAGATACTCGGGATCGTCCAGCGATTACGGGACGACGAAGGCGCTCAAGCTGTGATTCTGGGCGGCACCGAGCTGCCGCTCCTGTTCCGGAATGGCGCCGACCCCGGGGTACCCCTGCTCGACACGACCAGCATTCACGCCGACCGAGCCGTCGGCGAGCTGCTCTGACCTAGGAGGCCTCGATGCTCATGCGTTGGCTCTTCGCGGCTGTGCATCTCCTTGCTCTCGGCGTCGGCCTCGGCGCCGTCTGGGCGCGGGGCCGCGCGCTCCGGAACGGGCTCGATGCGGCCGGATTTCGTCGAGTCTTCTACGCTGATTCCTGGTGGGGGATCGCCGCCCTGCTGTGGATCGGGACCGGCCTGGTCCGGGCCTTCGGCGGTCTCGAGAAGGGAAGCGCCTACTACCTCCACAACCATCTGTTCTGGGGCAAGATGGCGCTGCTCGTGGTCATTCTGCTGCTGGAGCTCGGCCCGATGATGGGGTTGATCCGGTGGCGCCTCCAGCTGGCACGCGGCGAGCAGCCGGACACCCGCTCCGCGGCCGCGTTTGCCCGGATCAGCTTTCTCCAGGCCGTCCTGGTCATGCTGATGGTTCTGGCCGCGACCGGTATGGCAAGAGGCTACGGCGTGCCCCGCGGCTAGCAGCCGGTCGCGGGCGTTCGCTCCTCTTGCGCGCGCCCGGTCTCGTGGTATATCGGACGCTGAGCTGACCGGAAGCACCGACTCACTCCAACCCCGATGCCCATGGCGACCACCAAGCGGAGCGCTGCCCGTCCCATTCTCGACGCGCGCCCCGATACCCTCGATTTTCGCGATCTGATGTTCACGCCCACGCTGGTCGAAGTACCCCTCCAACTCCCGTTGGCGAAATACCTCGAATACGACGTGCCCATCCTCGACCAGGGCGCCGAAGGCGCCTGCACCGGCTTCGGCCTGGCGACCGTAGCCAATTTCCTGCTGCGGGCTCGCGGCCCCGCGAAATCGGCCGATTGCGCCAGCCCCCACATGTTCTACAACCTCGCGAAGCGCTACGACGAGTGGCCCGGCGAGCAGTACTCCGGATCGAGTGCGCGGGGCGCCATGAAGGGCTGGCACAAGCACGGCGCCTGCGCCGACAAGGTCTGGCCCAAGGACCGCTCCGGAGTGACCGACGCGCAGTGGGCCACGCGCTGGACCGATGCGCGCAAGCGTCCCCTCGGCGCCTATTTCCGGGTGAACCACCGGGACCTGGTCGCACTTCACGCGGCGCTGGCCGAAGTCGGGATTCTCTACGCTACCGCGGTGGTCCACTCCGGGTGGGATCGAGTCGGCAGCGACGGCATCATCCCCTGGGAGCGGCGCCAGCTCGGCGGCCATGCGTTCGCCATCGTCGGGTTCGAGGAACGCGGCTTCTGGATCCAGAACTCGTGGGGCACGGGGTGGGGCCGTAAGGGATATGGCCTGGTGGCCTACAGCGACTGGCTCCAGAACGGCACCGACGTGTGGGTCGCGCGGCTGGGCGCCCCGGTGCAGCTCGCGGTCGACGGCACTACCACCACCGCCATCGCCAGCTCGTCGGGCGGGTCTCGCGCCTACGTCTTCGACCGGCTGCGGCCTCACATCGTGAGCCTCGGCAACGATGGCGAGCTTCGCACTTCCGGCCCCTACGGCACCGGCCCGGCGGACGTCGAGGAGATCGTGACCCGCGACTTCCCCCGGGTCACCGAGGGCTGGCCCACCCGCAACCTCCTCCTTTACGCTCACGGCGGCCTGGTATCCGAGGATTCCGCCGTGCAGCGGGTAGCCGACTACCTGGACCCACTCCTCGCCGCCCGGGTGTACCCGCTGTCCTTCATCTGGAAGACGGATTATTGGACTACCATCACCGACATTCTGCAGGACGCCCTGCATCGCCGGCGCCCCGAAGGCTTTCTCGATGCCGCCAAGGACTTCATGCTCGACCGGCTGGACGATGCGCTCGAGCCGCTGGCCCGCGTGTTCAGCGGGAAGGCGGCCTGGGACGAGATGAAGGAGAACGCCCGGCTGGCTTCGAGTTCGGCCGGGGGTGGCGCGGCGCTCACGGTCAGGCATATTCGCGAGCTCCTGGCCGGCGGCGGGCCCAAGCCTCCCCGGATTCATCTGGTCGGGCACAGCGCGGGCAGCATCTTTCTGGCGTACCTCGTCCCGCTGTTGACCGCACCGCTCGACGGCGGCACAGAGGGCCCGGTCATCGAGACCTGCACCCTCTGGGCGCCCGCCTGCACCCTCAAGCTCTTCCGCGAGCTCTACGCGCCCGCCATCGACCAGGGCCGGATCCGTCGGTTCACCGTGTTCACCCTCACCGACGCGGCAGAACGGGACGACGACTGCGCCGATATCTATCACAAGTCGCTGCTGTATCTGGTATCGAACGCGTTCGAGGAGAAATGGCGGGTGCCGGTGGTCGTCGGGGACAGCTCGGGAGAGCCGCTCCTGGGCATGGAAAAGGCGCTCGAGCGGGATGCCGTGATCCGGCGGCTGCTCAAGGCCAAGCGCTTCGAGTGGGTGCGCTCACCCAACGCAGAAGCGCTCGGGTCGGCCGATGCGGCCCGCTCGGCCCACCATGGCGCCTTCGATGACGACGAAGCCACGGTACGAGCGACTCTGGCCCGCGTGCTCGGGCGGGACCAGGCGGCCCGGCCGATCACCTTCGGCCGCACCGGCGCGGGCAAGCGGAGCGCCCGTGAGCGGCTCATGCGGGCGGCGCAGAGGGCCTGATGGCCGCCGCTCCCGATCCTGCGCTGCCGCTGTGCGAGATCATCGAGCAGGAGTACGCCGCGATCAGCGGCGAGCCGGCCGACCCGCCCCCGGCCTGGGAGTTCACGGCCGATCAGATCCTCGAGCCCGAGCGCCTGGCCAGCCGTCTGCGGGACGGGCACGACCGTGCCGCCCGGGAGCTCGGGCGAGCCGAGCTCGGGCCGCTGCTGACCGCGCTGCGGGCTCGCGGCGGCGACAATGACGATGGGGCTGAGCTTCGGCATCTGCTGTCCGACGGGCTCAACGCCATCCTGGCCGACCCGGGTCTGTACGCCGCCGGGAACCAGGCGCGGTTCGCCGGCGTCAGATTCCGCTCGCAAACCGTGGATAGCATCGCCAGCGATCGAATCGTCCAGCGCAACCGCCTGATCCTGGAAGACACGTTCTTCGAGCTGGGCAAGCTGCACGATCTCCGGCTCAAGAACGTCTACCGGAAGATCCACGCAAAGCGGCTGGCAGCACTCTGTATCTCGGGCGGCGGGATTCGCAGCGCGACGTTCGGGCTCGGCGTGGTACAGGGCCTCGCCCGGAACGGCCTGCTCGACCAGTTCCAGTACCTCTCGACGGTGTCCGGGGGCGGCTATCTCGGCGGGTGGCTCAACGCCTGGATCAGCCATACCAGCCTGCCCCAGGTCATCGAGCAGCTGCGGACCCCCAATGGGCGGCCGCTCGAGCCTGAGCCCACCCCGATCTGGCACCTGCGGACCTACAGCAACTATCTCAGCCCCAAGCTGGGGCTCCTCTCCGCCGACAGCTGGACCCTCGTCGCCACCTACGTAAGAAATCTCTTCCTCAATTGGCTGGCCATCATGCCGGCCCTGGTCGGTGTGTTCACGCTGCCGCTCGGCTTCATCGCTCTCCTTGCGTGGGACCCCTCCGGCGACTGGTTGCGGTTCCAGGTCGGCCTCGGTTTCGGCCTCGCGCTCCTCGCGTTTGGCTTCGGCGTTCAGGCGGTCAAGTACGTGCACCAGAACCGGCCGGTCCCGGAGGGCACGACCGAAGGCACCGGCCTCGACGACGCGAAGCGGGGCCAGCGCGCGTTCCTGCGAGCCTGCCTCGCGCCCTTGATGATCGCCGTCCTCGGCGCCGTGATCTGCTGGGCCTGGGCGTCGCGCTACATCGACCTGACCCAGGGGGTCGGCCGAGTCGCTCTCGGGTTCGGTGTGATCGGCGGAGCCGTGCACCTGGGCGGGTGGTTGCTCGCGCCTCACCCGCGGGGGAAGAACGAATCAGCGGGACACTTCTACGGCGCGCTCCTCAAAGAGGGTCTGTTCATTCTGCTGAGCGGTCTCGCAGCGGGACTGGTCGCGTGGCTCGCGGCGAGCGCCGTGCAGCGCCTCTTCCGCCTGGGCGTCTCCGGTCTCGCGATTTACGCCTGGCTCGCGGCTCCCCTGCTCCTCGCGCTGATTCTTCTCTTCAGCCACCTGTACGTCGGCTATACCAGCGGTAAGCAGGTAGACGCCGCGCGCGAGTGGTCGGCCCGTTTCACCGCTTGGATCCTCATTGTGGTGGTGGGGTGGCTGGTCGGCATCGGGCTGGTGGTGGCGGGCCCGCTCGCAGCTGAATGGGTCCGCGGCTACCTGGCGGCCCACCCCGGCGGAACCCTGCCCGCCGTGCTGAATGCTGCCAAGGCGTTGGGCAGCGCGCTCGGGGTGATCTCGGGAGTCGTCACCGTGGTACTCGGCCACAGCAGCAAGACGCCGGGGAGCGGCGACCCAACCCGAACCCCGGTGAACCTTCCGCTCAAGCTGGCCGCGCCGATCTTCGTCGTTTTCCTGGTAGTGCTGCTGAGCTGGCTCGGCGCGCGGCTGACCGGCGCGGCACAGGGCATCGTAGCCGGCGTGTTGGGCCCAGTGGACCCCGGCTCGGGGGCGTCCGTTGTCGTGACCGTCGTCGTCAGCCTCCTGCTGGTGGGCTTCGGCCTCTTCAGCGCCCGCTGCGTGGACACCAACAAGTTCTCGCTTCACGCGATGTACCGGGCGCGGCTGATCCGGGCCTTTCTCGGCGCCTCGCGGCCGGCGGGCGAGCGGGACCCGAACCCGTTCACCGGCTTCGACGACAACGACAACCTGCCGATGCGTCAGCTCTGGCAGCCCCCGGGCAGCCGCGGTCCCGCGCAGCGCCCCTTTCACATCGTGAACGTCGCGCTGAACCTGGTCGGGGGCGGCAACCTCGCGTGGCAGCAGCGCAAGGCGGAGTCGTTCACCTTCAGTCCCCTGCACTGCGGCGCCGTGAACCACGGCTATCGGCCGACCTGGAGTGCCCAGCTCAAGGCCGACGTGCCGATGGGCTACGCTGGAGATCGTGGAGCCTCGCTGGGCACGGCCATCACGATATCAGGAGCGGCGGTGAGCCCCAACATGGGTTACCACTCCTCGCCGGTCATCGCGTTCCTGCTCACCTTGTTCAACGTTCGCCTGGGCTGGTGGCTGGGCAATCCGGGCCACGCCGGGAACGACGTGTACCTGCGCTCGTCCCCCCGCTCGTCGCTCGGCCTCATTCTCGACGAGGCGCTGGGCCGCACCGACGACAAGCACCCGTACGTGTACCTGTCCGACGGCGGGCACTTTGAGAACCTGGGCCTCTACGAGATGGTGCTTCGCCGCTGTCGGACGATCGTCGTCAGCGACGGAGGCGCCGATCCGGCGGGCGC
>DASQPE010000315.1:0-20011 GCA_035644115.1 Gemmatimonadales bacterium
CGCCCGCGGCACTGCGGGCATGGCCGGGTCACGGCAAAGCCGCCTTGCCCGAACGAGATGGTGCCGCGACCCTGGCACTCCGGACAGGTCGAGAAGGTCGCTCCCGGAGCTCCGCCGTTGCCATGGCAGGTGGGGCAGGCCTCAGTCACCGGCAGCGTGACGGAGATCTTCCCGCCCAGCGTCGCAACCCGGAAGGGTACGTCGACTAGAGTCTCGAGACTCTCGCCCCGTTCCTCGCGGCGGCCGCGCCCGAAGATGGACGAAAAGATGTCCCCCAGGCCGAATCCGCCGAGATCACCGAGATCGAATTCCTCGGCGCTGAACCCGCCGCCGAACCCCGGCCCTGCTCCGGCACCCGCGCCGGCACCCGCACCGGCCGGACGGCGGCCGAAGCCATCGAACGCGCCGAGTTTGCGCATCTGATCGTACTGCTTGCGCTTGTCCGCGTCCGCCAGGATCGAGTGCGCCTCGGAGATCTCCTTGAACCGCTCCGCCGCCTGGGGATTGTTCGGATTGGCATCCGGGTGGTACTGCTTCGCGAGCCGCCGGTATGCTTTCTTGATCTGCTCCTGGCTGGCGGAGTCGGGTACCCCGAGAATCTGGTAAAAGTCTTTCGCGGCCACGTTCAGCCTGCGCCCTGAGTCGAGTACACCTGCACCCGCGCCGGTCTGACCAGCTGGCCCTTGAAGCGATATCCGGCCTGGAACGTGGCGCTCACGACGTGGTCCTTGGCCGGCTCCGGGGCCGGTACCGTGGATACTGCCTCGTGCTCGCTGGGATCGAAGGCGCGGCCCGCCGGATCGATCCGCTCCACACCGGCCGCCTCGAGCTCCTTTCGCAGCTTGCGATCGACCAGCGCCAGCGCCTCCCGGAGCGCATCGGGAGGCGTGTTCCTGGCGTCGTCCACGATGCGATCGAGATCGTCGAGCACGTCGAGCAGGCGGATCACGAACGCGGCCTGCGCCCGATCGACCAGCTCGATCCGTTCCTTTGCGATCCGTTTGCGGTAGTTGTCGAACTCGGCCGCAAGCCGCAGGTGGCGATCGCGCGCATCCGCCAGCTCGGCTTCGAGTCGCCGGATCGCCTCGGGCGCCGGCTCGGCCGGTACGCCGGCCACGCCGGGCGCCGCGCGCGCCGGTTGGTCCGGTCCGCCGGGTTCGGTCTCGGCGGGCGGCGTCGGAGCGGGCCCCGACTGTTCCGGCGCCTTGCCGCTAAACCAATCGTTCTGAGGCACTTGCAACTCGCTGCTCCAAAGGTCAGCGGTAAGATAACGGCAGTCAGCGATCCGAGCGCTGCAATCGCCGGAGCATCCGGAATAACGCCGCCTGCGCCGCCCGGGCCCGGATCTCCCCGCGCGACCCGGGCAGCACGATGCGCACGGCCGCCGCGGCGCCATCCGAGGCGGTCGCGAGCCAGATAGTGCCCACGGGCTTCTCCGGGCTCCCACCACCCGGACCCGCAATCCCGGTCACCGCCACGGCCAGCTCCACGTTCAGCCGCCCCAGGGCGCCGATCGCCATCGCTCGCGCGACCTCCTCGCTGACCGCGCCGTAGCGCTCGAGCAGCTCAGGCGGCACGTCGAGGAGCGAGGCCTTGAGCGAGTTGTCGTACGCAACGATCGCTCCCTGGAACACGTCCGAGCTTCCCGGCACGTCGGTCAGTCGTTTCCCTACCAGGCCGCCGGTGCAGGACTCCGCGGCTCCGACCCGAAACCCGCGGGACCGCGCGGCGTCGAGCACCAGCGCCGCGAGATCGACGTCGCCCTCGCCGTAGACGGACTCGCCGCCTCGCTCGCGGAGCAGGTCGGCCCCGGCGCGGAGCCTGGTGGTCGCCTCGCCGGAGGGCAGTCCCCACGCGGTCAGCCTGAGATCCACGCCGGCTTCGCCCGGGAGATATGCCAGCGTCAGCGGTGCGATCGCCGCCTCGATCTCGCCGAGCCGTTCGGCGAGGGTGGATTCGGGGATGCCGGTGGTTCGGACCGTGAGCGACCGAACGACGGTGCCGGCCCCCAGCGCCGCCAGCCGGGGAAGGACCTCGTGCTCGAGCAGGTTCCGCATTTCCCGCGGCACACCCGGCAGCATGATGACGACGCCGCTGGCTCCCTCGGCCGCCGACAGAGCCGGAGCTTCCAGCCAGAGGCCCGGCGCGGTGCCCCACCGGTTGGGCAGCACCGTCGCCCCCTGCGGTACCTCCGCCTGCACCCGATTGGACGCAACCGGCACCCGTCCCAACTTGGCGAACCGGGCGACCAGGGCCTCCCACACGGCGTCATCGAACACCAGCGGGGCCCCCAGAAGGTCGGCGACGACGCGCTTGCTGATGTCGTCGCGGGTCGGCCCCAGTCCTCCGGTAGTAATCACCGCTCCGGTGCGGCGGAGCCCGTCCGCTACCGCGTCGCGGATCGCCTCCGCCCGGTCGCCGACCGACGTCCGTCGCACCACCCGGATGCCGTGCTCTCCCAAGGCGCGGGCGATCTCGGCGCCGTTGCTGTCGAGGGTGTAGCCGAGCAGGAGCTCGGTGCCGATGGTGATGACCTCGATGTCCATACTCAATGATGCACCGCAGAGACGCAGAGGGCACGGAGGGCTCCGACCTGATCGGCGCTCCGCGACTCAGAACACCAACAATTCATGTGGGTTCGCGCGAGGAGATTCGGCCGTTCTTCAAAAGCCGTTACCGAGCGCGGGCGGAGAAGAGAGACCGATTTCGGTAGATGTAGACCGCGAAGGAGTAAACGGTGAGGAGCGCGGCGACGGCGAGGGTCACTGCGACGAAGCTGCCATGGAACTCATTCCAGTAGTCCGCGAATCGACTGTGCTCCCAGCCCAGCGGCTTGCGGGCGTCGCGGAACGCGAACCAGGCGATGGTGGCGCCGATGAAGATATTCTGAATCACGGTCTTGAGCTTGCCCGCCCCGCCCGCCGGGATGATCACCCCCTGGCGCTTGGCCCACCAACGAAAGCCGGTCATCGCGAGCTCACGTCCGATGAGCAGCAGGCAGACCCAGAGCGGGATGCTGCCCCAGAGCGGGATGTCGTAGAGATCGTGCCGCTGACGGGAGATCCAGTAGATCGGGATCAGAGTCGAGAACAGCAGCAGCTTGTCGGCGATGGGGTCGAGCAGGATGCCGATGTCCGTGACCTGCTTACGCGACCGGGCGAGCCAGCCATCGAACACGTCGCTCACGGCGGCCACGATGAAGATCACGAAACAGATGAGCTTGGGCCAGTATCCCTCGATGAACGGCAGCAGCGCAATCACCGGGGTGAAGCAGATCCGGACCAGCGTGATGACATTGGGCAGCGTCCACATGCCCGCCTCCTAGCCCAGCGCTTTGACGACGTTCTTGCTGATCGCCCGCAGTGTGTCGAACACGCCGTCGCCGGTCAACGCCACGGCCTCGAAATGGGGGGCGCGCTCGACCCACTGCCCATCCTGCTGATACACCAGGTACTCGCCCTCGTGATTGGGATCGGGGGTGAGCCGCTGCCTGGCAGAGTCGCTTACCGCCCAGCCGGGGTTCAACGCGGCCTGCAGCTCGGGAATCGGGGCGGCATTGGGGAGATCGCGCTTGTTGTACTGGACCCCGAACGGAATCCGGGTCATGTCATACCCGTACTGTGCCATGTTCTCGTAGAGGTTCTGCATGGCCTCGATGTTGGCGTCCATCCGATCGATCTGGCTGTCGGCCACGAAGACGACCCCGTCCACGCCCTTCAGGATCAGCTTGCGTGAAGCATTGTAGTAGACCTGGCCCGGTACGGTATAGAGGTGGAACTTCACCTTGAACCCGCGGACCGAGCCGAGATCGACCGGGAGGAAATCGAAGAAGAGGGTGCGCTCGGTCTCGGTCGCGAGGGAGATCATCTTGCCCCGGGAGGTCGGCGCCACCTTGTTGTAGACGTGCTCGAGATTGGTGGTCTTCCCGCCGAGGCCAGGGCCGTAGTAGACCAACTTGCAGTTGATCTCGCGGGACGCGTAGTTGATCATCGACATGCGGCGGCGTCTCCCTCAGGCCCCGAAGAGCTTGTCGATCTCGTCCTCGGCCTCACCCACGAACTCGGAGGCCATGCCCGGTCCCCGGGCCCCGGTCCCGTCGCGTTCGAACATCCCGGTGAACAGCTGATTGAGCTCGCCGACGGCGGGCTTCACCCGGAGCTTCACCAGGCCGAGCGTGGTGCGGTTGTCGAACAGCACGACCAGGATCACCCGGCGCGCAATGTCCGCGAGGTACATCGATTCCCGCTCGCCCTGATGAAACAGGGCGCCGAATTCGGGCTCGCCCAGCATCCGGGCCAGCTGGTCGTTGGCGCTGAAGTCGGCGGCGGTGAGCGACGCGAACGCCGTGGGATCGAAGACCGGGGCTTCCCCCACGGTGGCCACCAGTTGCCCCGCGCGATCGACGATGAGCGCCGTTCGCGCGCTCGCGTCGCGCAGAAACCGGGTGAGAATCGCCTGGAGACGTTGCGCGTCATCCTCGCGAAACGACCAGCTGGAGGCGCTCGCACTCACACGCGAACCCTCATCCCAGCGCAGCTTCCATCCGGCGCATGATGCTGTCGGCCCGACGCCGGAGCACCGGATGGGTTTCCCACGCCAGATAGTCGCGCAGCAGGCGGACGGTCTCGACACCCAGCTGCCCGGCCAGGAAACCGAGCGCGGCGAGGCGACGGAGCGGCTGCGCGCTGAAGAGATCCTGGCGGTGCCGGGCGAAGCGATACTGAGCCAGCAGCCAGCCCGCCGCAATTCCGGCGGCGGCTCCGCCGGCGAACAGCACGGAACGAGAACGCATCAGGGAACCTCCTGGCGGGCGCTCAGGGCGTGCGCGAGCGTCACGCCGTCCACGTATTCCAGATCGCCCCCCATCGGCAGCCCTCGGGCCAGGCGCGTGACCCGGGCGCCTAGACCGGCAAGCAGCTGTTGGATGTAGGTCGCGGTCACTTCGCCCTCCATCGAGGGATTGGTGGCGAGGATCACCTCCCGCACGGAGCCCTGGCGCACCCGCTCGACCAGCCGATCGAGGCGCAACGCCTCCGGGCCGACGCCGTCGAGCGGCGAGAGCCGCCCGCCGAGCACGTGGTAGCGACCGCGGAAGGTGGTGGCCCCCTCGACCACGGTCACGGCCGACGCCTCCTCGACCACGCAGAGCAGTGAGGCATCACGTCGCGGATCAGCGCAGATCGCGCAGGGCTGCTCCTCCGTGGGATTGCCGCACTCCCGGCAGGGCCGCACGCGCTCGGCCACCGACGACAGCGCCGCTGCCAGCCGACCGGCCTGGTCGGGTGAATGCTGAAGCAGATGAAAAGTGAGACGCTGGGCTGTCTTGCGGCCGATCCCCGGCAGCTTGGCGAACTCGGCGATCAGCTGGTCGATCGCAGCCACCGTCAGAGCGACGGGAAGGGAAACGGCTGCACCTTCCGCATCTCGGCCTGGAGCAAGTCGGCAGCCCGGCGCTGCGCCTCGGCGACCGCGGCGAGCACCAGATCGCCCAGCAGCTCCGCGTCGTGCTCCTGAAAGATGGCGGGGTCGATCGTCACCGCCCGGATGGTGCCACGGCCGTCGGCGGTGACCCGGACTAGTCCCCCACCAGACGTGGTTTCAATGGTTCGGCCGGCAAGCTCGGATTGCAGTTGCTGGAGCCGGCCCTGGACCTGTTGACTCAGCTGAAACAGCTGCTGAAGATCGGCCATGCCTTCGGGTAGACCTGCCATAGGGCGCAAGCTAGAGTAGCAAAAAGTCTGCCGCAATGGGCCTGAGGTTGTCGGCCATCGGCCTATTCCACGATCTCCAAATCTAACGCGTCAGCCGCCAGATCGAGCGCCGGGTCCCTGGCCCGCAGGCTCTTGAGCCGATCGGCTCGAATCGACGCATCCGAGATGCGCTTCGGCGGCGCAGGCGCTACCGGTCCCGCGGCAGTCCCGGCCACGACGCGCAGCCGAACTGGCTGGCCGAGCACCTGGCTCAGGATCTCTTCCACCACGGCAGCCTGCTCCTGCAATGGCTGCACGAAGAGCGCGCTCGATTCGGGAAGCCGGATCGTGAGCCAGGGCGGTGCTGCCTCGGCCGGCTCGGCGGTGGCGGTCGCCTCACCGAGAAAGGCCCGCCGCTCGCGCACCGCTGCCACGATCTCGGGCCAGGCTCCGCGGAGGCCGTCGAGAGAGAACTCGATCGTAGAGGCGGGCAGGCGGGCAGGCGGACGGGCGGGCGGGAGCTCCGCCGTGAGGGCTCGCGAGGCGCTCACCAAGGCGGGGCTTTCACTGTCCGCCTGCCCGCCTGCCCGTCTGTCCGCCTGTCCGCCCGCCGGTGCGCCTTCAATCACCTGCTGCAGATCGACGATCCGGTCGAGCATGGCCCACCGCAACAGCAAGGTCTCGACCACCAGTCGGGCGTTCGCGCTGCGCCGGATCGCCGTCTCATTGTCGGCGAGCAGCTTGAGCATGCGAAGCACGTCGCCCGGCGCGAGCAACTTTTGATACCGCCGCAGGCTGTCGCGCATCGCCTCGGTGATGCCCTCCGGCTCCGAGCCAAGCTGCTGCATGAGCAGCGCGCGCAACATCTCGGCGGCGCCGCCCATGAACTCGGCCAGGTCGCTGCCGGCGTCCATCAGCCGGTCCACCAGCGGAAACACGCCGGCGGGCCGGCGTTCCGCGACCAGCGCGAGCACCTCGGCGTAGAGCTCGTCGCCGGCCAGGCCCAGGACCTCGCGCACTCGGGTCGCGGTGATGGCACCCTCGCCAAAGCTCATGCACTGATCGAGCATGGAGAGCGCGTCGCGCATGCCCCCGTCCGCGTGCCGCGCAATCAGGGTGACCGCGTCCTCCTCAGCCGTGATCGCCTCCTGTGCGAGGACCTCCTGGAGGCGGGCCCGGATCGCAGCCGGACCGATGCGGCGAAAGTCGAACCGCTGGAGTCGCGAGAGCACCGGTGCGGCAGTCGCCCCGATCTTCTGCGGCTCGGTGGTGGCGAAGACGAACACGACCCGTGGGGGCGGCTCCTCGAGAATCTTGAGGAGCGCGTTCCACGCCTCACGGGTGAGCATGTGGGCCTCGTCCACGATGTAGACCTTGTAGCGGCCCTCCCGCGAGGCCGCGTACATAGCCCGCTCGCGGAGGTCGCGGGCGTCGTCTACCCCGCGGTTGCTGGCCGCATCGATCTCGACCACGTCGAGATTGGCCGAGCCGGTCCAGACCCGCATGCATTCGTCGCAGATTCCGCAGGGCTCGCCCGACGGGTCGCGGTTCGGGCAATTGAGGGCCATCGCCAGAATGCGGGCGGCGGTGGTCTTGCCTACACCGCGAGGGCCGGTGAGGAGATAGCCATGGCCGACCCGCCCCCGGGCGACGGCGCCGCGGAGCACGGCAGCGACGTGATCCTGGACCAGGAGGTCGGCGAAACGCTTGGGACGGTAGCGGCGAGCGAGTGCGATCATAGTAGGCGGGCAGGCAAAAAAGAAAAGTGCCCCAGGCACCCCGAAGCGACACCGGACATCGCTTAGCGCTGCTACCGGCGAGGTCCTGACGCGGTTCACGCGCCGGAGCCCTTCGGACCTGGGGCACACGAACTATAGCAGGTCGGCAGCGCGGGCGGAACCGCCGCTCTACTTGGCGGGCGCGTTGGCGCTGTACATGTCCATGGCGTAGGACCAACTGCCATCAGAGCCGCGCTTGAGCACCTCGAGGAACTTCCCGTCTTCCGGTGCCAGGACCGGCACCTCCGGCGACTTGGGCCGCGTCTCCAGGCGGTAATGGCCGGCCACGTAGGCGAGGTCCCCGCGGCCCTCGACCCGATCGGCGCCGACGGTCAGATGGACGTCGTACGAGCGCAGGAACCCGGCCCAGAACCCCCGGATGCCGTCCCGGCCCCTCACCGGCGGGGCTTCGGGCGGGAACAGCCAGGCGTCCGGTCCATAGGTGCGGGCCACTCCTGCAATGTCGCCCGCGTTCACAGCGGCTGCGAACAGGGTATCGACCCGCCGGACACCAGCCTCGTCCGCCGGAGAGAGCCCGGCCGCGCCGCCACCGCCCCGGCAGGCGCCCAGCAACAATACGCCGAGGAGCAGGACGACTCCGCTCCTCCCCCACGGGGCGATCTTGAGGACCGTACCCGGATTCATGGCAGGACTCCGCGCTGATGTTGCTGCATAAGCCGCAGCTCCCAGGTTTCCGCGACCACGCCCCCCAGGAGAAACACGATCGCCGTGTAGTACACCCAAAGCACGAACAGGACGATAGCGCCGACCTGAGCATCGCCCGAGAGCCCCTCCAGCGATGCGATGTGCGCCAGATAGAGCCCGTAGAGGCGCTTGGCGATCTCGAAGAAGACCGCGCTGAAGCACGACGCGATGACCGCGATGCGGCCCGGAATCCGCCGCAAGGAAGCGTAGCGATACACCACGTAGAACAGGGAGAGCTGGAACACGAACGCGAGTCCCTCGCCGGTCACCCGTCCCGCGGTGGAAACGAAGAAGCGGAACTGCGGCGCCACCTGTGATTCTCGCGCCTGGAGATAGGCCAGGCCGGCCGTGAGGGCCGTGTTGCAGATGAACAGCAACAGGGTCGCCAGCACCATCCGCGCGTCCCAGAGCTTCGCCCGCAGGTAGGTTACCACCGGGTGGCGCTGCCGAGGCGGCCGCACAGCGACGTCGAAGATCTCGTTCAGCGCGGTGCGCACGCCGGCGAAGAGCCGGGTACTGAACCACACGAAGGCCGGCACGGCAAACAGCGATATCTCTCCCCGTCGTTCGGTGATCCGGGTGAGCACGCGCTCGATGATCGCGAACGGGTCCTCGCCGGGACCCGTGTTATGCGGGGGCAGGAACCGATGAAAAAGCTCGTTGGGATCGACCGGGCCGGCCGGTAGCGCGGTGCCCGCCGCGAGCGCCTGCGCGAGGTGGGTCAGCCCGACCAGCAGCAGAAGGAAGAACGGAATCGCGGCGAGCAGCGCGTCGAATGTGAGCGCGCTCGCCAGAAAGGGGATGTTGTTTTCGTCGGCGGCCTGCAGCGTGCGGAGGAGAAACCCGCCCGGCGAGCGATACCAGGCGCGGCGTGAGGAGCCGCTCAGGCTGGCGGCTCCTCGATGTCCAAATCTCCAGCGGCCCGGCGGCGGCGGGCGTCAGACAGCCGGCGTTCCAGCTCCTGCCGCGCGCTGGATGTGCCCCGAGGCGGCTCCGGCCGAGCCCGCGGCCCCTCGTCGTCGGCCCCGCCGTCGCCCTCGTCCTCGCCCTCCAGCTCCGCCAGCGAGCCCTTGCGGCCCCCGAACTCCTGCGTGAGCTCGTCCAGCTTCTCCTCAGCCATCGCGCGTATCTTCCACAGCTTCCGCTGCAGAATGCGGCGGGTCTCCTCGCCGCTCCGGGGGGCGTACAGCACCGCCAACCCAGCGCCGAGCAGCACACCCCAGAACAGCCATTTGGCGGACGAGTCCCCGCCCCGCTCGACGTACACGACCTCCGGGCTCTGCCTACCGCGCATGCTTCCTCCTATTCGCCGGCATCGGGGTCATCCTCGGCCGCCACCAGGGCGGGCTTGAGCGCCGCGTGGTGCTGGACCGGCGCCTGCACGTGGCGGCGCACCACATCCGCCGTGCCGTTTACCTGGAGCTGGGCGAACAGGAATCCGAAGGTGGATTCGAGATCGCCGGCAATGGCCGCGCGCACATCGTCGGGCAGACTCCACAGCTCGCGCTTGAACGGCCCGATAGCCTTCTTGCGTGCCTTGTAGTAGAACTGCTCCTCGGAGTCGCCGCTCTTGCGCTCGCTCTGGGCATTTTTCGCCAGCCAGGCCTTGATCGCCGTGCGGAGCTCGGCCGGAAGGCTGGGATGATCGAAGATGATATTCTGGAAATTGGTAGCGAGGTGGATCTCGGCGGTCTCGATCCGGGGGAAATTCCCGAACGCCGTGGCGGGCAGGGTGCTGGCGCCGTGTTGCACGGCTCCGGCCAGCCCATAGGTGTCGCGGGCCGCGCGCGAGAGCGCCGCGAGCGCATCGAGATCGAGCTGCACCTCGGCGATGCTGCCGTCGGCCAGGACCACCCCCCCATGTGAGGTGCCGGTCTGCACCGAGATCTTGCTGATCCCGACGATCCGGCCGAGCTCCGCGATGGCCCCGTTGTAGCCCTCCATGAATGCGTGGAGCTCGTCGACGGTGCTGTTGTGGCCCCCGACTTCGCCGATCTCGGCGCCGACCGAGACCGTCACCCCCTCCGGCTCGCGTTCCCGGATGAACTGCGTGATCTCGGCCGCCCGCTCGTAGTTGAGCCGCTGCTGCTCGGCCAGGGTCTTCTGCTCCAGGTCAACCAGCGTGGACGTGTCCACGTCGATGTTGTAGAACCCCGCACCGATTTCTTCGGCGATGAGCTTCTTCACCTCGCCGACTTCGCCCTGCGGGTCGGCTTGATACTTCTTCTGGTTGACCTGGCAGTGATCGCCCTGGATGAAGAGCGGCAGGACGTGCCCTTCCCGGAGCGCGGCCGCGATCATGACGGCCACGTATTCGGCCGGCCGCTGCTCGGTGTAGGCGATCTCGGACCGGGCAATCTCGAGAATCAGCGCGCCGACCTTGCCCGCCCTGGCCGCCCGGAACACCGCGCGGGCCGCGTCGTAGGCCATGACCCGGACGTTGATGGCGGGGACGGTGAAGCCCCCGCACTCGCCGCGGCCGCGGGCGAGGTAGAGATCGTTGATCGAGGCAGGCCGTGCGCCGGTCGCCTGGCCCAGCTCCCAGAGCAGCCAGCGCGCCGCCTCCCGCTCGTCCGCCGACCCGAACACGGCGCGGATGGCCACCTGGTCGGTTGCGGCCGACCGGAGCGCCGCTTCGTCGCGCACGGCCACGGTGCCGTTGCCCAACGTCACTGCGCCCCGGTAGAGCCCGACGGTGTCCTTGATCACATCAGTCATGAAGCATCCCCGTTGAGCGCGAGCAGAGACGTGCCTGCGTCGAAAAATGTAGGGCGGGCGTCAAAGGCGGTCAAACGGCGGATCCCGCACGCTAGCGCAGCGTCAGGCCCTCCTTCACCTGAGCGGCCGTCAGGCGCATGCCTTCGAAGTTCTCGCCGTCCCTCGACTCGGCGGGGAACGGATTCGAATCCGCTACCGCTGCGACGTACACGTCGTCGCCCTGCTCGGCCACCACCACCCCTGGCGGCTCCGGCCCCGGCGCCATCTGGTTCCATCCCGCCCGGCGATACACCAGTAGCGTGACCAGCGCCGCCTGGGGCTGATCCGGCTCCACCGGCTGGTAGACGAACGTGACTGCGTGAGCCGTGAGCGGCCACTGGGCGGCCGCGATAGGACCCGAGCGCGCATCCACGTCATAGCGGCCGTGCCAGGATGGCGGGAACGTCATGGTGAAGCCCGCCGCCCGGTTATCGTAGACCAGGTCGTCAGTCGGGATTGAGCCCAGCGGGCGCAGCTGGGGCACCTCGTCGCTGGTGCAGCCCCCGAGGGCACCGGCCAGGATCAAGAGGGCACCCGCGGTCGCGGCAGGAGCCCAGCGTCGTCGCCGGGTCAAGCCTCGTCCTCGGCCGCCAGCTGAACCGGTTCCAGCTCGGCGTAGCCCGGGCGCCCCATGGCGGCGTAGGTGAGGCGCTTGCCCAACTCGACTCCGGGCTGGTCGAACGGGTCGACCCCGTACCAGACACCCGCATAGCCCGTCGCCAGCTGATAGAACATGAACAGCTCTCCCACGCTTGCCGCGGTCAGATCGGGCAGGTGCAGCGTCAGGTTCATTCGCCCCGAACGGGCCAGGGCGGCGGAGGTCGCCTCGTATTCGGCTCGGAGGAGCTCGCCCAGGGAATGGCCGGGCAGATAGGCAAGATCGGCTGGAAGGTCCGACCCCTCGGGAATCGACACGTCGGCGCCCGGATCGTCCACCACCACGAAGCTGATTGCCTTGTCGAACGGCCCTTCCATGAAGAGCTGCACCTGACTGTGCTGATCGGTCGCGCCGACCGCGGCGAGCGGCGTCGGGCCGAGATGGACCGGTTGTCCCCGACGGTCTACTCGCTTGCCCAGGCTTTCCGCCCAGAGCTGGCGGTACCACTCGGCGAACTCACGCAGGCGATCGGTGTATGGCATCAGCACGTGGATCCGGGCGCCGAGCCAGGTGTCCGCCGCCCAGTGCAGGGCCGCATGGAGGGCCGCCGGGTTCCGCAGCAGATCATCGTCGGCGGCCCGCTCGAGCGCGGTCCGGGCACCGGCGATCAGGCCCTCGATATCGATGCCGACCAGCGCCGCCGGCAGCAGTCCCACCGGTGAGAGCACACTGAATCGACCGCCCACCGCGGCAGGCACGGTGACGGCGGTGATCCCGTCCCGCTGGGCCAGCTCGCGCAGTGCGCCCCGCAGCGGATCGGTGGTGAACACCAAGTGGCGGGCGGCGGCCGATCCCAGGTGCTCCTCGAGCCAGCCCCGGACCACCAGATACTGAGCCATCGTTTCGGCCGTGCCACCCGACTTGCTCACCACGTTCACCAACGCCCGGCGCGGATCGATCCGCCGCAAGGCCGCCGCCACCGAGGTCGGATCGATGTTTTCCAGCACGGTGAGGCGGGGGAAGAAGTCGCGCCCTTCGTCATCGAGCTCGTTCCAGGCCGGGGGACGCAGAGCGTTGAGCAAGGCCTTGGTCCCGAGGGCCGATCCCCCGATGCCGAGCACGAGAACGTGGTCATAGGCCTGGCCCAGCCCCTCGGCGAAGTGGGCGATCTCCTTTACCGTGGCATCCTGATCAACCAGCTCATAGAAGCCGTAGTCGCCGGCGGCCCGTCGCTCCCGCACCTCCGCCTGCACCGCGCCGAACCGGCGGGTCAGCTCCGCCAGCCGGCCGCGCGGCAGGCCGTGATCGCCATCCAGGCCGTCGGACAGCATGCGGGCGTACGCCATCCGCATCAGTCCACCTCCACCGTGAGACCGTCGTAGGCCGGGGCGATACCGGCCGGCAGCCGAGCCGCGAGCTCCGCGTGACCGGTCTCATGGGTGAGATGGGTCAGGAAGGTCCGTTCCACCGCCAGGTCCTGCGCGGTGCGGATGGCCTCGTCGATGCTCAGATGGGTTGGATGGGGACGCCACCAGAGTGCATTCAGCGCGAGCACCTTGAGGCCGCCGAGACAGGCGCGCGCCGACGGGGGAATCTCCTTCGCATCCGTGATGTAGGCCAGGTTGCCGAGGCGATAGCCGAACACCCGGAGATGGCCGTGCTCAAAGGCCAGAGGAAGCACCTCGATGCCGGCCACCACCACCGGCCGCCCCGGCTCCATCGGGCAAAGCTCGAGGGTGGGCTTCGAGGTGCCCTCGTAGGGCCGGACGTCGTGGTCGAAGATGTAGTTGAACGACGTCTTGATGCTCGCCAGCGTCTCGGCCGGCCCATAGATCGGCAGCGGACGCTGCCGCTTGACCGAGAAGATCCGCAGGTCGTCGATGCCGTTGATGTGGTCCGCGTGCTCATGGGTGTAGAGCACGGCATCGACTCGAGAGCGCCTGGCCGCCACCAGCTGCAGCCGCAGCTCGGGCGGCGTGTCGATCAGGATGGCCGTGTCTCCCACCTCGATCAAGGCTCCGGCACGAGTGCGTTTGTCACGCGGGTCGGCGGAATGGCAGACGGCGCAGCCGCACCCGATCTGCGGCACACCAAACGAGGTGCCAGTGCCGAGAAACGTGAGCCGCATCACCTAAACTGCTTCGATCTTCAGGAGGTTGGTAGTACCGGGCTGATCGAAGGGCACACCCGCGGTCACCACCACCCGCTCGCCCGGCTCGGCCAGCTTGAGCTCGAGCAGCTTGTGGCGCGCGACGGCGAGCATCGAATCGTAGTTGGGCAGATGCTCGACGAGGGCCGGGACCACACCCCAGACCAGCGCCAACTGGCGAAACGTGTCGGGCTCCGGCGTCACCGCGAAGATGGGAACCGAGGGACGGTACGAAGCGACCGTCCGGGCGGTGAAACCGCTGCTGGTGCAGCAGACGATCAGCGGAGTGCTCATCAGCTCGGCGGCCGCACAGACCGCCACCGCGATGGCGTCTTCGGTCCGGGTGGGCTTGAAGTCGTCGCCGGGGTCGCCCTTCTGGAGCCGCTCCAGCTCCTCCCGGCGGCGCCCCACCGCCATGTCGAACGCAGGACTCCGACCCCGGCGCTGCCCCTCGATCTCGCGGGCGATTCGCACCATGGCCTGCACCGCCTCGAGCGGATAGTCCCCGACCGCGGTCTCCGCCGAGAGCATCACCGCGTCGGTGCCGTCGAGGATCGCGTTCGCCACATCGGATGCCTCGGCCCTGGTAGGCCGGGGGGCGTGCACCATCGACTCCAGCATCTGGGTGGCCGTGATCACGGGCTTCCCGTGCAGGTTGGCCTCCCGGATCACCCGCTTCTGCGCCAGAGGCACCTTCTCGAAGGGGAGCTCGACCCCGAGGTCGCCCCGGGCAACCATGATGGCATCGGATGCCAGGATAATGGGGCGGAGATTGTCGAGTGCGGTGTCTTTCTCGATCTTGGCAACGAGCTTGGTCTGGGGCGGCACCAGGCGGCGAACCTCCGCCAGGTCTTCCGGCTTCCGCACGAACGACACCCCGATGTAGTCCACCCCGAGGGCCACCGCGCGGGCGACTTCCTCGCGGTCCTTGTCGGTCACCGCCGGCGCGCTCACCTGTACGCCCGGAAGGTTCATCCCCTTGTTGGCTCGGAGCTCGCCGCCGTAGCGCACCCGTCCGTCGACCCGATCGCCGCGGACTCCGGTAACCTCGATGTTGAGCAGCCCATCGTTGAGCAGGATGGTGGTCCCCACGCGCACATCCTGAGCGAGCGCGGCGTATGCGGTGGGGATCTCGCTTTGCCGCACGTCCGCCTCGGGGGCGAACACGATGTTCTGGCCGACCTCGAGCAAGAGCGGCACCGGCAGGTTGCCCACCCGGATCCGGGGCCCGTGGAGATCGACCAGGATCGCCGCGCTCCCTCGCTCGGTCCGGGCCGCGATCACCTGTTTGAGATCGCGAATCCACCGCTCGCGCACCTCCGGTGTGCCGTGCGACGCGTTCACCCGCACGACGTCCACGCCGGCATCGAGCAGCGCGGCCATCCCGGCCTGGCTGTCCCAGGCGGGGCCGAGCGTGGCGACGATTTTGGTCCGGCGAATGGAGGCGAGCGGCACGCGGGTTCCTTGAGGGGACGCTGAAGCTCCGGAGTCTAATCGCCCCCTGTCATACCTGCATCACGACCTCGCCGTCCACCACGGTGAGCCGCGCGCGCGCCCGGCGGAAAGCGGTCCCGTCGCCCCGCGCGAGTGCGGCGCCGTCCAGCTCCCAGGCGACCAGATCAGCGTCCTGACCGGGGGCGAGTGTTCCCCGGCGCTCGAGCACGCCGCCAGCACGAGCACACCCCTGGGTGTAGCCTCGGATGGCCGTCTCGAAATCCAGCGCTTCTTCCGCCCGCCAACCCCCGGCCGGCGAGCCATCGTCCGCCCTCCGGGCCAGCGCCGCGTACACGCCGTCGCGGGGGTCGAGCGCGGCAACCGGCACGTCGCTTCCGAAGGCCAGGGTGGTGCCCTGCCCCAGAATGGTGCGGAAGCAGTAGGCGCCGCTGCCCCGGGCCCCCCAGTAGCGCTCGACCAGCGGGATGTCGGTGAGGAGGTGAGCCGGCTGCATCGAGACCACCACACCGAGACGGGCGGCACGCCCCAGATCCGCCGGATGAACGCACTGGAAATGCTCGATGCGATGAGGAAGCCTCACTCGAGGCGCGTCCTCCAGCAGATCGAGCGCCCGGCGCACGGCCGCGTCTCCGATGGCGTGGAGGGTCGCGGCGATCCCGGCCCCGGCCGCGAGCTGGATCGCCGCCCGAGCCGGCTCCAGCGCCGAGATCGGCATGCCGCGATCGTCGCTCGCCTCATAGGGCTCGAGCATCCACGCCGTCTGCTTCCCGAGGCTCCCGTCGAGGAAGAGCTTCACCCCACCGATCGTGAGCCACTCCGAGCCCTGCCCGCTCTCGACCCCCTCTGCGACGAGGCGAGGAAGCGCGGCGACCGGGGGATGGAACAGCACCCGGAGCCGGAGCGAATCTTCGACCTCGAGCCGGCGGAAGCCCGCGAGCACCGACTCCGGCTCCACATCGTGGATCCCCGTCACGCCCAGCCGGTGCGCCTCCGACTGTCCCTCTCGCAGCGCGGCGAGGAGCACCTCCTCCGGGGGCACGGGGATAGCCGGCAGCGCGAGCTCGACAGCACGCTCGAGCAGTACGCCGGTGGGCTCGCCGTTGCCATCGCGGACGATCCGCCCGCCGAACGGATCCGGGGTGTCGCGATCGATGCCGGCCGCTTCGAGGGCCGCGCTGTTGAGCCAGGCTGCGTGCACGTCCAGCGAATCGAGGTGCACCGGCTCGTTCCGCACCGCATCAAGAGCCCACCGGGTAGGCGGAGCTTCCCAGTGGTTCGCGTCCCACCCTTGACCGAGCACCCATCCCCCAACCGCAGTGCCGGCCCGAACCCGCTCGAGCGCCTCGGCCCGAGTCCGGGCCCCCGCGAGCTGCACCCGCCGGCGTCCCAGCGCCCAGGCGGCAAAGTGGGTGTGCCCGTCGACGATCCCAGGGGTGATCCAGGCTCCCGGGAGCTCATATCTCGGCGTGGCTCGCGGAACCTCTCGCTCGAGCCGAGCGGCCGGCCCGATCGCGCGGATCCGCCCGTCCTGCCACCAGAGTGCATCGCCCCCGACTCCGGGGGCCAAAGTCAGAATTCGCTCCGCCCGAACGAAACCCGCGCGGACTCGGTCGCCGCTGGGTTGCTGCGCGACGCTATCCACATGTGGAAAAGCCGTCAAAGTGAATATCCGGAAGGATGGATTCGAAGTGGGAAACCTATGGGGCCCATCTCAGATGTAACTTGAAGTCAGATCGTCAATCGTAGGGTTGTCAGTACATTACGTTGGCACAAATTAAGTACCTCCAAGCAAAGCGACAGTGTCGTTATGGCTGGGGGATTTATGCATACTGGCGACTTACGCACATTGTCGACACCGCACTTTTCGGGTTTTGGGTCACGCTTGTGTAACCCTGGGCGGGCTCGTGGCTTGGCTACGCCGCCGCCGGGCACTCGCTTCATTGCGCGACGGCGCGGGCGGCAATCGCCAGCGTCACGGCACCATGTTCGGCACCTGGGCCCCTCACCCTCGCCGTGCTGCACGCACGGCGCGACGCAGTGTCTCGTATGCCTTGGGATCGTTGGGCTGGAAGCGGAGCTCGCGCCATCGGACCCGGCCGTCCCGGCCAATGACGTATACCGTCCGGCGGTCGATGCCGCCGGTGTCCTTGCTCCCGTACTTTGCGGCCAGGGCCTGATCGGGGTCGCTCAGGAGCCGAAAAGGAAGCCCCAGCTTCGCGGCGAACCGCCGGTGGGTCGCCAGGGAGTCGGTGCTCACCGCCAGAACCACGACATCGGCGCCGAAAAGGTCCTCGTACCGGTCCCGGAAGGTGCCGAGTTGGACGCTGTCGGTCTTGGTGAAGTCTCGGGCGTAGAAGGCCAGCACCACGACCTTTCCGCGGTCCCGCCAGAGCGCGTATGCCTCGGTGTCGGTTCCGACCGTGTCCGAGCTGGCCCACGGCAGCGAAAAGTCGGGCGCATCGCTGCCTTCATCGGGACCCTTGTCGAGGAATACGCGCGGACCCTTCCCGCTTTGGCCGGCGAGCACCTGGGGCAGGAACAGCAAGGCAAGCAGCGCGGCACGAGCGAGTCGATGCATGCGAGGCTTCAGCGAGAGGTGACCTGACGAAGCACGGGGTCGAGGTCCTGATCGGCGCCGGTACCGGTGTACACGATCTTGCCGCCCCCGTCCACGACGGCGATGAACGAGGTGCTGGGCACGTGGTACGCCCGGATGCTGGCGCCACGGTCGTCGTAGAGCGTGCGGAAGGGCGGCTGATGCGTCTCCAGATACTTCCTCACCCGGGCCGGGGTCTGGTTGACCGTGACGTTGATGCCGAGAAACGCGACTCGGTCGCCATAGGCCGCGTGCGCCGCCTTCACCCGGGGGAGCAGGGCCTCGCACAGCTCGCACCAGGTGGCCCACCACTCCAGCACGACCGGCTGCTTCCCGATGTACGCTGCCAGGTCGACCGGCTTGCCGTCGAGATCGTTTACCCGGACGACCGGTGCCTCGGTGCCGACCGCTATCCCGCTCTCCCCCTGTCCTGCCGCGGGACGGGCCGTCGCACTCGATAGGATGAGCGCGAACCCGGCGAAGACAACGATGCGGCGGAACCAATCGGTCATGATACCCTTCCGGTCTGGATGAAATAGTACTCGGCCATGGCCAGGAGCAGCACCCCGCCCACCCGCTTGACCCAGACAGTCCACGGCCCACTACGAGGCAGCACGCCAACCAGCCCGGAGGATAGCCCCACTGCGGCGAGCAGCGCGGTCATGCCCAACGAAAAGACGAACAGGTAGAGGAAGCCGAGCACGGCGCTGCCCGTGGTGCCGACGAACGTGAGCACGGCGGCAAACGCGGGCGCGCCGCATGGAGCCGCCACCAGTCCAGAGGTCGCGCCCAGCAGGAACACGCCACCGAGGGAGCCTCCGCCGAGGCGGCTCGCCCAGGCGAGCAGCCGGGCGGGGGCCTGGAGGGTAAAGACGTCGAGCAAGGCGAGGGCAAACAGCAGCAGCAGGTTCCCCATGGCGAAGTAGGCCCAGGGGTTCGAGCTCACGGTCCCGAACAGCGACCCGGTCAGGCCGGCCAGGAGACCGAGGCTGGCATAGACCAGAGCCAGGCCGATTACGTAGCTCAGCGTCAGGGCCAGCGTGCGTCCCCGCGAGCGCGAGGCGGCGCCCGCCCCGCCCAGGATGCCGGCGGTGACCGGGATCATCGGATAGATGCAGGGGGTGAGGCTGGTCGCTAAGCCGGCGGCGAAGAGCAGCGGAACGGCAACGAAGGGGCGGTCGCGCAAGGTTGCGTCGAGTCCGGCGAGCAATGCGAAGAGGGCCACAGAAGTGGAGTATAAGCCCCCAGGGCCAGGTTCAGAGGCTCAGGGGGACTCGATCCGCGAGGGCGGTGAATCGGGGGTCCGAGCGGAGTCGATCCCAGGCAGGATCAAACCGTACGAACGGGAGCCAGCCCGACCGCTGATCAGCAGCTCGATTCCACAGCACGAAGGCTTCGTCGATGTCACCCAGACCCGACACAATCTCGGCCTCATAGGTAACCGGTACGTAGCGGCGAGCCGCCAGTTGGCGAAGCTCCGCGAGCAAGGCGAGCGCCTGGTCCCGGCGCCCCAGGGAGGCCTGGCAATGTCCGGCATAGCAGAGGAGGATCGGGACCCGTCCGGCGATATTGAGACCGCGTTCGAGCTGCTGAAGGCCGTCCGCGAACATCCCCATTGCCTTGCAGGCCCGAGCCAGAGCCACATAACCCTGGACCGACGCTGGGTTCTCCTCGAGGTGGGCCCGGAAGACGGAGATCGCGTCGTCGAAGCGTCGCCCGTAGTACAAGCAGCGACCCACGGTTGCCTGAACCGTCAAAGAGAGAGGATCGAGGGTCTGGGCCCGCCGGGCAACCTGCAGGCCCTGCTCGGGGCGTCCGGTCGTGCAGAGGAACTGGGCATACCAGTGCTGGGTCAACGGGGTCATGGAGGGGAGGCTCATGGCTCGCTCAAACTGATCGCGCGCCAAGCCAAGATCCCAGTCGTAGAGCATGGCAACTATGGCTCGCGCGAAGTGCGCATCGCCGAGCGAGTCATCCAGCTCGAGGGCCTTGATCGCCGACGCCTTGGCCCGGGGCATAACCTCGGCGGGCGGCAGGACTCCGAACTCGTCAAGCCCGAGCATCGCGTAGGCATACGCCAGCCAAGCCTGGGCCTGGGCGTATTCGGGATCGAGCGCAACTGCCTGCGCGAAGCAGGTTGCGGCCGCTTGAAATCCTTCGTTCGAGGCCAGCGCCCAGGCATGACGGCCCCTCAAATAGAGGGTGTACGCGTCCAGATTCTCGGTTGGTGGTTGAACCAGCGGGTCGCTCGACCTGCCGACGACTCTTGGAGTCAGGGTCGCG
>DASQPE010000316.1:0-2092 GCA_035644115.1 Gemmatimonadales bacterium
TCGATTCTGGGGATCGCCGCTGCCGGCGGGGGCCTTCGCGTGGGCAACCTGGCGGCCGAAGTGGCCCGGCTCCGGCTGGTAAAGGACGCGGACGAGATCGCCCGGCTCCGCAAGGCCATCGCACTCACGACCCAGGCCGAGCGCGACGCGATGCAAACGCTGCGGCCCGGCATGTACGAGTACGAGATCGAAGCCCTGATCGAGTACACCTTCCGGCGCGGTGGAGCCGAGCGGGTCGGGTTCCCCAGCATCGTTGGCTCAGGGCCTAATTCGGTGCTGCTGCACTACGACAAGAACCGCCGCCGGATCGAGGCCGGCGACCTGGTGGTCATGGATATCGGGGCCGAGTTCGGCTACCTGACCGCCGACGTGACCCGGACCGCGCCGGCCGGCGGGACGTATACTCCCCGGCAGCGCGCGATCTACCAGCTGGTGCTGGACGCCCAGCAGACGGCGATCGACTCGGTGCGTCCGGGGATGGACATTCCGCGGCTCAACCAGATTGCGCGAGGCTACCTTCGGGCCCACTCCGATACGCTGTGCGGCAGCTCGACCTGCGACAAATACTTCGTCCACGGGTTGAGCCACTGGCTCGGGATGGACGTGCACGACGTGGGCCAGGTGCCAACCCCGCTCGCGCCCGGTATGGTGCTGACGGTCGAGCCCGGGATCTACCTGCCGCGAGAAGGCCTGGGGGTGCGGATCGAGGACGACATCCTGGTCACGCCGGAGGGGCACGAGGTCCTTTCGGCGGCGGCGCCCAAGCGACCCGATGAGATCGAGAGCCTGATGCGGCAGGGCCGGCAACCCTGAATTCCGAGACCTGGATTCCCGGATCAAGCGCGTTCTATTTGCTTGACGGGCATCGGTTGTATGGGTAAAGTGCGAAGTTCCAGTGCCTTGGTCCCCCTTTTTTCGCGAGATCCCTGGCCGATCCACAGGACCTTCCCCCCATGCCCCTTGGATCCCGTGTCATTCGGCGCCTGAACTGGTTGGCTCCCTTGCTCGCCCTCGCGATGGTGGCGGCGTGCGCAAAGGATTTTCCGCAGACCACGCTGGCGCCCAAGGGCGACCTCGCCCGGATCGAAGACGCGGTGTTCTTCGAGACGGTCAAGTGGGCGGCGCTGGTCTTCGTGCTGGTGGAGGGGGCGCTCATCTATGCCGTGTTCCGCTTCCGGGGGAAACCGGGTGACCCGGAGCCGGCGCAAATTCACGGCAACACGGTGGTCGAGGTCATCTGGACCGTGATCCCGGCCCTGATCCTGGCGATGATCGCGGTGCCGACGGTCAAGGCGATTTTCAAGGAAAACGAGACACCCAAGGGAAACGCCCTCACCGTCGAGGTGGTGGGCCACCAATGGTGGTGGGAGTTCCGCTACCCGGAGTACAACCTTACCACCGCGAACGAGCTGCACGTGCCGGTGGGGCGCACCGTCTCGCTCAAAATGGGCGCGTACGACGTGGTCCACAGCTTCTGGCTGCCTCAGTTCGCGGGCAAGCGCGACGTCTTCCCCAACCGGGAGACCCGCCTCTGGTTCACGGCGGAGGACCCGGGCGAGTACTCCGGCCAGTGCGCGGAGTTCTGCGGGATCCAGCACGGGCGGATGGCGTTCCGGGTGGTGGCGCAGCCGCCGGCCGAGTTCACCAGCTGGGTCGATCACATGAAGACGATCACGATGCAGCCCGCGGCGACGTCAGCCGCCCCGATCGACTCGGTGCACACTTCCAGCGCGGGCGCCGCGGTCCAGCAGCAGACGGCCCCGCCGGCCCCGCCGGCTCCCGGCGCAAGCGACAGCGCCAAGGCCCAGCCGGGACCAGTGCAGGATCCCAGGGTGGCGCAGGGCCAGAAGTTGTTCCTCATGAAGGGCTGCGTGGGTTGTCATTCCCTGGTCGCCTATAACGCGCCCCAGGGCCTGCTGGGACCCAACCTGGCGAACGTGGGAGCGCGGACCTACATCGGGGCGGGGACTCTGAAGAACACCGACGAAAATCTCACCCACTGGATCCGCTTCCCGCAGGACGTCAAGCACGGGGTCCTGATGCCGAATCTCGGCGTCACCGAGGACGAGGCGAAGGCGCTGGTCGCATTTCT
>DASQPE010000317.1:0-4388 GCA_035644115.1 Gemmatimonadales bacterium
GAGCCGCCCACGGCTCTCGACCGGCGGCTCGTTGACGGCAAGAGGAATTGCTGGCGCTACCGCAACGGCGGCCCGCGTGACCATATCTCAACCCTTCTGGCTGTCAGCGGTTGGTTATCAGTTGGCTCCCTTCGCTGAATATGCCGCCGCACCGGGCGGCCCGCCAAGGCCGGTGACATTCGACTACCCGTGCCCCACGTGGCCAACGTACGGGCATCGAGGCTTTGACTCGTGTTGTGGACATCTCGGCGGCGGATACGGACACTCGCGAGAAGATGGAACGATTGCTCGCGTCGCTGTTCGCCTCACACCACTGTGCGATGCGCTGAGTAACGGCACAGTCGCAGCTCAGAAGCGAATTCGAGAATCGTCGAGAATCGTATTGACAGCTCCAATCACACGTCGTACTGTGACGGCCCGCGCTGACCGAGCCTGGCATCAAACGGTCCGCGCGGGCCGCTCAGGTCATCGCGATGTGCCGCGTTGTCCGGCGCGGAGCGACGTACGGCGCTCCGTCTGTGCGACGCAAACAGACGTTCAACTCTTGCGACGAGGTGCTTCATGTTTGAGGCGACAAGCCAACCCACCGGCGCAGTCCCCCGGTTTCTCCCGTTCAACGCGAGCCCCGCCATACCCGGCCTCGGCTACGCGACTCCGCAGTCCTACCTGACCCAACTCCAACCTCAGCTCCAGCTCATTCCAATGCTCACGCCCCAGGGATGGGTGGGCTATGTGATCGCTACGCTGGTGCAGCCGGCGAATGGTTTCGGGTCCGTCGGGTTGGGCCAGAACGCGTCATGGGGGAACCAGCAGGGAATTCCTGCCGGCTTCAGCTACGCACCGTTTCCGATTCAGCAGCAGATCCCGCAGACACCATTCACCTGGCAGCAACCCCAGCTGCCGTGGCAGCAACAGTCGCCGTGGCAGCAACAGTCGCCGTATCAGCAACAGTCGCCGTGGCAACTGCAGACATCCTGGCAGCAGCCGAGCTTCAATCAGTTCGCCGGCCACCCGTTTGCGGGCGGCCTCGGTCATTAACCGAGACATCGACGGCCGGTTCGGGCATTCGCCTGAACCGGCCGCGATCCAAGCAGGAGGACATTGTGACCTTTCAAGGAACGCAGGGCACGCTTGCCCCACCCGTCGGCGCCTCGATCGGCGGTTTCATGGGCGCGGTGGGCAGGTTCGCGCCGCTGGAATCGCCGATCGCAACCGCGGCACCGAACCCGGTGCTCGCCCCGTATCAGACGACGCCCGACGTCGAAGCCCGCGCGGCCACCGACTTCATGCAGGACGCCAGCGCCGATCTGATCCGTAAGCTCTACCGCTATCTCGAAGCGAACGCCCCGCAATACCGGCGGCTGAACGAGTGCGTCCCGCTGGTCCGCCACGCGGCGGAGCTGTACGGCGCGCGCGACTACACGGCGGCCTTCTCGCAAGCCTACCAGGCCTATCGGGCGATCACGATCCAGCGGTCGAGCATCCCGGGGCTCCCGGGGCTCGACCAGAGCGTCTGATCCGAGCCCGACCGGGCGAAGGAGAGCAAGCGATGGCACAGAAAAGAGGCAGATCGAGCACACAGGCCGAGGGGCGGGAGCCCGAGAAGGTGGTCGGGACCCGGCGGGAGCAGTACCTCATCGGCAAACGAGCGGGCTTCCCGCTGCCCGCGACCGAGCCGCTCGACTTCAACGCCGTTCGAACGGCGTTGGAGCAGGACCCGGAGGTGCGGATCCTGCGAACGTTGCCGGCGCCGGGCCTGGGATCGCTGGCAACCGGGCTCGCGACGGCGGAGTCGATCATCGTGGCGACCATGCCGGAAGAGCGGGCCGAGCAGATGAGCCGGCTGGCACCCCTGGTGGTCGAGCCGGACCACGCGCTCGTGCTGGAGGAGCCGGCAGCTGCGCTGGTGCCGGACCCAGGCCTGATCGCACCGCAGAGCGGCGCCACCACGACCATCAGTATCACCGTGGTCGGGGCGGGACAGGCCCCGGTGGAAGGAGCTCGGGTCTATCTGTTCGGCAGCGTGTCGCCCGCACAAGGCGTCACCAATGCCAACGGCCAGGCTCAGCTCACATTATACGGGGAATCAGCGGCCTCGGTCCGGGGGTTGTACGTGCGACCCGTAGCCGACTACTGGAGCGCCTGGGTCCCCCGGCCCGCGCTCGAGCCCGAGGGCGCCAACGTCGTCGCGCTGCTGCCGCTGGACGAGACCTTTCCCGAGTTCCCCACCGAACAGGTGGTGGGTTGGGGACTTCAGGCGATGCGACTCGACCAGCTCCCACCGAACTACCGGGGTCGAGGAATCAAAGTGGCTGTGATCGACTCGGGCGCGGCGACCAGTCACCAGGATCTGCGACCCGCGCTCAAGGGCGGCTATGACTGCGTAGCGCAGGACGCCGGCGGCTGGAACCGGGATGCCGTGGCCCACGGCTCGCACTGTGCCGGGATCATCGCCGGCGGAGACGGACGGGGAATTCGCGGCATCGCACCCGATGCGGAGCTGTACGCGCTCAAGGTGTTTCCGGACGGGACCCTGAGCAGCCTGATCGATGCGCTGAACCGTTGTATCGACCTCCAGGTCGACGTGGTCAACCTGAGCATCGGGATCGAGCAGTATTCCCAGCTGGTCGAGCAAAAGCTCCAGGAGGTCAAGGAGCGCGGCATTGCCTGCATCGCTTCGGCCGGAAGCTCGGGCGGGACGGTGCAGTTTCCAGCCTCGTCGCCCAGCGTGCTGGCGGTCTCAGCCGTCGGCAAGACCGACGAGTTCCCGGAGGGCAGCTATCATGGCGCGACCGTACGGGACGACGCTCCCATCGGGGCGGACGGCTACTTCTCCCCGCGGTTCACCTGCTCCGGACCCGAGGTCGACGTCTGCGCGCCGGGCGTCGCGATCCTCTCGTCGGTGCCGCCGGACAACTACGCCGTGCTGGACGGCACTTCAGTAGCAGCGCCGCATGTCAGCGGTCTCGCAGCCCTGGTTCTGGCGCACCATGCGGACTTCCAGGGACCCTACAAGGCCCGCAACGCGAGGCGGGTCGAGCGGCTATTCCAGATCCTGCAGCAAGCAGCCCGGCCGCTCGATGTGGGAGATCGCGATCGCACCGGCGCGGGGTTGCCCGACGCCGTCAACGCGCTGGCCGGAGCCCGGGTGGGCGAATCGGCGGTGCTGTCGGAAGAGCTGTTGCAGCAGTTGGTGTCGGCGTTCCGGGCGGGACAGACGCGGCCGGGAAACGGCGCCGCGGTGTTTCAGCAGCTGCTCGGCGCGCTCCATCGGGCCGGCATCAGTCCTTCCATCCCGGCCGAGATGGGCCCGCAACTTGGGCCCCAGACCGGGGTCCCCGACCCGGGCGTCACTCTCCAGCAGCTTCGGGATGCCATGCGGCGGGCCGGGCTGCTGACCGCCAAGCAGGTAGCCGCGGCCACCCGGGGGCGGCGCCCACCGGGCGGGTCGAGCCAATCATCGGCGAACGGCCCAGCGTCGAGCGCCGGCAACTCCGACGCCGCTCAGAGCCGCCAGCTCACGGAGGCGATGAGGCAGTCGGGACTGATCTAGACCGCCGTCAGCTACGAACCGCTAGCCATGTGCCGTTGGCTGCCAAAGGCCAATGGCTAGCGGGCTCGTGGCTAGCTCAGCTGCTGCAGCAGCGTCGCCATATCGAAATATTGGCGCTGCAGCCGCGCCTTGCCGCCGGCGATCTCCGCGATGACGCAGGCCCGAACGTTGATGGTCTTGCCGGTCGCGGCGATCGAGCCGGTGGGGGTGGCAAGCGGCCCCTTGTGGGTGCCTTTCCACGTCAGCTCCAGCACAACCGTGCTCCCGCTGACCAGCGCCCCATGGAACGTCGCTTTGGAATCGGGAAATGCCTGGGCCCAGCCCTGCCATACGGCGATGGTCGCGTCGGCGCCCTCGACTTTCCGCCCCGTGGCGACTTCATCGTACACGAAGCCGGCCGTGATGCTCGCCTTGACCTTGTCCCACTTCTTTTCATTGTACCCGATGAGCGGAGTCTTGGCCGCATCGATCAGTGCCTGCGGTGATACTGCGGTGGCTTGGGCTGACATAAGATCCCTCCGTCGTGACCCGCTCACCCTCCGGCGGCATCTAGCCGCCGGGAGGCCGGGTCGGTTGCGTCCAGCACGGTGCGCACCTCGTGGGCGAGCTCTCCTGGGGCAAAGGGCTTCTGAAGAAACGGCCGACCCGTCGCGAGCAGGCCCCGCCGGATAACCTCCTCGCCGGTGAACCCCGACATGAAGAGGATCGGGAGATCGGGATGGTCGAGAGCGAGCTGCTCCCCCAGCCAGCCGCCACTGCCTCCCGGCAAGACGACGTCGGTGACCACCAAGTCAGGATCGACCCGCCCTTCCTGGACCATCTGCAACGCGTCTTC
>DASQPE010000318.1:0-25567 GCA_035644115.1 Gemmatimonadales bacterium
CGAGCGCGCGGGTGGCTCCATAATCCCGGCCGAGACCCTCGGCGTAAACCGCGAGCGGCGGGTTGGCTTCGGCGGCGTCGCCTTCAGCGCGGCTCACGCGCGCTGGGGCTCTCCCGCGAGAACGCGGTACTCCCACTCGGACGGCGCCGCGGCCTCGGCGATGCCCTCATCGACGATGTGACGCAGGGGGGTGAGCGTGCAGACCGGATCGGTGTTGGCGGCGTCGCCCGTCAGGGCAAAGGCCTGGCAGCGGCACCCGCCGAAGTCCACCGTTTTCCGAGGGCAGCTGCGGCACGGCTCCTTCATCCAGCTGTCGCCGCGGAACGCCTGGAAGCCCGGCGACTCCTGCCAGATCCACTCGAGCGAATGATCCCGCACGGTAGGGAAGGACAGGGTGGCGATCGTGCTCGCCGCGTGACAGGGCAGGGCTTGGCCGTTCGGGGCCACCACGATGTAGGTCTTGCCCCAACCGCCGTAGCAGGCCTTGGGGTACTGCTCGTAGTAGTCGGGAAGCACGAAGATGATCTGCATCTTCTTCCGGTAGCGCTCGATCGCCGCCTCGGCGATCTCCTTGGCGCGCTGCACCTGCTCCCGGGTGGGCATCAGCGTCGCCCGGTTCTTGAGCCCCCACCCGTAGTACTGGGTGTTGGCCAGCTCGAGCCGATCGGCGCCCATGCTTCCGGCCAGCTCGATTATCTCCCCGATCCGGTCCAGGTTGGCCCGGTGGAGCACGACGTTGATCGAAAACGCGAAGCCCAGCTCCTGCACCAGCGCCACCGCCGCTCGCTTCTGCTTGACCGAGCTCACACCGGCGATTCGCTCCGCCGACCCGGTATCGGAATCCTGGATCGAGATCTGCACGTGTTCCAGTCCCGAGTCCTTGAGCGCCTCGGCACGCTTGCGAGTGAGGCCCAGCCCCGAGGTCACCAGCGTCTGATACAGGCCCAGCGAGTGGGCATGCGCTGCGAGCTCCTCGAGATCCTTGCGGACCAGGGGCTCGCCGCCGGAGAGGCCAAGCTGCAACACGCCGAGCTCGCGCGCCTGGCTGAACACCCGCTTCCACTCGTCGGTCGTGAGCTCGGCCTCGGCCCGGATGAGCTCGAGCGGGTTGGAGCAGTAGGGGCAGTGCAGCGGGCAGCGGTGCGTCAGCTCCGCCAGCAGGGTTGTAGGACGATCGGAGGTCATTGGATCAACTCCCTGTCCGCCAGGCCGGCCAGATATTCGGCGACGTCGGTGGACACATCGGTCTGGTAGCGCTCGCCCAGGATCGCGGCGATCTCGCCCACGGTACGCTTCCCGTCTACCAACTCGAGCACGGCAGCTCCGGTTTCGTTCAGCAGCACGGCGCCCTCCGGATAGAGCAGAATGGGCCGCTGCCGCACCGGGTCGTAGTCGAGCCGGGCGAGCCGCCAAAGCTTCGGTATCGTATCCACGCTGAGCCCTACCATCACTCCTCCCGATAGGCGTTGTGGATCGTGTCGATCATCGCCCACAACATCTCGAGCTTGAAGGCCAACGCTTCGAACGCCTGCCGCTGGGTTTCCGGGGTGGTACAGTGCTCCTTCACGATCGCCAGACCGTGATTGACGTCTCGCGGGGCCTGTACCAGGCGGCTCTTGAAATAGTCCAGGGCCTCGGGGGGAATCCAGGGGTAGTATTTCGGGAACGACTCGATGCGCTGCTGGTGGATCTTGGGCGCAAAGAGCTCGGTGAGCGACGACGCGCAGGCCTGGACCCACGGCCGGGTCCGGCAGAAGGTCACGTAGGACTCACAGATGAGCCGCACGGCCGGCAGCACATGACGCTCGTCTTCCATTTCCTCCCGGGGCACGCCCAGCGCTTCGCCGAGCTGGATCCAGAGCTCGATGCCGCCGGTGCCCGGGGTGGTCCCGTCGTGATCGATGATCCGCTGGATCCACACCCGGCGGACATCGGGGTCGGGGCAGTTGGACAGAATGGCGGCATCCTTCCGCGGCACCACCCGCTGATACGCCAGCCGATTCGCCACCCAGCCCTGGAACTGCCGACGGGTCAGTTTGCCCCCGTACATCAGCTGGTGGAACGGATGCTCGACGTAATACGAGCCCTGGAAGCTCCGGAGCGCCTGCTCCAGCTGATCCGGCGTGAGCGGCCGCTCGAGCCTCGGGAAAGCGGGCTTGGGCGGGGTCGCGAGTTGGGAAGCCTGTAGCGTGCCTGTCGTCATCAGTGCTCCGTTAGTCGTCACTTATTCACCGCAGAGGCACAGAGGGCGCAGAGAAAGAAACCCTGGTTGCTATTGCCCATTTGTAGTTCTCTGTGTCCTCTGCGCCTCTGCGGTAAAAATCACAGATCAAACCGCATCCCATCCATTCCCACCACCAACCCCGCTCGCTCTACCTCCGCCCGCTCGGGTGAGTCCTCGATCAGCATCGGGTTGGTGTTGTTCACGTGGGTGTACACCCGGCGCGGGCCCCGCAGAGCGGTCAGCCGGACCAGGCTTCCATCCCCCCCCGACACCGGCAGGTGGTCCATCTGCCGCGCGGTGCGGTCTCCGATGCCCAGCCGGATCAGCTCGTCGTCGGTCCAGAATGTCCCATCGAACAGGACGAGGTCCGTCCCGGCGAGCCGTGACAACAGGCCATCGTCGAGAGCGCCGCACCCGGGCACGAACGCGCAGGCGCCTCCGGTAACTCCATCACGCAGCACGAGCCCCACCGTGTGCCCCGGCTGGTCGGCGGTGGCAAACCTGGGTGGGCCGGCGGGGACCGGGAAGGTCTCCACCGCCAGTCCGCTGGGCTCGCCACCGGCATAGGCGAGCGGAATCGGTCCACCAGGCGCCGGCAGCTCGACTACGTCGACGTCGGCGAATGCCCGAATCACCGGCAGCAGTCGCGAGTCTTCTTCCAGCACCCGGCGCACCGCGCACGTGGCGTAGAGCTGGAGCCGTCGGCCCTCACGCAGCAGGACGATGCCAAGGGTGTGGTCGAGCTCCGCGTCGGTCGCGATCACTCCGGCCACAGGCACGTGACGAACTCCCACCGGTGCCGGGACCGGCAGTCGGCTCAACTGCTCCCGCACGTCAGGCGAAGCGTTGAGGAGAAACCACCGCTCTCCGTCGGCGCTCACCGCGGCGGACGACTGGGTCCGGGGCCGGGCCCGAGCGGGGTTGTTGCGGCCTACACGACAGGTCGGACACCAGCAGTTCCATTGCGGGAAGCCGCCACCCGCTGCCGTACCCAGGAGAACGATCTGCATCCGGCTCCAACCAAGAACAAGGGCCCCAAAAAACAAGGGGCCCGCTTGCGCGAGCCCCCGAGACTCAGTTCCCTAGCTTAGAGGGTCGCGACGTACGCGGTCACTTCCATCGTGACGGCCACGACCTCGGCCTCGGGCTTGGTCCAACGCATATCTACCTCCTGATGTTGATGGTTGCTGGGCCAGGCGGCCCGAACAGGGTTGGGTTTCTTCCCCCAGTCGGGCCTTCCAACAACCCGACGACACCCCCTCAAAGGCAGACGCTATGCCGCAAATTGGTCAGGGGTGGTTCGTCGTCGTAAACTGCTGCGTCATAAGGCGATGACGTTCCGCTCCCCATTCTTGGAGCCCGGTCCGCCGGCGAGAAAGCCTGGGGGATATGATCCTTGGTGGGTGAATTCACCCACCTCCGCTAACCCTGGATTCCAAACTTCTTCAGCCGATACCGCAGGGTGTCCCGGGAAATACCCAGACGCTGCGCAGCCTTGGTCTGGTTCCCGCCCGCTTCCCGCATGGCCTGCTCGATCATCGCCTTCTCCCACTGGCCCAAGTCCACCCCGGGGGGCGGAAGCGGGCCGCTTTGCGGGACTTCGGGGCCGGGGGCAACCGGGGCTACTGCGGCCTCGTCGGCGGGCTCCGGGGCTCCGGAGCGGGGCTCTACCGGTGGCTCGGTGAGCGAGAGATGCTCGACCTCGAGGGCGGGCCCGCGACTCCACAGAACCGCTCGCTCGATGACGTGGCTCAGCTCGCGGACGTTGCCCGGCCAGCTGTAGGCCAGCAGGCGATCCCGCGCCGCCGGATCGATGCGCCGCACGTCGCGACCGTACTTCGCGCTGAACTGTCGCAGGTAATGCTCGGCCAGATGCAACACGTCTTCGCCCCGCTCCCGCAGCGGCGGCAGCCGCAGCAGGATGACCGCCAGCCGGAAATAGAGATCTTTCCGAAACCGTTCCCGTTGGGATTCGCGTTCCAGGTCGCGATTCGTAGCCGCCAGGATCCGCACGTCGATCTTGCGATCCCGAATTCCGCCCACCCGCCGGACCGTGCTCTCCTCAATCGCTCGCAGCAGCTTGCCCTGGAGCGACAGCTCGATGTCGCCCACCTCGTCGAGGAAGATGAATCCGCCCTCGGCCGCCTCGAAGAGGCCGAGCTTGGATTCCTTGGCGTCGGTGAAGGCACCTCGCTCGTAGCCGAACAGCTCGGCCTCCATGAGCGTGCCCGGCAGGGCCGTGCAGTTCACCTCGATGAACGCCCGGGGCGACCTCGGGCCGGAGGCGTGAATGGTGCGGGCGACCAGCCCCTTGCCGGTGCCGGTCTCGCCGGTGATCAGGACGGGCGGGGTTTCATCGAGCTCGGCGATCTGACGTGCGCGCTCGAGCACGGCGCGCATCGCAGGCGAGTCGCCCACCACTCCGCCGAACGGGGCCTCGCGCGTCTGGCGACGGTAGTAGGAAAGCTCGCCGTCCCGGCGGGATTGCTCCCGGGCACGGTCGGCCAGGAGCTTCAGCTCCTCGAGATCCACCGGTTTCTTCAGGTAATCGAAAGCGCCCAGCTTCACGGCCTCGACGGCGCCTTCGATGGTGCCGTGCGCGGTCATGATGATCACTGGGATCGCGGGGTCGAACTCGCGGATGCGACGCATCAGGTCGATCCCGCTCATTCCGGGCAGGCGAACGTCGGTAAACACCACGTCCGGTCGGAGCCGCTCGAGCATTCCGAGCGCCGTTTCCGCGTCGCCGGCCACCTCGGCCTCGTAGCCGGACTCGGCGAGGAACGTCCGAACGGCGCGCGCGAGGGTGCGCTCGTCGTCGACGATGAGCACGCTGGGCCCGCTCACGCGCTGCTCGCCGCCGGCGTCATCCCGGGGGCCTCCGCCGACGGCAGCCGGATCCGCACGGTCGTACCGTCGCCCGGCCTGGTCGTGAGCTCCAGGCGGCCGCCGTTCTGCTCGACGTAGCGCTTTGCGATGGCGAGACCGAGTCCGGTGCCATCGGCCCGGGTCGTGAAGAACGGCTTGGTGACCTGGGGCAGCACATGATCGGGAATGCCGCCACCGGTGTCGGCCACATCGAGCACTACCCCGTCCGGACCCTCGGGGGTCATCGGCTCCCGGCGGCCGGTGATGGCGAGCCGTCCGCCGTTCGGCATGGCGTCGAGCGCGTTGGAGACGATCTCCACCAGACTCTGCTCGAGCTGAACCGGATCCACCCGGATCTCGGGCAGGTCGGCGGGCAGGTCCACCCGGAGCTCGACCTTGCGGTGCTCGAGCAGCTGGGCGAATGCAGGCAGCACTTCCTCGACCAGCTGGGTCACGCCCTCGCGGACCGGGTGGAACGGGGCCGGCCGCGAGAAGGCGAGAAGGTGGGTGATCCGGCGGTCCAGCCGGTCGACTTCGTCGATGATGGCGCTCAGCTGTTCACGCGAGGCGGGCGATTCGGGGCGCTTGAGGACGAACTGGGCCGCCGCCCGGAGGCTGGCGAGCGGATTCCGGAGGCCGTGTGCCACTGCGGCCGACATCTCGCCGATGGACGCGAGCTTTTCCGACTGGACCAGCTTGGCCTGAGTCTGCCGAAGCTGCTCGGTCATGTCGGCGAAGGCGCGCGCGAGGTCCCCGATCTCGTCTTGGCGCCGGACTGCGATCGGCTGATCCAGATCGCCGGCGCCGACCAGCGCCATCGCGCTGCGCAGCTCCTGGATGGGGCGGGCCAGGCTTCGGGTGATGAGCCACGCGCCCGCCAGGCCGCCGAACAGCGCCAGCAGCACGATCCCGAGGAGCACGCGACGTTCATTGTTCACGATGGCCTCGACCCGGGCGAAGGCCTGCTGCACGCTGAACTCGCGGGCCTTGCGATAGATCTCCCGGTTCAGCTGCGCCAGCGTCGGCAGGAGGCGGAGCTTGAGCTCCTGCCGGGCGATGCGATACCCCTCTTCCCGCCGGCCGCTGTCCGAGAGCGCGATCACGCTGTCGCCCACCACCCGGATCTGGCGCTGGACCTCCCGGACGCCGTTGGCCAGCTCCAGCTCGTCGGGGCGGAGCTCGGTCGTCCACCGGTCGAACCAGTAGTCCACCACCTCGCCGCTCAAGCGCCACTCTTTCCGGGCTTCGGGGTCGAGGCCGGTCAGGTGACGCCAGATCGCCTCGGTCTGGTCGAACATGGCGTTTTCGACGTCGGCGTAGCTTCGGGTGCGGCCGAGACTCTCGCCCAGGGCCTCGAGCGCCCGGCGCTCGAGCGCGTTGCTCCGGATGGCTTCCACGCCGACCAACAGCGCGGGCAGTGCCATGAGGGAAAAACCGAGGAGGAGCTTCCGCTGGAACGTCATGGGAGGCGAGAAGTATGAAAGGCCCTGCCTCAGTGCGCCATCCCACCTCCGCGGGCTCGACCCGTCCGGAAGAGGAGCAGCAGCGGGAGGGCCGCGGCGAAGCTCACGCCCATGATCAGAAACACCTTCTCGAACGAGAAGACCGAAGCCTGCTGGCTGAGCCGCAGGTCGAGCAGGGCCGAAGCCTTGAGCTGAGCCTCCGCCAGCGACCCGCTGACCCGCTGCATCGAGGTGGTAACGTTGTCCAGCCAGCTCCGGGTGGCCGCTTCATACGGCGTCAGATGCGTCACCAGGGCGCCCCGGGCCTGCTCGGTAAACCGGGTGAGCAGGGTGGCGGTCACGGCGATGCCGAAGCTCCCGCCCAGCTGCCGCGACAGGTTGAAGAGGCCGGTGCCCTGAGGGATCTGCCCCGGGGTGAGATCCGCCACGGTGGCGGAGGTGAGCGGCACGAACACCAGGCCGAGTCCCAAGCCGCGCAGTATCATCGCCCAGAACAGCTCGTGGTGTCCGGTGTCGAGCGTGAAATGGTAGTGCATCCACATGGAGGCCAGGAACAGGAGGATGCCGGTGCTGATAAGAATGCGGGCGTCCACCTTGGGCAGCAGGCGGCCCATGGACGCCATCGCGATGGCGCTGGCGATCGCCCCGGGCAGGATCACCTTCCCCGTGTCCCAGGCAGTGTAGCCAAGCTGGTTCTGCAGGAACACCGGCAAGGCGAACACGCTGGAGTAGACTGCGAACCCGAGCAGGACGCCGAAGGTGACCCCGGCCGCGAGCTGCCGGTTCTTCAGTATCCGAAGATCCACGATCGGATGCTCGGTTCGGAGCTCGTGCCAGATGAAGCAGATGATGCCGGTAGCGGCCACGATCCCCTCGATCACGATCTCCCGGGTCTCGAACCAGTCCCTGCGCTCGCCCCGCTCCAGCATGATCTGCAGAGCTCCGATGCCGATGATCAGGAACGCGAGCCCCCACCAGTCGACCTTCGTGGTCTCGTGCTCGCCTTGATGGGAGGGCTCGGGGACGAAGCGCCAGCTCAGGACCGCCGCCAGGATGCCCAGCGGGATGTTGATGTAGAAGATCCAGGGCCAGGTGTAGTTGTCGGTGATCCATCCGCCCAGGGTAGGGCCGAGGGTCGGACCGACCATGACGCTCATGCCGAAGATGGCCTGGCCGGTCGCGCGCTCCTCCAGCGGGAACACGTCGAAGAGAATCGCCTGCGCCGTCGAGATGAGCGCCCCTCCGCCGATGCCCTGGACGACTCGGCCGCCGACCAGCATCTCGAGCGAGTGGGCGTTGCCGCAGAAAAACGACGCCACCGTGAAGAGCATGATCGAGCCGGTGTAGTAGTTGCGCCGGCCAAACCGCTCCGAGAGCCAGCTGGTGAGCGGGAGGACGATCACGTTGGCGACGATGTAGCCGGTCGATACCCAGGCGATCTCGTCCAGCGTGGCGCCCAGATTCCCCATCATGTGCGGAATGGCGACGTTCACGATGCTGGTGTCCACCAGCTCGAGCACGCTCGCGAGCCCCACCGCGAACGCGATGAGGTAGCGATAGCGGTAGACGTCTTCGCGGGCGAGCCCACCGCCCCGCGAGGGCAGTGCCAGAGTTGCCATGAGCGCTAGCGGGTGGTGATGGTCGGTACCACCGACATGCCCGGGCGGAGCGGGTAGACCGGATCGGGCGGACCGTCCACGGCGATGCGCACCGGTAGCCGCTGGACCACCTTGGTGTAGTTCCCGGTCGCGTTGTCCGGGGGCAGGAGTGCGAACCGGGCGCCGGTCGCGGGGCTCAGGCTCTCGATGTGACCGTGAAACACATGATCGCCGTAGGCATCCACGGTGAACGTCGCGGCGTCACCCACCCTGACGTTCTCGAGCTGGGTCTCCTTCAGGTTCGCGGTGACCCATAGTCCGCGGTCCGGCACGATGGACATCAGCGTCTGGCCGATCTGGACGAGGGCGCCGGCCTCGGCGTTACGCTTGGTGATGACCCCGTCGGTGGGGGCCAGGATGTAGGTGTAGCTCAGCTGAAGCCGGGCGTTGTCCACGGCCGACTGCGCCGCCTCGAGCCGGGCGCCGGCACCGGATAGCGCGGCCCCGTACATCGAAACCTGGTCGGACGCTGCCGCGGCCTGTTTGCGGGCCGACTCGAGCCCCGCCACCGCGGCGTCGTAGGCCGCCTGCGCGGCGTCGAACTGCTGCGCCGGAATGATCTTGTTCTCGGTCAGTCCGCGGATTCGCTCCAGATCGGCGCCAGCCTTCTTGTAGCTCGCCTCCGCCGATGCGATGGCGGCCTCGGCGCTGGCCTGCTGGGCCCGGCTCCAAGCGAGCTGGGAGCGGGCCTGCCCGCTCCGCTTGGCGCTCCCCGCCGCGGCCTCGGCATTCCCCAGATCCGCCTCCGCTTCCTGCAGCCGGACCTTGAGATCCCGGTCGTCGAGCACCACCAGGGTGTCTCCCGCCTTCACATGCTGGTTGTCGTCCACCAGCACGCGGGACACGAACGCCTGCACCCGGGGCGCGATCACGGTGATGTGCCCGTCGAGCTGCGCGTTGTCGGTCGACTCGTGGTGCAGGCCCCAGAGATACTTCCTCACACCAATGCTCACCCCGGCAATCGCCACGATGATGCCAATGATGAGCGGAAGTCGTTTCCTCCACGCTCGGGCTTCGGTGCGGGTGTCGGTAGCGGGCATGTCGATTGCGATGTCGGTCCCCATGGTAACGTCTCGTTCCCGGAAATCGGTTCTACTGCAACTGATCGATGATGCCGAGTGCTCGGTAGGCGCTCACCCGAGCGCTGCCGTAGTTCACTCGCGCCTGAATGAGGGCGTCCCGCCCCGCGATCACTGAGCTCTGGGCGTTGGTCGTCTCCACGCTGCCAGCCACCCCGGCGCGGAAGCGCTGGTCCGCTTCGGCCAGCTCTTGTTCGGCCAGACGGAGCTGATCCCGCGCGATGCCAACCCGCTGCCGCGCCGACGCGACATCCAGCACCGACTGTCGCGCCTCGGTTTCCACCTGGTTGCCGACATCGCCTTCGTGAACCTGCTGAGCCTCTACTCGCGCATCGGCCTCCCGGGTCCGGACCTGACGTCGCAGACCGTCCAGGATGGGCACGTTCACGCCGACCAGGACCTGGTAGGTACCGGTGAGATCGCTGAAGGAAGGGGCAGTCTGCTGGTAGTAGCCGCTCGCGCCCACGCTGGGCAGATTCTCGGCCCGAACCGCGGAGGCCGAGCGACGGAGCGCCTCGGTCCGCTTCCGCTCAGCGGCCAGCTCTGCGCGGTGGGAACGGGCGTACGCTCCGGCGGTGTCGGGATCGAGCGGCAGGTCCACCGCGCCGAGGCCGAGCGAGTCCGCTAGCTCGAGCTTGGTGCCGGGCGCGAGGTCGAGCGAGCGCAGCAGGTCGAGCCGCGAGCGATCCAGCGCGTTCCGAGCCACTTCGAGCTGGGTCCGGACCGCCTGGAAGCTGACCTCGCTCCGGGTCGCGTCGATGCTGGGGCTCACGCCGGCCGCGACGAGCTGGCGGGCCTGATCGAGCAGCGTGGCCGCG
Organism: Gemmatimonadales bacterium; assembly: GCA_035644115.1. Lineage (GTDB taxonomy): Bacteria > Gemmatimonadota > Gemmatimonadetes > Gemmatimonadales > GWC2-71-9 > DASQPE01. Next base: position 10,111 of record DASQPE010000318.1, read on the forward strand.
ACCACACTATCCGCATCCCGGGCTTTGACCGTCTCCTGTGCGCTCTGAACCTGGAGATAGGCCAACCCCGCAGTAGCCCCGGCAATTTCCCCGACCACCTGCGCGTCGAATCCCGCGGCCGCGGCGCTGTCCCGCGCGCCCCGCAGGCGAGCGAAGACACTGGCGTCGAACAGTGTTTGCGTCGCCCCCAGGCGAAACCGCCACAGCGAGAAGTCGGGCGTCTTGGCCGGCAGGCCCGGAATGTCGAGGCCGAACTCCTGAAGGTTCTGGGTCTGCCGCGAGTACGCGGCGGTTCCGTTGATCGTCGGGAGGATATCCGCTCGGCGCTCGCCAATCCGCTGGTTTGCGATGCGCGCGTTGATCCGCGCCAGGGTTGCCTGGACCCCCCGCTGACGCCCGAGCCGAATGGCCTCGAGCAGGGTGAGGGGGCCCTGCGGCCCAGGGGGCGCCGCGGGCTGCTGCCCCACGACCGGCGAGGCGAGCATGAGGAGCGCAAAACAGAGCAGGGCGGCTAACCGTATCATGACGTGCCGCTCAGCTTGGGCTGCGCGACCACGCCGTGAACGCAGAAGTCGATCACACCCGCGAGCGTTTCTTCGTCCGAGAGCGCCTCGGGGTCGAACCGGTGGAAGAAGCACTGCATCTGAGTGGCATGGGTAAGGAGCATCGGCACGGCACGGCTGGCGAACGGGTGCATGTCAGGCCGGAACTCACCGGAGGCCACGCCTCGCGCGAGGATCGACTCGACCAGCCGCCGAGCGGGGAGGATCACTTCCTGGGTGTAGAAGTGAGCCAGCTCGGGAAAGCCCACCAGCTCGGATTGCACCAGCCTACTGATCCGACTCAGCTTGTGCTCCAGGAGCAGCTGGTACATGCGCTGGAGAAACGCAACCAGCAGGTCGCGGTCGGATCCCTTGAATCCCGCCGCGAACGCCTCGCCTTCCCGGAGAGCCGCAACTGCCTTAGCCCGAACCATTTCCCGAAACAGGGTTTCCTTCGAATCGAAGTACAGATAGACCGTGCCCTTGCTCACGCCGGCTCGCTGCGCCACCTCCTCGAGCCTGGCCCGGGCATAACCTTGCTCTCCGAAAACCTCCAACGCTGCGTCGAGGATCTCATCGGGACGGGCCTCGGGCCGTCGCTGCCAGCGGGGGGCAGGTGACGAAGTCGGGCTGTCGGTTTCGTGGCTCACCAGGGCTCTCTAGTAACTGACGAGTCAGTAAGGTAGAGCTCGACTCCGGACGGTCAACCCCCCGATCGGGGGATCAGTGGCTAAGCAACGGCCCCGGCTTTGATTAGGCTTTGACCGTTCTCTTGATCCGCCCCCCCGAGTGTCCTACTATTGACCCAAAGGTCCATGGGAGGCCCGGCCGATGTCGGACGCATTTCGCAGCTCCGACGATTTCGACGAACAAGCCCATCAGCTCTACAACGAAGCTCGCTACGACGACGCGGTTGCTCTCCTCCGGGAGGGACTTTCTCTCTACCCCCACGCGGTCGAACTCCACATCGGTCTCGGGTACGCCCAGCTGGCCCGGGAGGAGTACGGGTGGGCCCGCCGCAGCTTCGAGCGCGCCCTTACCCTCGACCCGGATCACGAAGACGGCCTGGCGGGGCTGGGCGAAATCCTCCTCAAGCTGGGCGAGCGGGGCGGTGCGCTCCGGGCCTTCGAACGGATCGTGCTGCTCGGCTTTCACGACGACCACGAGCTGATGTTGCAGGTGGGGCGCGCCCTGTTTCGCGAGGCCCTGGTGGGCCCGGCGCAGCGGTTCTTCGAGTTCGCGGTAACGGCGCACCCCGAATCGCCTGACGCCGCGGCCTGCCTGGGGTATGCGTATCACCGGTTGGGAAACGACAGCGGGGCCCTCTTCTGGCTTCGCCGGGCGCTCGAGCTCGAACCGGAGTTCACCGAGGCGCGGATCTATTTGTCCAACATGCTGTATGATCGGGGCGAGACCGAGGCGGCCCTGCATCATCTCGAGAAGACCCGGCCCGAGGAACACTACGACGAGCTCGGCATCTGGCGTCACATCGAGCTCAAGAAGTCGGTGTATCGCCTGGCCGATGAAGATCCCGAGCTGCAGCCGTGGCTGCAGCGCCTCGGTGAGGTCGCCGGCGAGCCCGACCCGGTGGATCTCGTGCTCGCCGAGGTCGAGGCGCAGCAACCCGACGGCAGCGTCCGGGATCCGCACCAGCTGGAGCTGTTCGGGACCCTGCTCACCGAGCTCCATGCGATGCAGCGGCGGCCAGGACACCAGGCCGTATACCAGGGTGACAATCATGCCGTCGGTACCCTCGGCGGCCAGACCTTCAAGGGCACCTGGGAGGAGATCGTTCTGCAAATGAAGGCGGCCGACCGCGAATGGGTCGACGCTTCGCTCACCGAGTTCATGCTCGGCCTCGCTCGGCGAGGTCGCGCGGAAACCGGAGTCGTCATTCCGGTGACGGACGCCGAGGCGTTCATCCGTGGCAGCGCCGAGGCGGGGGTCCTGCGCATCATCCAGTGATCGAGCTGCAGGGCCTTTCCAAAACTTATCGTTCGCTCTTCGGTACCCGCGTGGTGCCGGCGCTCGACGACCTCACCCTGACGCTCAGCCGGGGTGAGGTCGTCGGCGTGGCGGGTCCCAACGGCGCCGGCAAGACCACGCTGATCTCGCTGCTGCTCGGCTACCTGCGGCCCACCCGGGGGCAGGTCAGGGTGGACGACCTCCCGCCGCGGACCTGGATCGAGCGGCACGGCGCAGCCTACCTGGCCGAGCTCATCGCAATTCCGGGGCGCTGGACCGTCGAGGCGGCGCTCCGGCGATACACCGTGCTCGCGGGAGTGCCCGGGGCGCGGGCGGGCGAGCGGGTGGAGTCGCTGCTGACCGATTTCGGCCTGGCTGATCAGCGCGCGAAGCGCGCGCGGGAGCTGTCCAAGGGAAACCTGCAGCGGCTGGGATTGGCGCAGGCGCTCGCGAGCGAGAGCGACCTCGTGGTGCTCGACGAGCCGACCCACGGACTCGACCCGCTCTGGACTCAGCGCTTCCGCGACGTGGTCCGCACCCTGCGCAGGCCTTCGCGCATGATCCTGATTGCCTCCCACAACCTGGACGAGCTGGAGCGGCTGGCGGACCGGGTGCTGATTCTGCACCAGGGGCGAGTCGAGCGTGTGGTCCTGGCCGGTGCGGGTCTGACCGGGGCGGCCGCATCGACCGTGGTGGTCTATCGGCTCGCGCTGGCGGCGCCGCACCCGGCGCTGGGCCAGGTATTTCCCGAAGCGACGGCCGTCGAGGGACGCAGCGCCGAGTGGGTGATCCGCGGCGATCTGACCGCGCTCAACCTCGGCTTGGCGCAGCTGGTAGCCGCCGGAGCCGTGGTGGCGGCCTTCGCGCCGGAAGAGAGCCGGCTGGAAAGCGAGTTCCGCGCTGCCGTTGGAGGCGAGCGATGACCGGACTTCCGGTCCGCTACGCCGGCTGGATGACCCGGGACCTGGTTGCCGGCCCCGGCATCCTCATGGCCGGGCTGATCGCGCTCGCCGTGCTGGCGGTCAGAAACGTTCAGGTAATGGGTCCTGCCGGCGATGCCGACCTCCCGGCCTGCATGATCGTCCTCGAGTGGACGTTGGTGGCGCTCACCCTGGTCGCCACCGGCGGCTTGGTGAGCGAGGACTTCGCCCTGGGGCACCAGCGTACTCTGTTCGCGAAGCCGGTGAGTCCGCCGCTTTATTACCTTCAGCGCTGGCTGATCGGGGGGGCAGCGGTGCTGGTGGGTGCCGCGCCGGTCGCGTATGCGATCGGCAGCCGATTCGACATCCCGATGCTGGGGACTCCGCTGGTTGCCCGTATGGGCCTGCTTTATCTCGTGCTCGGTGGTCTCGTGTTCCTGCTCTCTACCCTCAGCCGTCGCGACTGGCTGCTCGCGGTGGTGGTGCTCGCCGGCCAAGCCGGGCTGGGGCTTGCCCGGTCCCTGGGCGGGGCGCAGGGCCCGGTGGCGACGGCGGTTTACGCCGTGCTGCCGCCGTTCCAGTTGCTGCGTCTGCAGCGGCCGGCGCTGGGCGGGCTCGAGCTGGTATACGCAACCGGCTATGGCGCCGCGCTGCTGGTTGGTGCGCTCGCCCTGCTCCGATGGCGGCCGCTGGCTCGGGGGGCCCGCCAATGATCCGGTGGTCGGCCGGTGTGGTGCGCGAGGTGCTTCCGAATGGGCTCACCCTGCTGGTCCAGCGGGACGTCTCGGCGCCGGTGGTCGCGGTCGTGACCCACGTGAAGGCGGGGTTCTTCGACGAGCCCGATCACTGGGTCGGCATCTCTCACGTCCTCGAGCACATGTTCTTCAAGGGCACCGCCCGCCGCGGGGTGGGTGCCATCGCGCGGGAAACCAAGGCCGCCGGCGGCTACCTGAACGCCAGCACGAGCTACGACCACACGTCGTATTTCACGGTGCTGCCGGCCGGCGGGCTCGAGGCGGCGCTCGATATCCAGAGCGACGCCCTCCGCAACTCGGTAATCGATCCGGACGAGCTCGGGAGGGAGCTCGGGGTCATCATCCAGGAAGCAAAGCGGAAGCTCGACAGTCCCTCCGCGGTGGCCTACGAGACGCTGCACCAGCTCATGTTCGACCGGCACCGGATGCGACGCTGGCGGATCGGACACGAAGCGGAGCTGGCTCGCTTGACCCGCGACGATCTCTGGGGCTACTACCGGTCACGCTACGTACCGGAGCGCACCATCGTCAGCATCGTAGGCGACCTGAACCCGGAAGACACACTGGCCAGAGGCCGCGCGGCCTACGGCGACTGGGCGCCGGCCCGGGGGGCCGAAGACCGCTCTCCTGAAGAGCCGCCCCGCCGGGAGGTCCGCGCCCGGACCCTGCGAGGCGACGTGGCGCAGTCGGAGCTCGCGGTCGGCTGGCGAACCGTGCCGCCGTTGCATCCCGACGCGGCCCCGCTGGACCTGGCGGCGGCGGTGCTGGCCACCGGCCGGGGCAGCTGGCTGCAGCGCTCGTTGCGGGAAACCGGCATCGTCATCAGCGTCGGCGCGAACAACTACGCGCCGACCGAGCTCGGCGTCTTCAGCATCAGCGCGGATCTCGAGGCCGAGCGGGTACCCGCCGCGCTCGAGGGCATCGCCGAGGCGGTCTCCCGGCTCGCGCTACTGGGGCCGACCGACCCGGATCTCGATCGTGCCCGGACGCTGCTGCTCACCCGGTGGGCCCGGCGGCTCGAATCGATGGAGGGTCGCGCCGCCGGGCTCGCGGCGGCAGAAGCGCTGGAGGGCGTCGAGCTGCTGGATCGCGAGTACGCCGCCCTCGCCGCCGCCAAGGCGGGCGACATCCGCGCGGCTGCCGAGCGTTATCTGGATCCTGAAACGGTGTCGGCGTTGGCGTATCTGCCTCGCGATCGCGGGGAGGAGCTCACCGCTGACCGGGTGGCGCGGCCCTTTGCGGTGACCGGGCTGGGCCCGCATCCGGTTCCTGCCGGGTCAGCTCCGCTCCCCCGCCAGCCGGCGCCGGTGCGGGGCGATACCGAGGCGGGTGTCCTGCACGTGGCCCTGCCCGGCGCCGACCTGCTGCTGCGCCGGAAGGCCGGCGTGCCCACCGTGAGTCTCGGGCTTTACGTCCCAAGACTCGAGTTCGAGCCGCCGGAGCAGGCCGGACTGGGGACCCTCATGGTGCGCAGCGCGCTTCGGGGCGCCGACGGGCTCGATGCCGGCGGCCTCGCGTTCGCCGCCGAGCGTCTCGGCGGCTCGCTCGGGGCGGCGCTCAATTCGGATTGGCTCGGTGTCGGCTTCACGGTACTCTCGGAGCGCCTGGCCGACGCGGCGGCCCTGCTGGACGCGGTGCACCGGTGCCCCACGCTGGCGGATCAGGACGTCGCGATCGAGCGCGATCTTCTCATCGCCGAAGCCAGGCAGCTGGCGGACGACATGTTCCGGTTCCCGTTCCAGCTCGCCTTTGGAGCGGCCTTTGGCGACCTGGGCTACGGGCTGCCGATAGCCGGCCTTCCGGAAACGTTGTCAGGTCTCACCGGGGCCGACGCCCGGCGGTGGCACGAGCGAGTGATGCTCGGTGGGCGCCCGGCGATCGTCGCTGTGGGAGACGTAGACCCGGCCCGGGCCGCCGACGCCCTCGCCGGCGTCTTCGAGGCGCTTCCGGCACGGGCGCCCGGCGCGGCCCCCGGTTCGCTCGCCTGGGCGCTCGATTCCCGTCCGCTCGAGCGGGTGGTGCCCCGGGACAAGGCACAGACCGCCGTGGCGATGGTGTTTCGGGGGCCGAACCGGCGGGCTCCCGAACGGCACGCGGCGGAAGTATGGGCCGCGGTGGCGAGCGGGTTGGGCGGGCGCATGTTCGAGGTTCTCCGCGAACGCCGGTCGCTGGCCTACACGGTGATGGCGTCTTCCTGGCAAAAGGGCCGGGCCGGCGCGCTGGTTTCCTATATCGCCACGTCACCGGAGCGGGAGCCGGAGGCTCGCTCCGCGATGCTGGAGGAGTTGGAGCGGTTCGCCCGTGAGCCGGTCAGTCCTGAAGAGTTGCACCAGGCGGTGAGCTATCTCGCGGGTCAGGCGGAGGTTCGCCGGCAGCACGCGAGTGCGGTCGCGGGCGAGATGCTCGAGGCCTGGCTGATCGGGACGGGTCTGGAGGAGCTGGAAGATCCAGCGGCCGCCTATCTCGCCGTGACCGCCGAGCAAGTCCAGGCCGTCGCGGCCGCCTCGTTGGGGGGCCTCACCAGGGCGGAGGGAATCGTGCGCGGAAGCGGAGCGAGCCGCTAGCCGGAATCATTCCGGCCGGACGAGGTATGTTTGGGCGATGAGCGTTTCCGACGCCGATCCAGCGGCCAGCATCGCCGACCGGGCAGCTGATCGCACCGCGCCGCGGTGGACCGCCGCGGACGTCCTCACGGCGGTGCGGCTCCCGCTCGCGATCGGGTTTTTGCTGGTCGACGACATGTGGGCGAGGCTCGCGATCGTCGCCCTCGCGGCCGTCACGGATTTCCTCGACGGCCCGGTCGCCCGGCGGTACGGGTCCTCCGCCTTCGGGGCGGTGCTCGATCCCATCGCCGACAAGCTCTTCATGGCATGCGCGTTCGGCGTGGTGGTCTTGTCCGGGCGCCTCGAGTGGTACGAGATCGCGGCTGTGCTGCTGCGCGACATCGTGGCCACGGTCGCGTTCGGGGTAACCGCCATCTCGCGTCGCCCGAGTGCCATCCCGGCTCGCCTGGGGGGTAAGGCGGTAACCCTGGGCCAGCTGCTCACCCTGATGGCGTTTCTCGCCGGATCGTCGTTGCTGCGGCCGGTAGCGTGGGCCACCGCCGCGGTGGGCTTGTATGCGATCTGGGATTACAGCCGGGTGGCCGGCCGCGAGAAGCGGCCACTTTAAACCGATTTTGAACCACACGGGCGCAGAGGCGGAATTAAAGGAGGCGCACTCCGCGCCCTCTGTGCCTCTGCGGTTTGTCGTTCCGGTAGGAAGACGATGACGGGTGAGACGAAGCAGGTTACGGTCACCTGGGAAGGCGGCATGCGCTTCCGCGGCGGCGAGACGGGAGGGCCGGCGACGCTGGTGGATGGCGACAACGCCGAAGCACCGGGGCCGATGCTGACACTGCTTCTCGCAGCAGCCGCCTGCTCGGGATCGGACGTGGTGTCGATTCTCGAGAAGATGCAGGTCGGCCTGAGCTCGCTTCGGATCGGGGTCGCCGGAGTCCGCCGGGCGGAGGCGCCCAAGCGATTCCTCTCGATCCGCTTCACCTTCCAGCTGCGAGGTACCGGCCTCGACGAAGGCAAGGCCCGCCGGGCCATCGATCTCTCGCTCGATAAGTACTGCTCGGTGGTGCACTCGCTCGCGCCCGACATCGCGGTCGAGTATGACCTCGAGCTGGCCTAGTCTGGCGCTGGTGATGGCAATGGCAGTCCCCTCGCATCTCCCCGCCCAGCAAGTGTGGGAGCTGGGGGGCCAGGCATTGGTCACCACGTCCGATCCCGCGCTGGTGACGGGCGGGCTCTATGCAGCGCTTCGGCCATCGGCCCGGGCGCGCATCGCCGCCACGCTCGGCACCGGTGTTTCCGGCGGTCGAGTCGCCGCGCGGGGCGAGCTCCTGGCCCACTTCCTCCTCAGCCCGGGTGCGACCGGACGACCGGGAGCTTACGCCGGGGGCGGGGTTGCGGGCATCGTGGGCCGGGTGGACGAGGGATACGTCGTGGTCTTGCTGGGTCTCGAGTCCGCCCCCGGCGCCCGGTCAGGCTGGGCCGTGGAGGCTGGTGTCGGCGGAGGGGTTCGACTGACCGCGGGTTGGCGGTGGCGCTGGCGGACCAGCCGGGGCCGGAAGTGACACCGCCCCCAGGCTGGAAAGCCTCGGGGGCGGTGATTGGCGGTGACTCCGGCGAGTCAGACTGCTACGGAGCCGGCGCTTTCCCGCGAGACGCTATCCGCCCGGCGCTGCACGGGCTGACAATACCGTTCGCCCAAGGCGCGCAGCTTGCCAAGTTCCTCTTCGCTGAGATCCGAGTACCGGTCGGCGAGGTACTGCATCGTATCGTCGAACCACTCTTTCTGGTGCTCGGGAAGCGCATCGATCACACCGCAGCGGAGAATGTGACTGAACAGCTCGTCACGGGCTTGATCGAAGGAGGACGCGGCCGCTGATAAACGCTTGGGCTTCTTCTTGGTCATCTACCATCCTTAAGGGTTCAAGGTCTCGGCGTGTATTCCGCGCCGTGCGAAACATAACCACGCCGCGCTGTGCGGGGCAAAGGGCTTTGGTGCTTCGCTGGTTTGCAGCCCGCGTTACATTTATCGGTACTCAACCGTCGAAACTTGACCCGGGTTCCGCTCGGGACCCGGAGGGAACCATGACCGAGAACGAGCACGAGCACGATCAAGTGTATGACAAGGGGCGAGCGGACCGACTGGCCGAGTTGCTCCGGGCCCTGGCGGCCCGGATTCAAGAGCTGGACAGTGCCGGCCAGCTGTTGAGCGGCGTGCCCGACCTGCTTCAACTCATGGGGGACGCTCGCACGGAGCTGTTTCATTACGAAGTCCGCAGCACGTACGACACACCGGAGATCGCCGAGAGCCGCCGGATCGTCGAGGAAGCGCAGCGGAAGGGCTCGTTTAAGCTCGAGGAGCCGGACGACGACGAGCCCTGGCGGCGCCCGCCCCCCTCGGCATGAGGGGCTTCTATGCGGCCCTGGCCGGAGTGGTCGTGGTGGGTCTCGGCGCGCTGGGATGGATGCTGACCCGTCCGCGGACGGTCAGCATCCCCGCGAACGTAACAGTCCAGGCCGCCGACACCGCCGGCTTCCGGGGCTACCTTCTCGGCTCGGACAGCGCAAAGCTGGAGATCACCGAGTACGCGGACTACCAGTGTCCGTTCTGCCAGACCTTCGACCAGCTGCAACTGCCAACCATCAAGCAGCAACTCATCGACTCGGGGCGGCTGCGCTGGCGCTATCGCGACTTCCCGCTTCAACAACATTCCTTCTCACGGCTGGCCGCGCACTCGGCTGCGTGCGCCGATGAGCAGGGCAAGTATTGGGACCAGCACCGGCGGATCTACGAAGGGCAGCAGGATTGGGCCGAGCTGCGTGACGCGGGCCCGATCTTCCGGCAATACGCTCGGGCGAACGGCCTCGACCTCGGCCGATATGACAGCTGCATGCGGACGGCCAAGTATGCTGGCCGGATCCAGGCGGGCTATGACGAAGGCGTGCGCGTCGGCATAACCGCCACGCCCACGCTGCTCATCGGGGGCCGTCTCTACCAGGGACGGCTCGATTCCGACGCGATCGTCAAGCTCGTGGACTCGCTCGCGCCTCGATGACGTGACGGAGCCCCCCAAACCCCCGCCCCGAGGGCGGGCCCTGGCCGGCTTGTCGCTCGCCGCGCTCGGGGTGGTCTACGGCGATATCGGGACCAGCCCGCTCTATGCGGTCCGCGAGTGCTTCAGCGGCGAGCACGGCATCCCGCCTACGGTCCACAACGTCCTCGGCATTCTCTCGCTCATCGTCTGGTCCCTCAATTTTGTCGTTTCCTTCAAGTACATCTCGCTGGTGATGCGGGCGGACAACCGGGGTGAAGGAGGCATCCTCGCCCTGATGGCGCTGGTCCGGTCCAAGGGGGTCGCCGGTCGAATCCGCATTCGTCGTCTGCTGCTGCCGCTCGGATTGTTCGGAGCGGCGCTACTGTACGGCGACGGGGTGATTACGCCCGCGATCTCCGTGCTGGGCGCGATGGAAGGGCTGAGCGTGCTCGCCCCGGCGTTCGACCCGTTCGTCGTGCCCATCACGGTGGGGATCCTGCTCGGCCTCTTCCTGTTCCAGCAGCGGGGCACCGCCGGCGTCGGCGCCGTTTTCGGACCCATCACCCTCATCTGGTTCGTCTGCATCTCGGCCCTCGGGGTTCGCGGGATTCTGCTCGACCCCTCGGTGCTCCGCGCCCTCAATCCGTGGTACGCGGTGGAGTTCTTCCTCACCGACGGGCTGCGCGGGTTTCTGATTCTCGGGGCGGTGGTGCTGGTGTTTACCGGAGGTGAGGCGCTCTACGCCGACATGGGTCATTTCGGCAAGCGGCCGATTCGGGTCGCCTGGTTCGGGCTCGTTTTACCGGCTCTGCTGCTCAACTACTTCGGACAAGGCGCGCTCCTGCTGCACGACCCGACATCGGCCCGCAACCCGTTCTACTCGCTGGTGCCCACGTCGATGCTGATGCCGATGATCGTGATCGCGACGGCGGCGGCGATCGTGGCCTCCCAGGCGCTCATCTCCGGCGCGTTCTCGCTCACCCAGCAGGCCGTTCAGCTGGGCTACTCGCCCCGGGTGACCATCCGCCATACGTCGCACACCGAGATGGGGCAGGTCTACATCCCCGAGGTGAACCAGGCGCTCGCCATCGCGTGCATCGGTCTGGTGCTGGCGTACCGCTCGTCCACCAATCTTGCCGCGGCCTACGGCATCGCGGTGACCGGCACCATGTCGATCACCACGGTGCTGTACTACGAGGTGATGCGAGCCCGCTGGCAGTGGCCGCTGTGGAAGTCAGCCGGGATCGCCGGCCTCTTCCTGGTCATCGATCTCTCGTTCTTCGCGGCGAACCTGGTCAAGGTCGCCCACGGGGGATGGTTCCCGATCGTAGTAGCGATCGGGATATTCACGCTGATGGCGACCTGGAAAGAGGGGCGGAGCCTGCTCGCCGGGATTCTGCGGGAGAACTCGCTACCGATGGACCTGTTTCTGCAGGACATCAAGCGCCGGAAACCGCCGCGCGTGCCCGGTGTCGCGGTGTTCCTGACCTCCTCCGCGGGCGGCGCGCCACCGGTGCTGCTGCATCACCTGAAGCACAACCAGGTGCTCCACGAGCGCGTCATCCTGCTCTCGGTCGTGAACAAGGACATCCCGGTCGTGCCGGAAAAGGAGCAGGTCAAGTGCTCCGAGCTGGGGGAAGGGTTCTCGACGGTGCTGGCGCACTACGGGTTCATGCAGACGCCGGACGTGCCGGCGATCGTCCGGGGACTGGACCGCCCGCCGCCCCGCGGTCTCGGGCTCAAGGTCAATCTGATGCAGACGACCTTCTATCTGGGGAGGGAGACCCTGATCGCGACTGGGCGCGCCAGAATGGCGCGGTGGCGGAAGAAGCTCTTCATCGTGATGACCCGCAACGCCCAGTCGGCGACCGCGTTCTTCGGGCTGCCGCCGAATCGGGTGGTCGAGCTGGGGGCGCAGATCCAACTATAGGGCGGCCCCCTGCTCCCCCCTACGCGTCCTGCTCCTCGTACATCTGCTTCAACCGATTCACCACGTTGGGGTCCGCCAGGGTCGTGACATCACCCAGCGCGCGGCCTTCGGCGATGTCCTTGAGCAGCCGGCGCATGATCTTGCCGCTCCGGGTCTTGGGGAGGTCCGCCGAAAAGAGAATGTCGTCCGGCCGCGCAATGGCCCCGATCTTCTGGGTGACGTGCTCCTTGAGATCGGCCTTGAGCTCAGCCGTAGGCACGTGTCCTTCCTTGAGCGTGACGAACGCCGCCAAGGCCTGACCTTTCAGGTCGTGGTGCTTGCCCACCACGGCCGCCTCGGCGACCGCGGGGTGAGCCACCAGCGCACTCTCGACCTCCATGGTGCCGATGCGGTGCCCCGCGACGTTCAGTACGTCGTCCACCCGCCCGAGGATCCACCAATAACCATGCTCGTCCAGTTTGGCGCCGTCTCCGGCGAAGTACTTGCCCGGGAAGCGCCGCCAGTAGGTCTCGTGGTAGCGCTCGTCGTCGCCATAGATCGTACGCAGCATCCCCGGCCACGGCTCGGTCAGGGTGAGAAACCCGCCGCCCTGCTCCACCGGCCTCCCTACCGCATCCACCAGCGCGGCGGAGATGCCGGGGTACGGAACCGTCGCTGAGCCGGGCTTGGTCGTGGTGACGCCGGGGAGCGGGGTGATCATGATCCCGCCGGTCTCGGTCTGCCACCAGGTGTCCACGATGGGACACCGTCCGCGACCGATGTGCTCCTGATACCAGATCCAGGCTTCCGGGTTGATCGGCTCGCCTACGGTTCCGAGCAGTCGTAGCGTCGAGAGGTTGTGACGGGCGGGAAGGGCGGGACCCCACTTCATGAACGCGCGGATCGCCGTCGGCGCGGTGTAGAAGACGGTCACCCCGTAGCGGGCGACCAGCTCCCAGAAGCGGTCGCGCTCCGGCCAGTCCGGCGCGCCCTCGTACATGAAAATGGTTGCCGCGTTGGCCAGTGGCCCGTACACGACATACGAGTGACCGGTCACCCACCCAATGTCGGCGGTACACCAGAAGACATCATCGTCCTTCAGATCGAAGACGTGCCTGGTGGTCGCGGCGACCTGGGTCAGGTAGCCGCCGGTGGTGTGGACGATCCCCTTGGGTTTACCGGTGGTGCCGGACGTGTAGAGGATGAAGAGCAGGTCCTCCGCATCCATTGCCTCCGGCTCGCACTCGCTCGAGGCGGCATCCAGCAGGCGGTGCCACCAGTGGTCGCGGCCCTCCTGCATCGAGGCCCAGGCCTCGTCACCCTCGCCCCCCGGCCGCCGCCGGACCACGATCACGTTGCGTACCGACGGGCATTCGGCCAGGGCGTGATCGGCGAATCGCTTGAGCGGAATCACCTGCCCCCGGCGGAAGCCCCCGTCGGAGGTGATCAGGGCGACCGCGTTGGCATCGTTGATCCGGTCGCGCAGCGACTCGGCGGAGAAGCCGCCGAACACGACGGAGTGGACTGCCCCGATCCTGGCGCAGGCGAGCATCGCGATCGCTGCTTCCGGGATCATCGGCAGATAGATGGCTACCCGGTCACCTCGCTTGATGCCGAGCGCCCGCAGCGCGTTGCCGCACCGATTCACCTCGCGGGCGAGATCCCAGTAGGTCAGCACCCGACGGTCGCCGGGCTCGCCCTCCCAGATGATCGCGGCCTTGTTGCGCCGGGGTCCCTCGAGATGGCGGTCCACGCAGTTGGCCGCCACGTTGAGCTTGCCGTCCACGAACCACTTGGCGTGGGGCGGGTTCCACTCCAGGACCTGGCTCCACGGCGCGATCCAGTCGAGCTCGAGCGCCTGCTCAGCCCAGAACCCCAGCCGGTCGCGCTTGGTCCGCTCGTACAGATCGGGCTTGGCGTTGGCCTGCGCCGAAAACTCGGCCGGCGGCGGGAAACGGCGCTGCTCAGTGAGAAGGGTTTCGAGCTGGTCGGTCATGGCTGGACGCGGAGAAGGGACCCTGAAGGTAGGGCCACCGGCCGCGGGGAGCCAGAGTCGGGTTGCAGTTCTCCCAGGTCTGTCGCGGACTGCGGTGAGGTTGGGTTGACAGCAGCCCCGGGTCTAGTGGGCAACTGTAGTTCCGGCATCGGGTTAGCGCGATTGGCACCGCTCTCGCCCATGGGGCTGGTGGGCCGCATGGTGCGGTCCCGATTCAAAAAAATCCGCCCGATAAGAGCACACCCGGAGCGATCCGGGGCCGCAAAACTAGAGGTCTCATCCGCAAGGTTGGATCAGGGTGAGATAGCTCGGTGCCGAAGGTGGACACAGGCCTGCCGCAGGTTTGCGCGCGCGCCTTGTCGGGTGTGGGAGGCTCTATGATGGCCACACACGGCACGGCTCGTGAGCTCGTTGCGCCCCAGCGCCTCGGACTCGACACTCGGGTGGAATTCCGCAAGGCGGCGGTCCAGATACTGGACTCCATGCCCGAGGGCACCGGTCGCCTGGTAATCGATCTCTCGGGAACCCGTCAGGTCGATTCGTCGGGCCTGGGCGTCCTGATGCTGATCCAGCGACGGGCCGCCGAGCGGCGCCAGAGCATCGTCCTGCGGCACCCAAGCGACGAGCTCCGTTTCCTGCTCGTCATCACCAAGCTGGCCGAGCTTTTCCAGATCGAGGCCTGAGCGCAGTGACCGCTCCGGCCTCTTTCGCTATGGACGGTGCCCGGGAGCCGAGTTACTGTTGTGGCTCCAACCCGCTGCTGTGGCCGCAGCTCCGCGTTCTCAGGGGGCGGCGCTCGAAGGTCTGACAATGAGCGAAGGCAAGGTGCGCCGCCGCGTCCTGATCGTGGAGGACGAGCCGGCTCTCAGGTTGAGTTATGAGCGGCATTTCCACCCGCGGTACGATCTCGTTTTTGCGAGCACGGGCGCCGAGGCGCTGACCAAGCTGGCCGAAGAGCCTCCGGATGTGGCCGTGCTCGACATGCGCCTGCCGGACACCGACGGCATAGAGCTGCTTCGGCGCATCCGGGAGACCCACCCCAAGCTGCCCGTGATCATCACGACGGCCTATATGAGCATCGAGCCGCAACTCAAGGTGCTCGATCTTCCTCACTCCGGGTACATCCTCAAACCCTTCCGTCTCGACGAGCTCGGCGCCCGCATCGATGCCGTCCTCTGACGGCCCCTTGCTCGCGGCCGTCGGGGTGGAACGCTGGTTCGGCCCGCTGCGGGTCCTGCGTGGGGTCGATCTTCAGGTCGGTGTGGGAGAGGCGCTTGTAGTGGTGGGCGCCAACGGGGCGGGGAAGACGACGCTGCTCCGAGTGCTCGCCGGGTTGGCTCGGCCCAACGCGGGCGAGGTTCGGGTACTGGGTCGGCGGCTCGAGCGCTCGACGCCGGAGGCCCGGCGGCCGATTGGCTTCGTCTCCCACCAGTCACTGTTGTACGACGATCTCACGGTCCAAGAGAACGTGATTCTCGCGGCCCGGCTCTACCATGTGCCCGATCCCGGGCCCGCGGCTCGGCGCGCGCTCGACGCCGTTGGCCTCGGGGACCGAGGCGACGACCGGCCGGGCCGGCTGAGCCGGGGTCTCCTGCAGCGGGCGTCGATCGCACGGGCGCTGGTCCACCAGCCGCACGTCCTCCTCCTCGACGAGCCTTTCACCGGACTGGACGCGCCCGCGGCAGAACGGCTCCGTGCCCTGTTGCGAGAGCGGCTCGCGGCAGGCATGGGGCTAGTGCTGGTGACCCACCATCTGGACGAGGCGTGGGAGCTCGCC
>DASQPE010000319.1:0-11809 GCA_035644115.1 Gemmatimonadales bacterium
CACGCGCCCGGGGGGACCTTCTGCTTTGCCGAAAACGGGGAAGTGAGGTTGCGGGACCTCGCCGAGGCGATCGCCGCCGGGCTCGGCCTACCTGACGGCGCCCGGTCGATGAGCATGGAGACCGCCGTCGAGCGGTTGGGAGCGGGAGCGGCGGAGTTCTCGTTGGCTTCGAACAGCCGGGTGCGGGCGACCCGGGCGCGCACCACGCTGGGATGGCGCCCGGGTCATGACGATTTACTGGAAGGGGTCCGCGACGGCCGCTACCTGGCCAGGCCTTCGTAGTCGAGCAAACCGGTCTGTGCGATCATGCGCCAGTCGCCGCCGGCGAGTCGGGTGTACAGCTTGCAAGCCCGTCCCAGCCAGTGTTGGGGCACCTGATCGCTGCGGCGGCGCCATAAGGTGTCCACGTCCACGACCGCGAAACCGCCGTCGCCCTCGGGCGTCACCGCGATGCGGCGGATCACCCGCTGGTTGTGGACCAGCTCGTGGGTGTCGAACAGCGCCTGCCAGCCGCGGCGCCAACGCTCGCGATCATACCTGCCCCACACGAGGACCCACTCGAGCGGATCGTGCGCTGCGGGGTGGGGTGGCCATGGCCAGACCATGTCGGTATGCAGCACCGAGAGGAGGAGCTCCGCGTCCTGGGTATCCCACGCCCGGGTCTCGCGGTGGACCAGCTCTTCGATGGCAGCGTGGGCGGCGTCCATTCTGATCAGTGATAGGTTCGGCTGAGCCCCTGGAGGTCGAACACATACGTGAGTTCCTTCCTCCGGGGCACCCGGTTCAGGGAACGTAGCGCGCAACCGCCATCGCTGCCGTCGCCAGCAGCAGCAGCACGGCGACCCAGCGGCTCGACCCCGCCAGCCGGGCTTGCAGGCGCTGTATCTCGGCCAGCTCATCGGGCGAGGGCGGACCGCCGCGCGCCTGCGCAGCCGCCCCCAGCGCGCCAAGTCGCTTTCCAGCGGGGGAATTGACCGCCATGCCGATCCCGGCTCCGAGGATGCCGAGGACGCCGCCGAGACCGAAGACAAAACCCGGCCCGGACCGGGTCCATGCGCCCCCGCCCGAGTCGCGCCAGTAGAGCCCGATGCCGGAAAGGATGGTGAGAATGGTCGCGCCCATCAGGTAGAGGGGCATCCGCCGCACCTGGGAGAGCTGCGCCACGACCGCCCCGCCCGGCGGCCCTACGGCCCGCAGCGTCGGCAGGAGAAAGCCCGCCAGGAAGAGCACGCCACCGACCCAGAACACGCCCGCGACGATGTGGACCAGCCGAAAGAGCGCGATAGTGGTTGGACTGTTCATGGGGAGACCTCCGAGCGATGAGAACATCGTCCGCGGGTCCGAACGAACATCGCCTCAGCTGCGAGCGGCAGTGGGCCGGCGCTCGTGGCTGAGCTGGTGGGTGCAGCCTGGTCCCGGGACCCCGCCTTTGAACGCCATGCCCAAAGGATGATCGCCGGGAGCGTTAGTCCGGAGTGGGCGGGTCGAGCGACGGGGCCTCGTCGGCCTGCGCCTCTTCAGGCGGCGCCTGGGCCCGTTCGAGCTTGCGCTGGCGCTTCTCCTCCTTCTTGCGCTGCTTGTTCAGTTCCTTCTGGCGCTTTTCATATCCGTAGTTGCGTTTGGGCAAGGAGGACTCCACCGTAGGTACCGCGGAAGCGCTCTCGGGGTGGCGAGGTGCCGACCCACGGGCTCCGCAGACATGCCCCAAACTAGCCGCCCATGCGGGTTACTGCTGCGGCGGGCCCCGGTGGATCCGGGAGCCGATCAGTCCCCCGATCAGGCCACCGACCGCGGCACCCGCCAATCCACCGCCCAGGATCTCTTCCGTGCAACCGTTGGACGAAGCGCCAGTGGCGCCGTCGTCCGCGGCACAGAAGCCACCGGCCACGTACCCGCCGACGATCGCGAAGACGACGGCGCCCGCGATCAGACCCTCACGCCAACGGGTCCGCCGCACCGCGGCGCGAATCGCGGCCCGCTCTGAGTCCAGAGGCGCCGCTTCCCGCGGCGCCCGGAGCGCGGGCGACAGGATCCCGGCAACTCGGCTCGGGCTCGGCGGCTGCGGAGGCGATCCACGATCTTGCGTGGCCAGCGCCGCCGGCGTCGCTGCCAGGCAGAGGAGCAGCGCCGGGACGATTGTGCGAGCGAAGAGGTTCGGCACGATCACCGGGACGAGCGCCGGCCGTGACCGGGCTCCTTGACCGAGGCGTCCCGCTCCCACCCTTCGTTCTGGAGGGTCAAGGACTGGAAAAGGCAGCAGGGCGAGCCCGCTTCGAGGCCGCTCAGCGCCACATACTCCGAGGGCCAGCAACGATGGGCGTTGTAGGCGAGCATCAATCGTCCAGCGGGGTCGTATAGCTCGATCCGGACCTCTTTCCGAAACCCCGGTGCCGGCGCCTCGTTCCCCGTCACCTGGCTGGCCCACAACTCGAAGGCTGGGTCGTGCGACATCCCTCGCTCCAGCGTGATCGGCTCATACCGGGTGCGCCCGGGCGTCCTGAGAGTGGTGCCGTCGCCGCCACCTTCCCGGTACTCGACGACTTCGGTCGTCCGTCTGAGGGGGCTGACTCGGCTCACGCCGGCGACGACCTGGCCGTCCCATTTCACCCGAAAGGTGTAATCGCAATACGGGTCGACGGGTCGACGAGGCTTTTCGCTGTCGGCATGGGCTTCTTCGACGGTTGGAGTAGAGAATCAGGGTGCGGTCGGCAGCAATCCGTGGGCGCGCGCGAACCACGGAGGCACCAGGAGCGTCGTGACCAGGACCAGCACCCATAAGCGACCCCGCCGGATGTCGTAGTCGGCGAGCAGTATCGCCCAAGGTTTGTCAAGGAGGTAGTGACCCGCAAGGAACTCGAAGGCCAGGGTCAGGGCGAGCCCGCGAGCACCAGGATGCCGAACCAAACCGCGATTGCCCGGAGGAGCATCGTGAATCTAGCAGCGCCGCACGCCCCAGGCCGCTGCCCGTAGCAGCCGAAAGGCCCGCGCGAGATCGGCCGGCTGGTGGTTGGCATTCACCCCGCTCGGGTTGGGCAGGACCCAGAGCCCGCTGGGTCCCAAGCGCTCCGGCTGGCGCCCGATCCCGGCCGCCGGGCGCCCGAAGGCCTGCCGGTACGCACCGATTCCAAGCACGGCGACCCAGCGCGGGGCGTACCGGCGAGCGGTGCGTTCGAGGCGCCGGTGCCCGGCTCCCAATTCAGCGGGCGCGAGCTCCGCTGCCGAGGCCGTCGCCCGCCGCACCAGGTTCGTGATCCCGCAGCCCCGCTCGAGGAGGAGCTGTTCCTCCCAGGGGCTCAGCACCCGCTCAGTGAACCCGGCGGCGTGCAGCGCGCGCCAGAACCGGTTGCCCGGGCGAGCAAAGTGGTGGCCGGTCGCAGCCGAGTAGAGACCCGGGTTGATGCCACAGAACAGGATCTCGAGCCGGGGGCGAATCAGGTCGGGGACCGTCTTGCCGGCCGCGGCCGAGACTTCCGCCCGGGTCGGAGGGCGGATCTCACCGACCACGCGCCGGGTACTACGGCGCGAACTGGGCGATACCATCCCGGAACGACCAATCGACGTCGCGGTTTTCCACGATCGTGATCAGCACGTTGGCCGGCTCGATGCCGGGATCGCGCGCCAGGTTCTCGACCACCTTGCGATAGAAGGCCTTCTTCGCTTCCGGGGCTCGTCCGCTGCGCATGATCAGGAACATCATGACCCGCTCGGCCGTGCGCGCCTGGTATTCGAGGGTGTGCGGCTCGTGCTCGGTGATGATCTGATAGCGGTCATCCTCGGGGAAGCCCATCGTCTCGATCACGGCGGAATTCACCCCGTCGGCGATGGCTTTGGCGTATCCGGGCGGCTTGCCTTTCACAATGGAGATGTTGACCAGCGGCATGAGGTCCTCGTCCATGTGGGTGTCTGCGCGGCTGTCCAGGTCTAACCGGCGGGATAGTGGCTGCGACACCGGTCATCCTCGGCGCGCAGGCGTGCCGGCTCGACCTCGACCCAACCTTCTGCGTCCTCGGGCTCGGTCCACCAGTCGGGCGGCGGATTCGCCCGACTGAGCTGGAGATGACTGATCTGGCCCATGTTGAGAAGGCTGATCGGCTCGCGCTGCCGGGCGGTGGCGACGGTAACGACGCGGCAGTGCTCGGCGGTGTAGACCAGCCGCCCCGGGTGCCAACCCGGCGGCAGGTCGCGCGCGGTGACTCGCACCCGCGAGTCCGACGGTACCGCCTCCAGCAACGTCGGCCGCCGCACCGGTGCGCAGGCGAACGCGCTCCACGCAGCCATCGCAACGGCCAGGGCCCGTGTCGCGATAGTCAGACGGCTGCCCGCGCGTCGCCCCGAACCTCCAGGGCGTCGAACAACTCCCGGCCCGCGCGAGCCACATTCCGGACCGCGGCATTGAACGCCTGCTCGTTGGTCTTGGACGGAGCGTTGAAGCCGCTGATCTTGCGGACGAACTGCAACGCGGCATCATGCAGCTCCTGGTCCGTCGGCCCCTCGTTCGGGCGCCGAAGGCGCTTGATGTTTCGGCACATGATCGTTTTCCCTCTGTCGTGTTCCGGCGCCCCCGCCCGAGCGCGGGCAGGTGTGAACGGTTCTATGCCGTCTGTGGCGGCGTCAAGGGCCCGGCCAGAACCGCTCGCCGCTCTCGCGGGTTACTCACTGGAACCCGACCCAGGAGATTGCGTGTCCGTTCATCATGACCTCGAGCACCACCGCTTCGTCGGCGTCGTCCCCGGCGGCGAGGCCGAGCTGATCTATAGCTATTTAACCGACACCGTGCTGAACCTGGAACATACGGAGGTCCCGGCCGCAGGACGGGGCCAGGGCGTGACCGACGAGCTGATCCGCGCGGCGCTCGCCTACGCCCGGGAGCGGGGCTTCGCCGTCATCGCGACCTGTCCCTTCGCGCAGCGATGGCTGGCCGCCCATCCCGACGAGCGGCCGCGAGTGGCCTAGCGCACGACTTCTTCGGCTCGCCACAGGCCCGCGTAGTCGAGCACCCATCCACCCGGTTCGACCCGGAGCAGCCCCGCGAACCTGGCGGCTCCAGGCAAGTCGGCCTCATAGTCATACTCCATAACGGACCGGCGGGCGTAGCGCTGGACGAGCAGTCCGAGGACGCCAGCCGGCCACTCGAGCCATGCGGAGCGCACCTCGGCCACCTGCCCGACGGTCAGCTCCAGGCGCCGCAGCGGCAACAGGTTGGTGGCCGGCGTGAAGCTGAGATCGAGATCGGCGCATCCCGCGACCGCGGGACACGGCACCCCGTTCAGGGTCCAACCCCCGGCAGGATCGCGCCGAAGCCTGAGCTCCACCGGTCGGGCGCCGCACCAGCCTTCGATGGCGGCTTCAGTAGTCTGCCACTCGGCGTCGCAGCGCACCGTGTAGTGAAGCGCGGTCGGACCGCCCTCGTCCTGGAACGTTGCCATCCCACGAAGCTCCGCGCCGCTCTCGGTCTCTCGCAGGGTGGCAGCGTCGTGGCCCGGCACATCGAGCCGTTGCCACAGGATGGGCCTACCGCGAATCACGGGTTATATCCTGCACGATGACCGGTGCCCGCGTAGCTACCGCGGCCCCGTTGAGGCCCTGGGTGATGGGGAAGCTCGGGAAAGCCGGAGCTTCAGACCCGGTCCAGGCGATCGCTGTGATGGTCGTCGGGGTGACGTCGTAGAGGCCGACCCAACGGTAGGGGCCGGCGGTGCGGATGAGCTCAGCCGCCGCACGCGCGGTGCGGCGCCGGTCTCCCATTGATTGGATCAGCGCGCGCAGCTGGTCAGGGATGCTCGTGGGCGTCGCTCCAGCTCACCTCGACCGGCATATCCGGGGCGACGGTTCCGCCGTGCACGACTCGGGCAAACCATCCTCGCCGGCCCTGGAGCGTCCGCAGGAAGGCGGGCCCCCGGTCAACGCCCACATACGGAAGTGAATAGAGGACCGTACAGGGATCGCAGGGCTTGCTCACTTCGAGGACGACTTCGCCCAGGGACAGGCGCGCCCCCGGCCGCAAGGCGTCCTGCGGGAGGTCTGCCACCGTCAGGTTCTCCCCTAGCTCGCCGGGCTGGACCGGCCAGCCTTCGGCCCGCAGCTCAGCCAGGATCTCATCATTGAGGAGGAGCACCGCCTGGTCCGGATCTCCGTTCGCTTTTTCGGTCCGCCAATGATTGAAGTCGCCCGCCACGCCGTCCGGCGTAATGGTGAGACGGGGCACGGATCGCTTGGGTAGCCCGCGTGCGCGGCCTTCTTTGGGTTTGAGGTGAAGCTGCACGATGCGACCTGGCACGACACCATCCTCCTGAGGTGGATACGGTCCCTTTCCGGGGCAAATGGAACACGTCCACCCCGCCCGCGCTACTGTCCCGGCGGCGGCCGCCGCACCAGCTCGGACACCAGCTCCCGGAGCGCACTGACGTCGTCCGCACTGGGCTCCGCCGGGGTCGAGTCCCACGCCGGCTCTTCCCCTTCCGGAGGCTCCAGCCCCACGGTGCGCCAGCGAGTGCCTCGAAAGGTGCCATCCGGCTCGAACCGGCCACCGAGGCTCTCCTGGCGAGGGCGGGAAGGCGGACGGGCGGACAGGCGGGCAGCAGGGCGTGCCAGTCCGGGCGGGAGCTGGGCGAGTGGTCGTCGCGAGCCGTCATTTTCCGTCACTCGCCACGATCGAGCCGGACCTTGCGCAATATCCCGACGCAATGGGTCCGGTCGGGATCGGTGAATACGAGATAAACCATGTCGGCGAATGTCACGCCGTGGACGATGACCTCGCTCGGGGCTTCACCCAGAGCAGCGAGGAGGGTCGGATAGCCGTCGGTGCGAACGCCGGGGCGGTCGCCCTTCGCGGCTTTGTGCCGATAAATTCGCAACGCCTCGCGCTGGGAGAAGGGACGGGTCGCTCGCGCGCGCAGCAGTTCCTCTCCGTCAGCACGCAACCGTGCCAGCAGTTCTGCCGCGAGCGGATCGGCGCTCGCCCGAAGCGCCGGCTCGACCAGGTCGGGAAGTATGGTGGGCACAGTGCCTGGTCGCCGCGCTACTCCAGGGGCACCTGGGCGGCGAGGCGTTTCGGCGCCCGGTTGCGCCAGGCGAGCATCAATGCCTCGCGGACGGCGCCCTTCGGCGCCTTCTGCAGCCGCACGCTCGTGTTCCCGGCGCGTCCCCAGGCGCCCGTCACCGGCGTGAAGCTCCCGGGCTGTGCCCGGACGAGCCACTCCTGCTGCTCCGGAGTGAGCTTGACCATGCCCCATCCGGGACGAGGATATCCCAGTGTGGCGAAAATCCGGCCGCCCACGCGGAAGTCAGGGTGGCCCATATGCGTGGCCTCGGCGGCCTCGGGAAAACTCAGCGCGATGCGGCGGAATTCCTGAGCGGTCATGTGCCCTCGGGGGCGAGCGCCTTGCGGAAGCAGCGGAGGACCGTCACCTCCTCGAAGCCGAGGGCGCGATGCGCCGCCGCGCTTCTGGTGTTTTCCAGCTCCGTGTCGGAGGCGAGCTCGTGGCAACCTTGGGCTCGAGCCCACGCCTCGGCCGCAGCCACCAGCGCGCGGCCCACGCCCCGGCCCCGCTGCTCGGGCCGAACGTACCATCCCTCCAGGTACCCCACCGGACTCGTGGCGCAACCATCCGCATAGGGGCGGCGCGACAACTCGGCGAAGCCGATCAGGCCCGCCGCCGGTTCATCCGAATCGACCGCAACCAGGACCGCCTCCAGCATCGCTCCGGGCTGTGGGCTCGGCGGCGAAGAATCGCGCGACCTCGACCGCGAGCTCGGCCGCATTTTCGTCGGGCCAGAGCGCGGCTCGGAGCGCGAGCCACTGCGCGCTGTCAGCGGGTTCCACCGGCCGAATACGGACCATCGCTTCAGGCGGCAACCCCGGCGTGGCTGTAGGCTGCGAGGACTTCGGGACCAAAGCAGGCGAAGACGACTTGCTGGAGCGTGGACCCCGCCGCGAGCTCGCTCCGCACGGCGTGCACCGCCACCTCGGTCGCCGGCTCGAGGGGATAGCCGTAGATGCCGGTGCTGATAGCGGGGAATGCGATGCTGCGTAACCCATGGGTGTTCGCGAGCCGCAGCGCTGCACGATAGGCGCCGGCCAGGAGCTCCGGCTCGCCGGCGTTCCCGCCGTGCCACACCGGGCCGACTGCATGCACGACGAACCGGGCCGGCAGGCGGAATCCCGGTGTGAGGCGGGCGTCACCGGTAGGGCAGGGCGCTACGGCGACGCAGGCGCGCGCGAGCTCCGGGCCTGCGGCTCGATGAATGGCGCCACACACGCCACCGCCGGGCGCCAGTTGCTCATTCGCCGCGTTGACGATCGCGTCGACCTCGAGGGTGGTGATATCGACGATTCGTGCGGACAGGTCCATGCCGCTCGCTGCCTCAGGGCGGTGCTGCACTCGAAGCGGGCCCGGTGAGCCACGCCGGCGCCATGCCGAGCGCGATCGCCAGCAGGTAGGAGCCCATCAGGACCAACCCGAGCGTGCTCAGCCAGAACAGGAGGGGATGCCCTGCCCGGTCGAGCGTGCCGGTCTCGGGATCCTGGAACCTGCCCTGCATAATGCCGCCGGCCGCCAATCCAAAGAACAGGATCGCGGCGAGAAAACCAATGATCCGCCAGCCTGGATGCAGCGAGGGCACGGGTATCCTCAGGAGGCGGGGCGGCCGGCACGCGCCGAACGTTTCCGCTCGAGCTCTGCGTCCGACAGCCGGGGACCCTGCAACGGCTGGTCGCATTGGGGACATTCGTTGACTACGAAGCTTCGGCGGCCGACCGGCGCGAGAGCCCTCGCGCCGCAGTAGGGACATCGCGGCACCAGGCGCTTGGTTGCCACGATCGCTGCCATAAAGAGCGCGACGAAGCCGATGATGGCGACCTCCCGGCGGTGCGGCACGGCGGCGAACAGGGCAGCCCCGCCGGCGAACGCCGCCAGCATGACCCCGATGCTGAGGAAGCTGTATTTCGCGGCTGGTGTCATCGGTGTCTCGCTCGGAGTCCGCCGGCCTGGCCGTGGTCAGGCGGCATCACCCACAACGTCATAGGTGAGCAGCACGATCCCGCTGGGATAGACCTGACTGTGGGTGAGCCTGAGGCGGGCTGATGCCTGCCCCGCGGGGAGGAGTGGCAGCCCCTCGCCGAGCAGGATCGGGACGATCCCCACCTCGACGCCGTCCACCAGATCGGCGTGCAGCAAGGCCTGAAAGAGCACGCCGCCGCCCATGAGCCAGATGTCCTTGCCGGTCTCCTCGCGGAGCCGCCGCACCACGATGGCCGCATCGTCCGCCACGATGGTCACGTCCGGGTGGTCGGCTGTGCGGAGGGTGCGTGAGAAGACGTAGGTCCGCATATCGGGGAGGCTGGCACCCGAGCCACCTTGCACCGCGATCTCGAATGTCCGCCGACCCACGAGCACGGTATCAAAGCGGCTCATGAATGCGCCCCAGTCGATTGCCGGATCCATCGGAATCCAGTCGAACTCGCCGCCGGGGCGCGCGATGTAGCCGTCGAGGCTCATGGCCACGCTGTAGAGCACTCGTCGCATCGCGCCCTCCGCGGCAAACTGTAATGCTGCGTAACGATAAGGGTTGGCGTGAACCTCGGCGAGCCGCCGACCGCCGGTGGGGGCCAATCACTTCAGATCGAGAGGCCTTGAACCGATACTTCGGCCATGTCATCGCTTCTTCAGTTCACGTACGCCAGCGCCGCGACCCAGCCCTTCGACGCGCCGGCGCTGGCCGAGCTTCTGACCCATAGCCGGGAGCACAACGACCAGCTCGGGATCTCCGGACTCCTGCTCCACCGTGGCGGGAACTTCCTCCAGGTGGTCGAGGGCCCGCCGGAAGGAGTCCGGACGCTGATCGGCCGGATCGAGCGAGACCCGCGCCATCGGCAGTTTACCTCGCTGCTCGAGCTCCGCGTGGCGGAACGGCTGTTCCCGGACTGGACCATGGGGTTCGAGCAGATTGATCTGGCGCTGCCGCCCTCGTGGCCGGGGCTGAGCCGGTTCCTGCAGGGCCTGGCCCCGCCCTCCAACGCCCGTGCCGAGAGGCGGGCGCCCGCGCTGTACTTCTTCGAGGTCTTCCGCACCCACATGCGCTAGCCGGGCTCGGCGCCGGCGTTTTCACAAAACCTCGGTGACCGCGGCTTTCCAGGGACGCCACTGCCCCCGCTTGTCTTTGGTGTAGACGATTACCTGATATCGCTTGGGCTTGAGCCCGCCCACCCGCGCTTGATACGCCTCGGGGCGATAGACCGCGGGGCACTGGCGGACCGGTGGCGGCCCGGTGAGGCGGATCTTCACGACCGCGCCGTGGGCCTGGTAAGTCGCGCTCACCTTTGCCTGGCACGAGTTGTCGAACCCTACGACGATCTCCAGCGCCTTCGACCCGGGAGTCAGGGTCAGTCCCGCGGCAACCACGCTATCGACCGCTGCATCGAGCCGTGCCAGAGGGAGGATCAGCCACTCGTCTTGTCGCGCGGCCAGTGATACCGCGCCGAGGATGATACAGGCTGTGAGTTTCACGGGCGTCCGGGGTGCCGGGGTCAGTGGATTTTCTTGCCGTCCTCGAGCATGGCCACGAACTTCTCGAGTCGGCGGGCGCGCGTCTCGGGCTTCTTCGCATCATGCAGCCGGTACAGGATCGCATACCGGTTCTTGCTATCCAGCCGAGCAAAGAAGTCCCGGGCGCGCGGAGAGGCATCCAGCTTCTGCTGTAAGTCGGCCGGCACGGCGATGGAGCGTTGCGGAGCGTATGCCGCGTCCCAGCGGCCATCCCGCTTGGCCGCCTCGACCTCCGCAAGTCCGGCCGGCCGCATCTTCCCCTCCGCAATGAGATCGATCGCCTTCTGGCAGTTGATCTGGGACCACTTGCTCCCGGGCCTGCGTCGGGTGAAGCGCTGCAGCCACCAGCCGTCGTCGAGCCCCGTGGCTTGCCCATCGATCCAGCCATAGCAGAGCGCGACATCGAGCGCTTCGGAATGTGACACCGAGGCGACCCCGGTCGCCTTCTTCCCAAAGTTGATCCAGACCCCGGTCGAAACCGCGTGGTTGGCGTCGAGCCACGTCTCCCAGTCGGCTCGAGATTCCAAGCGACGAACCGGCCGGCCGTCCGGGCCCGCGGATCGGCTCATGGCGGCGGCCGCCGTCACCGGGGGAGTTTCGCGGCCAGGACCTCGACCTTCTCGATCGAGGGCGGGCTTGCCAGTAGCTCGGGCGCCTGTGCCATCAGCGCCGCCGCTACCTGCCCCGCGAGATGCGCCTGGCGCCCGCTGTCATCCGGGAAGGTGTCGAAGATACCGAAGGTGGACGGCCCGAGCCTGAGGGCGTACCAGGTGATCGTGGCCGGCTCCTGTTCAACGATCGGGAGCCCGCCTTGGAGAAAGCTTGCGACCGCGGCTTCCTTGCCGGGCTTCGCTTCCAAGCGAACCAGAAGAGCTGCGCGCACGGTGGGTGCGGCGGTCTTGGTGGCGGGGGGCATATGTAGTCCTCCTTCAGACTCTAGGTTTTTCGTTTCAGTCTCTCGGCGGGTCAGGCCGGGCGCGGTGCCGACGCGGGTACATCACGGCGGTGTAACGATCGGTTCACGACACGCGGGGAATGCTTGCCGCGACGGTCGTGGCCGCGCACGTTCACTAGACTGCTTATCACTGCCGCCGTCGTGAGCTGATGCAGGGGTGCGCATCCGAAAATATCCCGATCACCGGTCGGAGTTGGTATGAGCGAAGGGCCAGAGCCCATTAAGGTTCCGCTGACGCCGGAGCAACAGAGCCTCATTCAGCGGCTGTCCGGCCAGTATGCCGAAGTACTGGAATTGACCCCCGAGCCAC
>DASQPE010000320.1:0-3904 GCA_035644115.1 Gemmatimonadales bacterium
CGCGGGCGAGTCGTACTGCTCAATTTCTGGGTGTTCAGCTGCTACAACTGCACCAACACGGTGCCCTCGCTGGTGGACTTCGACTCGAAGTACCGCGACCGCGGGCTGACCATCGTCGGCATTCACACCCCGGAGTTTCCACCGTACTCCGGCGAGCACGACAAGGGCAACGTTCAGCGCGCCCTGGAGAAGTATCACATCCGGTACCCCAACGCACAGGACAACGACTCCAGAACCTGGGACCTGTACGGTATCCGATACTGGCCGAGCTTCGTGCTCATCGACAAGAAGGGCCGCATCCGCTACGAGGGCGCGGGCGAGTTCCACGTGGGCGACGCGAGCTATCAGCTGTGGGACGGCCGGATTCGTGGGCTACTGGAAGAGCAGTGAGAGGTGAGAGGTAAGAGGTGAGAGGCGTTGGCATGGTCCTGCTGCTGGGGCTCGCGGCGTGCGGCGGCGAGCGCCGGGCGACGCCGGGGCCGCTGGCGCTGCGGATCGAACCCGGGGCGAGCGCGACCCGTCTGGTGCTGACCGCGGCACCGGGCTGGAAGATCAATGCCCGCGTGAAGCCGGCCCTCGAAACCACTCAGGGTACCATCCTCCGGTTTGACTCGGTCCACCTCACACCCGATTCCGCCTACTTCGCCGACCCGCCCTCCGCCACGGTCCCCGGCCGCCCGGAGGCAGTGCGGGGGACACTCCGGGCCAGCGTGTGTGCGGCAGGGGAGCGGGTATGCCGGGTCGTGAGCTTGGCGGTAAGAGGTGAGAGGTAAGAGGTGAGAGGGGTCGATCCCTCTCACCTCTCACCTCTTACCTCTTACCCCTCGCTCACTCCATATTCTGGGCCATGCCTGCCAGCGCGTCCGGCCACCCCAATCTCACCATCCTCTCGCACCCCCTCATCCAGCACAAGCTGACGCTGCTCCGCGACAAGCGCACCAGCACCCGCGATTTCAAGCAGCTGGTCAGCGAGATTGCCATGCTGATGGCGTACGAGGTCACTAAGGACCTGCCGACGCAGCCGGTGGAGATCGAGACCCCGCTCGAGCGCATGAGCGGCCGGCAGGTCGCCGGAAAGAAGCTGACGCTGGTCCCGATTCTCCGCGCCGGGCTGGGCATGGTCGACGGCGTCGCGCAGCTCGTGCCGTCGGCCCGCGTGGGCCATATCGGTCTGGCCCGCGATGAGGCCACGCTCCGGCCCACCGATTACTACTTCAAGATCCCGGGAGAAGAAGAGTCGCGTGATTTCTTCGTGCTCGATCCGATGCTGGCGACGGGCGGGTCGGGGGTGGCGGCCGTCAAGGCGCTCAGAGAAGCCGGCGCGCGGCGGATCCGGTTCTTGTGTCTGGTGGCGGCGCCCGAGGGCGTCCGGGCCATGGAGCGGGCCCATCCAGATGTGCCAATCTTCGCCGCCGCGCTCGATCGCGGGCTCAATGATCGCGGATTCATTCTGCCCGGGCTCGGCGACGCGGGCGACCGCCTTTTCGGGACCCGATAGCGCGCGATGGCCGGCATCCGACTGACCTTCTGGGGAGCCGCCGGGCAGGTCACCGGATCGATGCATCTCATCGAGGCCGCTGGGGCTCGCATCCTGCTCGACGGCGGCCTCTTCCAGGGCCACCGGGCCGATGCCCATGAGCTCAACGCCAACCTGCCGTTCGACGCCCGACGGGTCGACGGCATCGTCCTGAGCCACGCCCACATCGACCACAGCGGGCGGCTGCCTCTGCTGGTCCGGCGCGGTTTCCATGGCCCGATCTACGCCACGCCGGCGACCCGCGACCTGTCCGCGGTCATGCTGCTCGATGCGGCACACATTCAAGAGAAGGACTTCGAGTTTCTCGAAGCCCGCGGCCAGGCCGCTCCTACCAGCGAGCCGCTTTACAACCGGGCGGACGCCATCGCGGTCCAGGAGTTGATGATCGGCCTCCCCTACCGGCGCCTGTTCCACCTCCGGAAGCACCTCACGGTGGAGTTCGCCGACGCGGGGCACATCCTGGGGTCGGCATCCGTGGATCTGCGGATCGCCGACCCCGCGCCGCATCGGGTCGTGTTCTCGGGGGACATCGGCCGGGCGGGGCTACCGATCGTCCGGAATCCGGTCCCGCCCGAGGGACCTATCGACACACTCATCGTGGAATCCACCTATGCCGATCGGCAGCACGAGTCGATAGCAGACGCCGAGGTCCGGCTCGGCGAGCTCATCCGCCGGGTGGCCGCCCGAGGCGGCAAAGTTCTGGTACCGGCGTTTGCCCTCGGTAGGGCGCAAGAGCTCATCTACATCCTCCATCGGCTCTGGCAGGCAAAGGCCATCCCCGAGATCCCGATCTACCTGGACAGCCCGCTGGCGGTGGACGTGACGGCCGTCTTTCGGCTGCATCCGGAGATCTTCGATGCCAGCGAGGAGCTCGTGAGCGACCGAGCGCCCATCTTCGACTTCCCGCTGGTCCACTACGTGAGGGACGTCGCCGACTCGAAGAAGCTGAATGGGCTCCCGGGACCCGCGGTGATCGTCGCGGCATCCGGTATGGTGGAGTCGGGCCGGATCCTCCATCACCTCGCCAATCATGCCGGCGATCACCGAAACTGCATCCTCTTCGTCGGCTTCCAGGCCGAGCACACGCTCGGTCGCCGGATTCAGGAGGGAGCCGAGGTGATCAAGATCTTTGGTCAGGACCATCCGCGCCGGGCCGAGGTGGTGACCCTCAGCGGCTACTCGGCGCACGCCGACCGGACCGAGCTGCGCGACTGGGTGCGGGCGCTGGGCGGGCGGGTCCGCCGCGCCTTCGTGGTCCACGGAGAGACCCAGGGCCTCGAGGCCATGGCCGCCATCCTGCGCGAGGAGGGGGTGCGCGACGTCGTCATCCCCGCACATGGCGCCAGCTTCGAGCTCTGAGGCCGTACCGGGGCGGCGCGGCGGAGCGAAACTGGGCTGGCGCCTGCTCGCCGTTGTCGGTGTCGTCGTGGGGATGGTCTACACCGTCGCGTTCGTGCTGGTGCTGATCGTGTCTCAGCTTGACGAGCGGCGCGCCGCCGACGCCATCGTAGTGCTCGGCGCAGCCCAGTACAACGGCTGGCCCTCGCCGGTCCTTCGGGCTCGGCTGGATCATGGCCTTGCCCTGTACCGCGAGGGGCTCGCGCCCACCATCGTCGTCACCGGCGGAGTCGGCCGGGGCGACAAGGAGAGCGAGGCCATGGTCGCCCGCCGCTACCTGTTGGCGCACCACGTCCCCGATTCCGCGGTGGTCGTGCAGCCGCAGGGGCGCTCCACTCAGGCATCGATGACCGCGGTCGCCGGCTGGCTCGCGGGCCGGGGCCGGCGCACGGCGATCCTGGTGAGCGATCCGTTCCATATGTTTCGCCTTCGCCTCGAAGCCCGTCGCACCGGCCTAGCCGCCTACACCTCCCCCACCGAAACCAGCCCCATCTCCGACAATCCAGTGCTCGAGCTGGAGTATCTTGCGGCCGAGGCGGTAAAGGTGCCGGTCGCGTGGGTTCGGAGCTTGGATTGGTTCCACTGACACCCCTCTTACCTCTCACCTCTCACTTCTTACTTCTTACTTCTGTCATGTCTCTCCTCTCCTCCCGCCGCATCTACACCGGTCGCGTCCTGAACCTCGACCTCGACGCCGTTCGCTTCCCCGACGGCTCGGTCGGAGAGCTCGAGATGATCCGTCATCCGGGCGCGTGCGCGGTGGTTCCGTTCGCGGACGACCCCCGGGGCCCCGATCCGACCGTGCTGATGATTCGCCAGTTCCGCCACGCGGCCGACCGGTACGTCTGGGAGATCCCCGCGGGCCGGCTGGATCCCGGGGAGAGCCCAGAAGCCTGCGCGCGGCGGGAGCTGGAGGAAGAGGCGGGTGTCACGGCAGCGGCGCTCGAGCGGCTGACGACGATCTACACC
>DASQPE010000321.1:0-14042 GCA_035644115.1 Gemmatimonadales bacterium
CGGCGCTGGCCCTCGAGGGCGGTGAGGGCTAGGCGCAGACTCTGATCGCTTCCCAGGCGATAGAACGCGAACGCCTGCCAGTACGGCGCGTCCGGCGCGTACCGCGAGCTGGGGAACCGAGTCCCGATCGCGCCGAACTGCTCGGCCGCCCGCCGGTAATCGCGTCCGTTGAGGGCGGTCCGCGCGGCTCGATAGACCGAATCCGCCGGATCGCCTTGTGCGCTTACAGGTGGCAGAGCCATGGGCGTCTGATCCGGGCTCATCGGACTCTGTCCGGACAACGCCAGGATCGCGACCACCGACCAGAAGAGAGAGCGGGTCATCAGAGGGCTCCTTGCCGGGATCGGACGTTCATGCCGGCTGCCCCGGCGGGCACGGCGGCCCGCAGCCGGACCAGGACACCGTCATCCAGCCCCTCGCGAATGAGCTCGACATCAGCCCCGTGGCGCGCCGGCCCCAGCTGCGCGATCTGCGCGAGCACAAGCTCGAGATCCTGCAGCAGCAGTCGGAGCCTGGGGTCGCCCGCGGCTGGTGAATCGAGCAGCAGCCGGTTCGTCGCGAGGAGCTGACGAGCGGTGGAGGAGGCCAGCCGCTCTCGGTCGCCCTGCTGCACCGACGAGCGAAAGAGCGTGAGAAACGTCTCGGCTTGACCGAGGTGTTCGGCGGTAGCGACCCGGTAGGCCGTGAGGTCTTCCTTGCGGGGCGCCGTGGCGACCGGGACCACCGCGGGTGTCCGGCTTGGCGACGCTGCTGGTCGGACTGTGAGGCGCCCGATCCCGACGCCGATCGCGAGCACGGCGGCAATGCCGGCCGCCCACGCCACCGCCGACCGGCGGGAGACGCGCTCCCGGCGCGGCAGGTTGGCCGTTCGCCGGGCTACGATGGCCGCCCAGATCTGTTCGCGGGGCGGCTCGCCGGGAGGCGCGTGATAGGCACGCGCGGCCTCGCGAAGCTCCGGTTCCAGTGGATCGTCGTCCGGCATCATGGTCAGCCCTTTGCGAAGTCAGCCAAAGACCGCCGCAGTTTCGCCCGCGCCCGGGAGAGTTGCGCCTTCGATGTCCCCGACTGGACTCCCAGCGCGTGGCCGATCTCCTGGTGGGTGTACCCCTCGACGTCGTGCATGAGGAACACCGCGCGGTAGCCGTCGGGGAGATCGTCGATCGCCTGCGCCATCCGCTCCTTGAGATCGGGCTCGGCCTCGCGATGCGGGCTGCTCACCGCTACCGCCCCCCCGAGCTCGGTTTCCCGGGCCCGCAAACGCTTGACTTTGCGCAGGCCGTTGAGCGCAACCGATACGGCGATGGCGCAGATCCAGGTTCCCAGCGCGGCCTCTCCTCGGAACCCGCTCAATCGCTCGAACACTCGGATGAACGCCTCCTGGGCGTAGTCCTGCGCCTGGTCGGGGTCGCCGGCCAGCCGATACACCAGGCGGTAGACCCGATCGACGTGCGCGTCATATAGTTCGCGCGCGGCGCTCGGATCGCCGGCCTGCACACGGGCGATCAGGAGTCGGTCGTCCACCGGGCTCCGGGACGAAGGGGGCCGCATCCGCGGCGACGGTCCTCTGACAACCCAGACCGCCGAAGGGTTTGCTCGGCCGGGCGTCGATTCACGGGGGAAGAGCGTAATGCGGCCACGCAACCAATCGGAGCCTGACCGCATCTCAAGCTGGTGGGTGGTCTCCAGCGAGGAGTACAATGACGTTGCGGCGGGAGTCAGACAATATCGAAGGCGAGTCGGACTCGCGGGTCGCCGCCCTGTGCGACCGCGACGGCCACCCCATCGGGAGGGTGGTCGAGCCTACCCAGGATCGGTTGGTGGGGCGGGGCGCCGGCACCGTGTTGTTGATCCGCCGCCGCCCCGTCGGGCTGCGGGATAAGACCTACTTCGCCCTCGCGTAGAGGCACTCGGCGTTCCCTCCCTCCGGCGGTCCGTCCAGGCAACTGTAACCCCAGTCCTAGCAACCATTTGAAGTATCAGGTCGCGATTGCGGCAAGGCGAGCGACCGGGGTATATTCCGGAGTGTTAGCGAGCGGCCTCACCCCTGCTCGCCGCTCCTCTCTCCACCGCCGGATCGGCTCATGACCGCACCAAACTCGCGCGAGCGCATCCTGCCTCGTCTGATCGAGGAAGAGATGCAGCAGTCGTTCATCAATTACTCGATGAGCGTCATCGTGTCACGCGCGCTTCCGGACGTGCGGGACGGGCTCAAGCCGGTGCATCGCCGGATCCTGTACGCCATGAACGAATTGGGGCTGGTCCCCGGCCGGCCCTACAAGAAGGCCGCCACGGTCGTCGGCGACGTGCTGGGCAAGTACCACCCGCACGGCGACTCGAGCGTGTATGACGCGCTGGTCCGGATGGTCCAGGAGTTTGCCCTGCGCTATCCGCTGATCGATGGACAGGGAAACTTCGGCACCATCGACGACAACGCGGCGGCCTACCGCTACACCGAGGCGCGGCTCACCCCGACAGCTATCGCGCTGCTGGACGACATCGACAAGAACACCGTCGATTTCCAGCCGAACTTCGATGACCGGCTGCGGGAGCCCACGGTCCTACCCGCCCGGGTCCCGAACCTCCTGGTAAACGGCTCGAGCGGCATCGCGGTAGGCATGGCCACCAATATCCCGCCGCACAATCTCCGCGAGGTGGCCAAGGCGGTGGAGCTCCTGATCGACGAGCCGGAGGCGTCGATTGCGGACCTGCGGAAGGCCATCAAGGGGCCGGATTTTCCGACCGGTGCTTACATCTACGGCCGGGAGGGGATCAAGGAAGCCTATGAGACCGGCCGGGGCCGCGTGATCATGCGGGCCCGGGCCCAGATCGAAGAAAAGGAATCATCGGGGCGGTACCAGATCGTCGTCACCGAGCTGCCGTACATGGTCAGCATGGAACGGCTCCACAAGGATGTCGCCGAGCTGGCCAACGAGCGGAAGATCGAGGGCATCTCCGACGCCCGGAACGAAAGCGACAAGGACGGTATCCGGCTGGTGATCGAGCTCAAGCGCGACGCCAATCCCAACGTCGTCCTGAATCAGCTGTACAAGCACACCACGATGCAGGCCACCTTTGGCGTCATCATGCTGGCGCTGGACCGGGGCGCCCCGAAGGTGATGAACCTGAAGCAGCTGCTCGAGCGATTCATCGAGCATCGCCACGACATCATCGTTCGTCGCACCAAGTTCGAGCTGGAAGCCGCCGAGGCCCGGGAGCATATCCTCGAGGGTCTCAAGATCGCCGTCGACAACATCGACGAAGTGGTCGACATCATCCGGAAGTCCAAGGACGTGCCGGATGCGGACGCGCGGCTCCGGAAGCGGTTCGGGCTGTCCGAAAAGCAAAGCGACGCCATCCTCAACATGCGGCTGGCCAAGCTCACCGGGCTCGAGATCGAGAAGCTGGATGGCGAGCTCAAGGAGGTTCTCGCCACCATCAAGGACCTCAAGAGCATCCTCGCGTCGAAGCCGAAGCGGATGGGCATTCTCAAGAGCGAGATGGCCGATATCGCCGAGAAATTCGGGGACGACCGTCGCACGGAGATCGTGGCGGATCAGGGGGAGTTCACGGTCGAGGACCTGATCGCCGAAGAGGACATGGTCATCACCATCTCCCATACCGGCTACATCAAGCGGATCTCGATCTCCACCTACCGGCGCCAACGGCGGGGAGGGCGCGGCCTGAACGGAACCGACCTCAAGCAGGACGACTGGGTCGAGCACCTGTTCATTGCGAGCACCCACGACTACCTGCTCGTGTTCACCAATAACGGCCAGCTCTACTGGCTCAAGGTGCACGAGATTCCGCAGGCGGGCCGGGCCGCGCGGGGGAAGCCGATCGTCCATTGTATCGGGATCAAGCCGGACGAGCGCATCGCCGCCCTGGTTCCGGTCCGCGAGTTCTCGTCGGACCAGTCCATCCTGTTCGCGACCCGCAAGGGGACCGTCAAGAAGACGGCGCTCGCGGAGTACGGGAACGTTCGCGCCAGCGGCATCCGGGCGATCAACATCGAGGAGGGTGATGAGCTGATCGACGCCCAGATCTGCGATGCGACCAGCGACGTCGTGCTCGCGACCCGGGAGGGGATGAGCATCCGATTCCACCAGGGCGACGTGCGGGACATGGGCCGGGTGGCCACCGGGGTGAAGGGCGTCGAGCTCGACGAGTCCGACGCCGTGATCGGCATGGTCGTGATCCGCCGCGATGCGACGCTCCTGGTCGTGAGCGAGCGCGGGTTTGGCAAGCGCAGCGAGCTGAGCGAGTATCGGGTGCAGAAGCGGGGTGGCAAGGGGATCATCACCTTCAAGGTCACCGATAAGACCGGCGCCTGCATCGCGCTCAAGGAGGTGCAGCCCGACGACGAGCTCATGATGATCACCCGGCATGGCATCATCATCCGGGTGCCGGTCGAAGGCATCCGGGTCATCGGCCGCAACACCCAAGGGGTCAAAGTGATGAACCTGGACGTCGGGGACGCGGTGGTGGACGTGGCCCGGGTCGTCAAAGAGGAAGAGAGCGGCAGCGAGGAAACCGCTGGCGAAGAAGTGACTCCAGGTACCGAGGACTGAGCCGCTGCGGCCGTCCCTGGACGACATCCGGGACGCGGCCCGCACGCTCGCGGGGATCGCTCATCGTACCCCCTTGGTGCCGTTGGCAGTGCCGTCCGGTGTGGTCCGGATCAAGTGCGAACAGCTGCAGCCGGTTGGCGCCTTCAAGCTGCGCGGCGCCTACACCGCGCTGGCCCGGTTGGGAGAGCGCCGGCACCGGGGGGTAGTGACCTCGTCGAGCGGCAACCACGGCCTCGCCCTCGCATGGAGTGCCCGGGCGTTCGGGGTGCGGGCCGTGGTCGTCATGCCCGAGGCCGCCGCCCGGGTCAAGGTCGACGCGGTGCGCCGATACGGCGGCGAGGTGGTCTTCGCCGGACGCACCCGCTCGCCGGAGCAGACCGCCCGGGCCGAGGCGCTGGCGGCAGCAGAAGGGCTCGCCCTGGTGCCGCCGTTCGATCACCCGGACATCATTGCGGGGCAGGCCACCTGCGGATTGGAGATCCTCGAGGACGCCCCCGACGTGGAGGTCATCCTCGTGCCGGTCGGCGGCGGCGGACTGCTGGCCGGGATCGCTGCCGCGGTGGCCGCGCTCAAACCGTCAGTTCGGGTCATCGGCGTCGAACCGGAGGGCGCCGCGAAGCTGTCGGCCGCTCTCGCGCATGACCAACCGGTCGGACTGGAGCACACCGAGAGCATCGCCGACGGGCTGCTCACCCGGGCCATCGGTCAGGTCACCTGGAGCGTGCTCAACGGGGTGGTTCGCGAGGCCGTTCGGGTGACCGAGGTGGAGATCGGGCTCGCGGTCAGGCATCTTTACCAGCAGGCGCACCTCACCATCGAACCGTCCGGCGCGGTGACCACTGCCGCGCTGCTCGCCGGCCGAGTGCAGGCCGACAGACCCCTAGTAGCCGTGGCGACCGGAGGCAATGTGGACCCCGTCCTCTTCCACCGCCTGGTGGACCCGACCGCATGAGCCCGGCCCCCAAGATCCTGGTCGCGGACGACGACCCCGCGCTCTCGCGCACGTTGTGGTGGATTCTCAAGGAGAATGGCTACGACGTGACGACCGTGCCCGGTGGCGAGCATCTGCTGGACCGGCTCGAGACCGAGCCCTTCGACCTGGTGCTCCTCGACATCATGATGCCCAAGGTGGACGGCCTGGAGCTGCTGGGGCGACTGAAGGGCGACGAGCGCTTCAAGGACCTGCCGGTCCTCATGATCTCCTCGATGCCGCCGGAAGAGGCCACGGTGCGCTCCCTCGGGCTCGGCGCCAACGACTTCATTCCCAAGCCGTTCCGGATGAAGGAGCTGTTGGCACGGGTCAAGGCGCAGCTCCGGGTCGGACGCCAGCTGAACCAGGCACGGCTCGAAGCCCGCAGCCGGTCGGCGATGATGGACATCATGAACGAAGTCACGGCCTCGCTCAAGCCGGACGAGATCTACCAGATCCTGGTCCGGCGGGTGGCCCAGGCACTGAACATCTCGCGCTGCTCGATCATCCTGGCGGGACCGGGGGAGGACGGGGGAACGGTGGTGGCGGCGTACGAGAACCCGACGCTGCACAACCTGCCGATCGATCTGCGGCGCTACCCTGAGATCCGCCACTGCCTGGCCACCAGCGAGACCGTCCTCGCGCGGGACGTATGCACCGATCCCCTTTACCGGGAAGTGCGGGATGCCTGGCAGGCGGAGGGCAGGCCGGTGCCGACCCGTTCGGCGATCTGCATCGCGTTCTCCCTCAAGGAACACCCGGCCGGCGTGTTCTTCGTCAGGACTACGACCGACGACGGTCCGCTCACGGATCATGACCTCGATTTCTCCGGCGAGGTGATTCGATCGGCGGTCGCGGCGCTCGAGAAGGCCTACGACCTCGAGCACGCGGTTCTCGGCCAGGAGCAGCTTCGCCGGCTGGCCGAGACCGACGCCCTGACCGCGGTGTACAACCGGCGCGCGCTGATGCAGAAGCTGGAGCAGGAGATGGATCGGGCTGCGCGCTACGCCACCCGGTTGACGGTGATGATGATCGACATCGACAATTTCAAGCACATCAATGACACCCACGGGCATCTCGTGGGCGACAAGGTGCTCAAGCAGCTGGCGAACCTGTTGAAGCGGGAGCAGCGCTCGGTGGACATCCTGGCCCGGTATGGCGGCGAGGAGTTCGTCGTGCTGCTCCCCGAAACCACCGTCGCCGAGTCGCGGAACTTCGCCGAGCGCATCTTGCGGCGGGTCGCGACCTACGACTTCGGCGATACCGGCCATACCGTCCGAGTCACCATCAGCGTCGGGATGGCCTCGTACCCCGACGCGCGCGTCACCGATGGGCAGTCCCTGCTCAAGCTTGCGGACAATCACCTCTACCGCGCCAAGACCGACGGCCGCAACCGCTTCAGCGATTGAGCAACCGCCGCTGCCCGCGTTGCCACACCCATTACGGCCCGCCCGCGCGCTTCTGCCCCCGGGACGGCACCCCGTTGGTGGAGGTCGCCCCCCCACCGAGCGACACCGGGAGCACGGCGAAGGCCCGCGCCATTGAGCGGGCCGCCGAGCCCGCCGACCCGATCTACACCAGCCTGACCGGCCAAACCCTCGGCGACCGCTACCTCATCAGCCGTCGGCTGGGCGAGGGCGGGATGTCGTATGTGTATCTCGGGCGTGAGCTCGGGTCGGGACGCGAGGTCGCGGTCAAGGTCATCTCGCCCCGGCTGAGCCGCGACCCTGCCTCGGTGGAGCGGCTGCGGCGCGAAGCGGCCATCGCGATGCGGCTGGACCACCCCAACGTCTGCCGCATCCTCGGATTTGGCGAGACGGCCCACCCGCTCATCTACCTGGTGATGCCGTATCTCGCCGGAGAGCCGCTGAGCGACCACGAGATCCGTCGAGGGCCGCTCCCAGTCGGCGAAGGCATCCCCCTCCTGCTCCAGATGTGCCGGGGACTGGAGCACGCCCACGGCCTCCACATCGTGCACCGGGACCTCAAGCCCGAGAACGTGATGCTCGTCCCCGACCGGGCCCTGCCCGGTGGGATCCGTGCGGTGGTCATGGATTTCGGTCTCGCGAAGGAGCGTCGGGCCGAGGCCGAAGTAGTAAAGCTGACCCAGACGGGCGTCGTGCTCGGCACCCCCGAGTTCATGAGCCCCGAGCAGATCCGGGGCAAGCCGCTCGACGGCCGGAGCGACGTGTACGCCGTGGGCGTCCTGGCTTTCGAGATGTTTACCGGCCGGCTCCCGTTCGCCGGGAAGACCCCTCAGGAGATGATGCTCGCGCGGCTCAAGGGAGAGCCGCTGCGCCTCCGGGCGGTGCGGCCGGAGCTTCCGGCCAAGCTGGAAGAGGTCATTGCCCGGGCGCTCGCCCCGGAGCCCGTTGAGCGGCACGGGTCTATGGACGAGCTCGGCGCTGCGTTCGCGTCGGTCTCCGCGCCCACGGGGGTGTTTGGGAGATTGTTTGGGAGGCGCTAGGAGGTAAGAGGTAAGAGGTAAGAGGTAAGAGGGACCCCGGTAGGCTGGGCCTCCCTCTTACCTCTTACCTCTTGCTTCTTACCTCTTACCGGTCCTCGGCCAATCTTGCAGACCGTGGGTCCGGGCCGACAGAGGGCCCCGGGGCGGCGCTCCGCCACTTTGACCGAAATCCAGGGCGTTGACTCGGCACACGGGGTGCAATTTCGCAAGGCGCTGATCGGCAACGGCCGATCTCAAACCGTGAACCCCCTGTGTGGAGGATTGAGCATGTTCTTGACAACTTCTCGGCGGAGCGTTGATCCGCTGCAGAGCATCCGCCGGCTGAACAGTCTTCTGGACGAAGCGTTCGGGAGCTGGTCCGGACACCAGAGCGAGACTGGGTCGATTACCGCGGCCTGGATTCCTGCCTGCGACGTGTTCGAGGACCGGGACACCGTAAAAATCGTGGCGGAGATTCCGGGTGTGGATCCCAAGGGCGTGAAGCTCTCGATCGAGAACAACGTCCTCACCATCCGCGGCGAGAAAAAGCAGGTCGCCGAGGAGAAGACGGAGCGGGTGCACCGGTACGAGCGGAGCTACGGTGTGTTCGAGCGCACCTTCGCCCTGCCCAACACGGTTGACGCCGACCGCATCGAGGCGACGTACGACGCCGGCGTCCTCACCGTGGTCCTGCCCAAGGTCGAGCGAGCCCGGCCGCGGGAGATTCCGGTCAAGACCCAGTAACCCTCGAGGAGAGGTGAGGGGGGCGAGCCCCTCTCACCTCTCGCTCCGTACAATTACGGATGGACCATCCGGTGCGGCTGGGATTGCCTCAAGGCCGTAACGCCCGGTAGCCTTGACCCATGCCCACCTCACTGCCGTTTCACCTCGTCGGCGTAAGTCACCACACGGCCGACGTAGGTGTTCGCGAGCAGCTGGCCCCCACCTCTGAGCAGATCGCTGATTGGCTCGATCGGGAGCGCCGGGCCGAACGGTCGCTGGTTGTCCTGGCTACCTGCAATCGGCTGGAGCTGTACTGGTGGGGCGACGACGATCAGGAGGCCGGGCTCCAAGCGCTTGCCCGCAGCCAAGGACTCCTGCTCGATGGTCGAACGGTGTACCGCCGTGACGGGTTGCCCGCGGTGCGCCATCTGTTCCTGGTCGCGGCGGGGCTCGACTCCCAGGTCCTCGGCGAGTACGAGATCCTGGGCCAGATGCGCCGAGCTCACGAGCGGGCCCGAGCCGCGGGCACCACCACCTGGGAGCTCGATGACGCCTTCGCGGCGGCCCTCGCCGTAGGTCGTCAAGCGCGGCACGAGACCACGCTCGGCCGGCATCCCGGGTCGCTCGGGTCCGCGGCCGTGGCGCAGGCCGCGATCTGCTGCGGCGGGTCCCTGACCGGCCGGAATGTGTTGGTGGTCGGAGCGGGCGAGGTGGCCGATGGAGTGCTCCGCGCGCTCGAAGCCCATGCGTGTGGCTCCGTGATGGTTCTCAACCGCACGCCCGAACGCGCCGAGGCGCTGGTGAGCAGCCGCGGTGCCGAAGCCGCCGGCTGGGACTCATTGCCCGAGTCACTGGCTCAAGCGGATGTGGTGGTCGCGGCGACCAAGGCGCCGCACCCCATCCTGGAAGCTCCGCTCCTCGCTGAGATACTGGAGTCCCGCAACCGGCGGCCCTTGCTGGTGTTCGATCTGGCCCTGCCGCGCAACGTGGACCCCGCAGCTCGCGACGTGCCGGGCGTTCGGCTCTTCGATCTCGACGATCTCAGGTTGGAGCACGGTCCGGCCGGATCAGGCATATCGCCCGCGACCGAAGAGGCCGAGGCCATAATCCGCGACGCTGTCGGCCGCTTTCGCCGTGGACTCCGCATCCGGGCGGCAGCGCCGCATCTGGCCGAGCTGCACCAGTTTGGCGAGCGGTTGGCGGAGGAGGAAACGGGCCGCGCCCTCGCTGCACTGGAGTCGCTGTCGGAGGCGGAGCGGGACGTCGTGCGCCAGATGGCCGAGCGGATCGTACGGCGACTGCTGTATCCCGCCAGCCAGAAAATCAGGGAAAGCCTGTAGAGAAACAGCGTAAACAGTAAACAGTGAACGGTAAACGGGGGGCTCCGTGCGTCATCGGACCCCCCGTTCAGCGTTCACCGTTTACCGGTTGCGCTCTTGACTGGATTGACGATGGCTCGACAGGCCTCGTTCTCACACCCGCTGCAGCGCAGCGGATACTGCGAGCTGTGCACTTCGCCCGAGGCGAGGTGGTGGTGAACCAGATCCGCGAGGGCGTCCACAAAGCGCGGTCGATCATTGAGTGCCGGAACTCGGCGGTAGTAGGTGATCCCGAGACGCCGGGCCAGGTTGCCGTAGTCGCGGTCGAGCTCGGATAAGGTCTCGATGTGATCGCTGGTGAACGCGATCGGGACCACCAGAACGTGCTGGTGCCCGCGGGCTGCCAGCCGCTCGATCACCCAGGGCGTGCTGGGCTCCAGCCACTTCACCGGACCGACCTTCGACTGAAACGCCAGCAGGTAGGGATGGGAGAACCCGATCCGCTCCATCACCCGGTGAACGCTGGCGCCGATCTCCAGTAGGTAGGGGTCGCCCCGCCTGATGAAGCGCATGGGCAGCGAATGCGCGCTGAACAGGAGGACCACCCTCTCCCGATCCCCGGCCGGAAAATCCTGTAGCCCCTCGCGTACACTCTCGGCCACGGCATCGATGAAGCCGTCGTGCACCGGCCACCGGTCCAGAATGCTCCACGCGAACCGATCACGAAGCCCCAGCCGGTCCACCGCTCGCCAGAGCTCGTTCAGGCTCGATCCGGTGGTGGCGCAGGAAAACTGGGGATACTGGGTGAACGCCACCGCCCGCTCTACTCCGGCCGCCTCCATTGCCCGCAGCGCATCCTCGCTCTTGGGGTTCGCGTAGCGGAAGGCCACGTAGAAGCCGTGAGGGCCCGTAGCGGGGGAAAGTCGATCCAGCCGCTCGACCAGCCCGCGCCCCTGGGCCTCGGTGTAACGGAGTATGGGGGACCCTCCGCCGATGGCCGCGTACTGCCGGCGAACGCTGGGCGCCCGCCGCCGCGCGATGAACGGCCCGAGCCAGCTCTGGAACGGAAGCTGAATGATCTCGCGGTCGGCAAACAGCTCCAGCAGAAACGGCTCGACCGCGTCCAGGGTTGCGGGTCCGCCCAGGTTGAGCATGACGATGCCGGTCTTGGCCGCGTGACCGGGGCCGGCGGCCGCGGGGGCAACCTCGCCTCGGCGGCTCACGGCGATGTCGCTATTCACTCACCACTCCGGTCTCGAGTGCAAAGCGGGTGAGGCCGGCGACGGTCTTGATTCGCAACTTCCGCATCAAGCCCTCCCGATGGGTTTCGACGGTTCGGTGGCTGATTCCCAGCGTTCCTGCGATCTCCTTGTTGGTGCGGCCCTGGGCGATGCCGTGCAGCACCTCCCGCTCGCGCGTCGTGAGGGACCCCAGGTCGCTGGTCCGCTGCTCCCGCGCCAGCTCCCCCCGCACGGCGGCGCTCAAACGGGATGCGACCGGCGGGCTGAAGAACGCCTCCCCCTCTTGCACCGCTCGGACGGCCCGCCGAAGCTCGGTCGCCGCTGTGTCCTTGAGGATGTAGCCGTGGGCGCCAGCTCGAACGCTCTCCAGGACGTACTCCGCGTTGTCGTACATGCTCAAGATCAGAATCCGGGTCTCCGGCACCCTCTGGCGCAGTCGAGCCGTGACCTGAATCCCCGATTCGTCCGGCATCGAGATGTCGAGCACGGCGACGTCCGGACGGTACCGCTCGGCCAACGCCAACACCTCAGAGCCGCGCACCGCTTCCGCCACCACCTCGAAGCCGGGCTCCCGTTCCAGCACGTAGCGAATCCCTTCCCGCACGACCCCGTGGTCGTCGGCCACCAGCACCCGTATCGTCTCCGTCATGCGGGACTCGGCGCTGGGCGCGGCAGTCGGACGATCAGCCGGACCCCCGTGCCCTGACTGCCATCGAGCTGAACGCTTCCGCCCAGGGCCCCGATACGCTCGCGCATGCCGGCCAGGCCCATGTGACCGTTCCGCTCGAAGTCGCGCGGATCGGCGCCCTGGGGGATTCCCCGGCCGTCGTCCCGGATTTCGAGGGTCACGGCCTCTCCCTCGGTGGCCAGCCGCACGGCGACCGCGCGCGCGCCGGCGTGCCGGGCCACGTTCGACAGCGCTTCCTGAAGAGCGCGAAAGAAGGCCAGCTCGGCATCGGTGGAGAGAGATGGCAGCGCCCCGGCCACGGTCAGCTCGACCGCGATCTTGCTCCGCTCGGCGAACTCCGCCGCGAGTGAGCGGAGCGCCGGCACCAGGCCGAGGTCGTCCAACAGGGAAGGTCGAAGATCGTTGGTCACCGCCCGGATGCTGCGAATGCCGGTGTCGATCAGACTCAGCGCCCGATCCAGCCGGGCCGCGAGCGGTGGTGGTGCCCCGTCCCGCAATACCTCGAGCTCGATCTTGACAGCGGAGAAAACCTGAGCCGTCTCGTCGTGCAGCTCGCGGGAGAGTCGCCGGCGTTCCTCCTCGTGCTGCTGCAACATCCGGGAAGAGAGCCGAGCCAGCTCCACCGTGCGGGCCTGCAACCGCTCGTACAGGTCAGCGTTCTCGAGGGCGGCGCCCACTTGCTGTCCCAGTGCGACCAGAAAGTCCTCGTCCAGCGCCGCGAACGGGTCGCGGGCATTGCCCACGATCACCAGTGCCCCGGTGACTGCCAGGCCGCGAAAGATGGGCAGGACCGCCGCATAGGCATACGGCGCCGTTCGATGAGTAAGTGGGTCCAGCCATTCCGCCGTGACCTGGGGCCGCCCCGCCGCGACGGCCTCCGCCAGCACCCGGGCCGAGGCGCCCTCCGGTCCCGTTCCCGGCCACTGGGCGCAGACGCCGACACCGCCGCTGAACTGTCCCCGCGGGCCGTCGAGCAGATACAGCGCGGCGCCCTGTACGGCGGGGAGTGTGAGTTGCCGGGCGAGCAAGGCATCGAGGACAACACGCTCCCGGCCGCGCCGCTGCAACTCTCCCGACAGGGCCGAAAGCGCACTGAGCCCCCGCCGCAGGTCGTCCAACACGAGCAGGAGGATGCCCGCACCCACGGCCAGGGTGAAAAGGATGTCGAGATAATATCCCCACGGTGTCCAGGCGCCCCGCGCTCGCAGGAATGGATA
This sequence comes from Gemmatimonadales bacterium, assembly GCA_035644115.1. Taxonomy (GTDB): domain Bacteria; phylum Gemmatimonadota; class Gemmatimonadetes; order Gemmatimonadales; family GWC2-71-9; genus DASQPE01. The sequence continues at coordinate 13,173 of DASQPE010000321.1, forward strand.
GTCGAGATGGTGGAGGCTCCAGAGGCAGAAAGCGCCACCCAGCAGGGCAGCCCCGCTGGAGGCGACCAGACGGCGGTACCGCAGGAACACCCAGCCGGTCCAGAAGGTCGCCAGGCTGAGAAAGGCCACCGCCGGCCCGGCCGCCCAGCCGAAGGCGTCGATCCGGTAAATGGCCACATAGGACCAGAGCGGCGGAAAGAGGAACACCGGCAGGTAGGTCCACCGCCAGCGCCAGCCCCGGGAGAAGACCAGCGCGGCGCCCAGCAAGGCGAGCGCGGTCCATCCGGTCGCGACCTGGTGCCAATAGAGCCACCCGCGCTGGCCGGTCACCAGAAAGCTGACAATGGCGCTGAGCCGGAGCAGGTAGAGGGTCCACGCGACGCTCCACCAGGCGAAGTAGGACTTGTGGTACCGATGAAAGAGAAAGCCGCAGAGCCCCGCGAGCGCGGCGGTGATGGCGGCCTGCAGGAGCGCGGCCGCGAGCTCCGAATTGTCGGCGAGCGGAATCGCGGCGTTCATGGCTCAAACAAAGGGCGGCGCGCAGGGCGGCGCAATGGAGGACCGCGCCCCGGCGCCACGGCCTGGTAGAGGTGCCGCCACAGTAGTATCTTGAAGAACTACTATCACACCAGTGGAAATTGATCCGCGCTGCGTCGGTTTGCGCCGGTGGCTCTAAGTTGCGCAGTTGGTACAGACGGTGCACCTTGGCCTGAGACTTCGATTTCGAGCCCCCCATTGGATCCCCACGCTGCCTTCGTCAAACGGTTCGGCGACCTGGTCGCCCTGCTCCGGGTGGACCCTGGGAATGATGCCGCGCAGGATCTCGCGCTCACCGCCTCGGCGGCGGCAGTCGCGGATCATGCGATCGTC
>DASQPE010000322.1:0-8113 GCA_035644115.1 Gemmatimonadales bacterium
GTTACCAGGCACGCTGGATCGGGACCGATCTGGTTCTCGACGTGCGTCGGCCGCCGCGCATCAGCCGCGGGCGGCCGCTCGATGGCCGGCTGATCGTGGTGGATCCGGGTCATCCGCCCCTCGGAGCCACCGGTCCTACCGGTCTCTATGAAGGGGATGCCAATCTCGCCGTGGCGCAGCGCCTGCGGGCGATGCTCGAGGCGGGCGGCGCGCGGGTGGTGATGACCCGGACGACCGGAGCCCCGGTCGACCTCGGCGCCCGGGTGCGCCTCGCCGACAGCGTCGGGGCCGAACTCCTCATCTCGATCCACAACAACGCGCTCCCGGATGGGGTCAATCCGTTCAGCAACAACGGCACCAGCGTGTTCTACAACCAGCCTCGGAGCTTGCCGCTGGCCCGCGCCATCCAGCGCGCGCTGGTGCAGGACCTGGGTCTTCGCGATCTCGGCGTGGGGCGCGGCGATCTCGCGCTCGCGCGGCCGACCTGGATGCCGGCAGTGCTGTGCGAGGGTTTGTTCATGACGATCCCGGACCAGGAGGCGGCGCTCAGGACGAAGGAGGGGCAGGAGCTGTACGCCAAGGGAGTTTACGAGGGGATAGTCGAGTACCTGAAAAGCGTGAACAGTGAAAAGTGAAAAGGGGCTCCGCTCACCGTCGGAACCCCGTTTACTGTTTACTTTTCACGCAGTTACCGTGGCCACGACTCCGGCCTGGTCGGCGTGAGCACGATGAGGGGCTGTACCAGCGTGTCCGCCCGGATCGCGGCCTCCACCTGCACCAAGTGCTGAGCCACGGCCGTGACGTCGAACGTGGCAATATGCATGAGCAATGCGCTCAGAGGGGCGTCATCCAGCTTCTCGTCCGGGACGCCGTTTACCGGGGTGCCCTGGTCCAGCGTAATCCGCGCGTGCCCGAAGAGCCAAAGGGGCAGCCCGTCGAGGGCGGTGAGCAGTCGGCGGTTCAGGGGCAGGCTCTCGCCGCTCAGCGTGATCAGCCCCAGCGTAGTGCGCTCCTGCTGCCGGCGGGAGTGCACCACGAACCCGTAGGTGAGGGCCGGCTCCTGTCCGCCGGATCGGCGCAATGCGGCCCGAAGCTTCTGCTGGCTGAACGCGATCGTGTGGTACGGGACCACGATCTCTCCATGTCTGAAACGTTGTTGGGGGACCGTGAGCGGATTGAGCACGGTTCGTGCCATCGACGCTCGAGCGGCGCCCGCGCCGGTGCGCGGGTGGCACGCGGAGTGCCATTGACTCCCCCCTCTCCCTAGGTAGCTTGCGCCCATGTTCTGCTCCCGCTGCGGAAGCGAGATCAGCGACACCTCCAAATTCTGCCCCTCGTGCGGTCTCGACCTTACCGCCACCACACCCGTTCAATCGCTGGCGACTGGGGCAGTGGCGGAGCTCGAGCTGGTCCGCGAAGCGCTCAATACCGAATACGAAGTGTTCGAGGAGCTCGGGCGGGGCGGAATGGCGCTGGTGTTCCGCGCCATGGACCGCCACCTCGAGCGCGAGGTCGCGGTCAAGGTGCTGCCCTTCACCCTGGCGTTCGACGCCGAGTTCGTCGAGCGGTTCCAGCGGGAAGCCCGCACCGCGGCCCAGCTCGAGCATCCCAACATCATTCCTATCTACCGGGTCGGCCGCTCCGAGCGGGTGATCTACTTCGTAATGAAGTACCTCCGCGGCGGATCCCTGGCGACCGTGCTCGCCGATAAAAGGAAACTCACGCCGCCGGAGATTCGCCGCCTGCTGGTGGAGGCGGGGAGCGCCCTGGGCTATGCCGCCCAGCGCGGGATCGTGCATCGCGACATCAAGCCCGACAATATCATGTTCGACGAGTTCGGGCAATGCGTGCTCACCGATTTCGGCATCGCCAAAGCGGCGTCAGGCAACCGGCTCACCGGGACCGGCATGTCGATCGGCACGCCCCACTACATGAGCCCGGAGCAGGCTCGGGCCCAGCCGATCGACGGCCGGAGCGACATCTACAGCCTTGGCGTCGTCGCCTATCAGTGTCTCGCCGGGATCGTGCCGTACGATGCCGAGGACAGCTTCTCGATCGGCTACAAGCACATCACCGAGCCGATCCCGACCCCGCAGCTGCTCACGGCCGACGAGCGGCGCGTCTACGAGGTCATCAAGCGGATGCTGATGAAGGAGCCGGCCGAGCGGTTCCAGACCTGCGAAGAGCTGATCGCGTCGCTGCAGGGCCAGCCGACCGCCAACGCCGGCTCGTTCAAGCCGGCCCACTCGGGCAGGTCCACGGCGGCGCCTGCCATGGCGAGCCAGCCCACCACGCCGATCAACTCGCCATCGGTCGAGCGGCGGGCCCGACCACGACCGGAACGAGGGATCGCCGACCGCTCGCCGGTCATGCGGCGCGAGCGCTCCAGCACGTTGGTGTGGCTGCTGCCGGTGCTCACCGTGCTCGGAGCCGGTGGCTTCTTCTATGTCAGGTCGAAAGTTGGGCCGGAAACTGCTGCGCCAGCGGGGGCGGCAACGGACTCTACGGCCGACTCCACCAGGTCCACCACTCTGGGGGCGGACAGCACCCGAGCCGACTCGACCCACCTGGCTTCCTCTGCGACGCGGCCACCGCCGTCGCCCGCCGCGCCGGTACCGGTGCCGGCTACTACCGTTGCCCCCAAGCCACCGCCGCCGGCCCCCACTCCACCCGCTCGCGCCCCCCGAAGCGACACGGCCGCTCGTGCTGCCGCACCGCCGCCGGCCGCTCCCGACAGCGGCGGCATCCGGGTGATGAACCTCCCCCGCGGGTCCAGCGTGCTGATCGACGAGAAGCCGGTCACCGAACCCGAGACGCGGCTTCCTGCGGGGCCTCACGTCGTCGCGATCTCGGCGCCCCTGCACAATTTCTACGCCGACACCATCGTGGTGCAGCCGGGAAAGGTCACCCAGCTCAGCCCTCAGCTCACCCGAATCGGGGCGCCGGTCGGGCCCAGGGCTCGGAGGGAAGCGGCTAAAGTCGCGAGCACCTGCTCGCCGGGCCCGGGCTACAACGCGGACGGCTCCTGCTTCGACGAGCGCCCCAAGCCGATCGCACCGCCCTTCGTTCCCGTGCCGGCCGATGCGGAGGGCATGCCGCGGCCGTCGCTCCTCTGGGTGAAGGTGTCCGCCGACGGGAAGACGCTCGAGATGCAGTCGCTCCGGCCCTCGAGCGATCCCGCCTTCGAGCGCGACGTCCGCGCTTTCGCCGAGCAGTTGTCGTGGTACCCCGCGAGCAAGGGCGGCGAGCCGGTGGAGGCCTGGACCCAGATGATCTTCCGCCCCCAACCCTGAACCCACCGCGCTATCGCGGATAGCGCCCATGATTCATCCTACCGCCTTCGTCGCGCCCGGCGCCTCCGTCATGGGCGACGTCACCCTCGAGGCCGACACCAGCGTCTGGTATCAGGCCGTCCTGCGGGCTGACCTGGCCCCCATCGTGGTCGGGGCCGAGTCGAACATCCAGGACGGCACGATTGTTCATGTGGACTCGGGCCTGCCCTGCACGGTGGGCCGCCGTGTGGGGGTGGGGCATCGGGTGATCCTCCACGGCTGTGTGGTGGAGGACGAGTGCCTGATCGGGATGGGAAGCGTGCTGCTCAACGGTGTGCGGATCGGGACTGGAAGCGTGGTTGCCGCAGGCGCAGTGATTCCGGAGGGCATTATCGTGCCACCCGGATCGCTGGTGATGGGTGTGCCGGGGCGCATCGTGCGCCAGGTGGACGCGGCGCTTCGGGAGCGCATCGCCAGCACCTGGACCCACTATGTCGAGCTGGCCCGCGCGCATCGCGCCGGTCGCTACCCTCTGGCGCGGACCCAGTGACGCGACGGTGTGCGCATCCGCGTGACCGGCGCCGAGATCAGTGGTTTTTCCACACGCGGCCATGTGATTAGTTTTGTGATGTGAACGAAGGGATTCCGCGTCGTGACGCGGATTTTACGAGGGATTGTGCGATGATGTGGGTTGGCCTACCTTGGCGGTCCGTTTCGGCGGATCCCCCGTCTGCCGAGACAATTGGGGTGGCACGCACGCAGGAATCCTTCACAAGCCGGGGTTGCCCATGAGTCCGTCCACGCAACGGGACGCCGTTATGCTGTCGCCCAATGCCGTCACCGTGCTCGAGAAACGCTACCTCATCAAGGACGACGCGGGGAGACCGGTCGAGACCCCCAGCGATCTGTTCTGGCGGGTGGCGCGGACCATCGCGGAGCCCGACCGCCGCTACGGCGCGTCGGCCGGGGCGGTGGAGGCGCTGGCGGAGGCGTTCTACGCGCTCATGGCGGAGCGGCTCTTCATGCCCAATTCGCCGACCCTCATGAACGCCGGCCGGCCGCTGGGCCAGCTGTCCGCCTGCTTCGTGCTCCCGGTGGATGACGCCATCTCGAACGGCCGGAGCGGGATCTACGACACCCTCCGGGCCATGGCCCTGGTGCACCAGTCGGGGGGCGGCACCGGCTTCAGCTTTTCCCGGCTCCGGCCCAAGAACGACATCGTCCGCTCGACCATGGGGGTCGCCTCGGGCCCGGTCTCGTTCATGTCGCTGTATGACGCCTCCACCGACGTCGTCAAACAGGGGGGCACCCGGCGCGGCGCCAACATGGGCATCCTGCGGGTGGACCATCCGGACATCCTGGACTTCATCGCCTGCAAGGACGACATCACCAAGATCACCAACTTCAACATTTCGGTGGCCGTTACCGACGCCTTCATGCAGGCGGTCGAGGGCGACGGGATGTACGACCTCATTCATCCCAAGACCCAGCAGCCCGTGGGGCAGCTCAAGGCGCGGGAGGTCTGGGAGAAGATCATTCATGGTGCCTGGAAGACCGGTGAGCCGGGTGTGTTCTTCATCGACCGGGCCAATTACTACAATCCGGTCCCCCACCTGGGCTCCTACGAGGCCACCAACCCTTGTGGCGAGCAGCCGCTCCTGCCCTATGACGTGTGCAACCTCGGCTCGATCAACGTGGGCGCCTTCGTGGCGAACGGGCAGATCGACTGGGACCAGCTGCGCCGGGCCGTTCACCTGTCGACCCATTTCCTGGAGAACGTGATCGACGCCAACCAATATCCCCTGGCGGAGATCACCGAGCTGGCGCAGCGCATTCGCCGCATTGGCCTGGGCGTGATGGGCCTGGCGGACCTCTTCGTTCGGGTCGGGGTCGCCTATGACTCAGAGGAGGGCGTCGCCCTGGGCCGGAAGGTGCAGCAGTTCGTGGACGACGAGGCCAAGATCGAGTCCGAGCGGCTCGCCACCCAGCGAGGCGTGTTCCCCGAGTGGGAGCGGAGCATCTGGGGCCCGGATGCCACCTGTGCCCGCGGCCCCACCGGCGACCGGGTCCGGCCCATGCGCCGGCTCCGGAACTGCAACGTCACCACCGTCGCGCCCACCGGCACCATTTCCATCATCGCCGGCTGCAGCTCGGGGATCGAGCCGTTGTTCGCCGTAGCGTTCATGCGCAACCAGGCGGGCGGGCTCATGCCCGACGTGAACGAGGATTTCGTCGCGATCGCGAAGCAGGAAGGCTGGTACTCGGACGATCTCATGCGCCGGATCGCGGAGTCAGGCAATATCCGCTTCCCCGAGGTGCCGCAGCGCTGGCAGCGGGCGTTCGTCACCGCGAACCATATCAAGCCCGAGTGGCACATCCGGATGCAGGCGGCGTTCCAGGAGTTCAACGACTCCGCGATCTCCAAGACCTGCAACTTCGCCCACGACGCCACCGAGGCGTACGTCGAGGAGATCTACCGGCTGGCCTACAAGCTGGGCTGCAAGGGCGTGACGGTCTATCGTGACGCGAGCCGGGAGGCCCAGGTGCTGTCCACCGGCGCAACCGCGAAGAAGATAAAAGATGCCGCTGGTGGGACTGCGACCGCCGACCTCCACGGCGAGATTGCCGAGCTCCGGGCCGAAAACGACCGGCTCAAGAAGGGCATCCACGAGCTGGAAGCGGAAAACCTTCAGCGCCGGCAGAAGCGCTCCCGCCCCGAGCTGCTCCGGGGCACCACCCGCCGGCTGGAAACGCCGCTCGGCACCCTTTACGTGACGATCACGGAGGACGAGAGGGCCCAGCCGTTCGAGGTCTTCATGAGCCTCGGCAAGGCGGGCGGGGCATTGATGGCCGACGTCGAAGCCCTCGGACGCCTGATCAGCCTCGCGCTCCGGTCGGGGATCCCGATGAAAGAGATCTACCGCCAGCTGCGCGGGATCAGCTCCGATCGCACGATGGGGCTGGGCGCCAACAAGGTGCTGTCGGTGCCTGACGCCGTGGGCATCGCGATCGAGCGGTGGATGCAGGACAAGGCGGGCGTGCAGCAGGAGCTGATCCCAGGGCTCGAGGCCTCCGCTGCTGAGGCGCCGGTGGTTCAGCAGGCCACCCGCGGGGCGGAGCAGATGGTGTTTGGCGGGATGCAGGAGACGCTGTCCGGGGCTTGCCCGGACTGCGGGTCGCAGCTCGAGTTTGCGGAGGGCTGCATGAAGTGCCACGTGTGCGGCTTCAGCGAGTGCGGATGATCGTGGTCGTCCGTAGATAGCTGGGTCGCCGACAGCGCCCGTTCGCCTCTGGCGAGCGGGCGTTGTGGCTGAAGGGATGCCGGTCTGTCGCCGGATGTCAGTGGTCGCGCCAGCGGCGGCGCAATGGTGCTGTCGAGCCGTTCCCGTTCATGTACGGCGTTCCGCAGTCACACCGGTGCGAGCCGTCGTGCCCGACCCGGCGCACGCAGCGGTGGACGCCTTTCCCGCCGCCCGACCAAACAGCTCGGCACGTGCTCTGGGGCATGAGGTAGACCCGGGCGATTTCCGCAGCGATCTCCTGCGCTGGATCCCAATCCGGCGGAAGCCAGAACCCATTACTCAGCAGCCGTCGTAGGCCCATCACGCCCGCTCCGCAACGCGCATCACGTCCCTCTCGCCTCCTCGCAGCGCGGCCGAATGCGTGTGGCAATCCTTCGCGCTGGCGTGCCCGCCGTCACGGCAAGCTGCAATGCGCCGTGGCATTGTCTGCGCCTGTTCAGTGGGGGAGGGCCCATGAACCCGCACGACCGGCACGAGCGTGCCAAGGATCACCGGAGCCGCGACGAGCGCGTCGACCGTCCGACACCGGAACGTGGCGCCATCGACCCACATGAGCGTCTCAGGAAACTGCGGGTGATGCTGGGCGAGGCGAGCGGGTCGAGTCCCGCCAGCCCGCCTCCGGCGCCCGACCCACAAGTCACCTGAGCTTGTAGTGCCTCGATCGTAACCTCACCCATGCCGGGTCGAGGGGTAGCTCCAGCGGATGGGCGGCTAGATTGACGGAGCGATTGCGCCCATCCCCCTGGAGAGCCCGGCATGGCGAACGATCAGGACGTCGCGTTTCCCACGTTTGGCGCCAAGGACCTGGCCGCGCTGAGAGAACGGGGGCACCCCCGCGACATCCGCGCGGGTGAGGTCCTGTTCGCCGAGGGCGACCGCGAGTTCTCTTTCTTCGTGATCCTCGAAGGCTCCGTCGAGATCGTCGAGCACTCGCGGGGCACCCCCCATACTGTCACCGTGCATCAGCCCGGTCAATTCACCGGCGATGTCGACGTCCTCAGCGGACGCGCGGTGCTCGTGACCGGGCGCGCCAGCGAAGACGGGCAGGTCCTCCAGCTCAGCCGGGCAGAGCTGCGTCGGGCCGTGGACGAGCTTCCGGAGCTGGGCGAGACCATCCTCAAGGCCTTCCTGATGCGCCGGACGCTGCTGCTCAGCGGCGGCTTCGAAGGCGTCAAGATCATCGGCTCCCGCTTTTCCCACGACGCCCATCGGCTGCGCGATTTTGCCAGCCGGAACGCGATCCCATTCCGCTGGATCGATCTCGATTCCGACGAACAGGCCGACGCCCTGCTCCGGCAGTTCGGCATCGCACCCTCGGCCACACCGATCGTGCTCGGCCGGGAGGGGCGTTGGGCCAGCAATCCATCGCTCGCCGAGTTCGCACACTGCGCGGGGCTCACGCCTACGCTGGAAGAGGACCACGTCTACGATCTGGTCGTCGTCGGCGCGGGTCCGGCGGGGCTCGCGGCCTCGGTCTACGCGGCGTCGGAGGGGCTGGACGTGCTCACCGCTGATGCGCTGGCCGCTGGCGGCCAGGCC
>DASQPE010000323.1:0-13530 GCA_035644115.1 Gemmatimonadales bacterium
CGGTTTTCTGTTCACACTCAAGGCACTCAATCCTGTTCGATTCGGATACATGCGCCGGATCCTCCTGGATGAGCTGCGGCTGGCACCGGCCGGCCGCCAGGTGCTGGACGTCGGATGCGGTGGCGGCCTGCTGGCCGAGGAGTTTGCCCGGCTCGGCTTCACCGTCACCGGCGTGGACCCCTCGGAGGAATCCCTGGGCGTCGCGCGGCGCCATGCCGAGAGCGAAGGGCTCGCGATCACCTACCGGCGAGCGACAGGCGAGGTGCTGCCTTTTGCGGATGCCAGCTTCGACGTGGCCTATTGCTGTGATGTCCTCGAGCACGTCGCCGATCTGGGGCGAGTCGTTGCCGAGACTGCCCGGGTGCTGCGGCCCGGCGGGGTGTACCTCTATGACACCTTCAACCGCACGCCGGCCAGCTGGCTGATCCTGATTTTCCTGCTTCAGGAGCTCGCCTGGACCAGTCTCATGCCGCCGCGCCTCCATGACTGGCGCATGTTCATCCGCCCCGACGAGCTCCGCCGGCTGCTGGAGCAACAGGGCATGACGCAGTGCGGGCTGACCGGCTTGAAGGGCAAAGGAAATCCGCTCGCCATCATCCGCGCACTGCGGGCACGGAAGCGAGGAGCCTTGAGCTACGCGGAGGTGATTGCCCGGATGGAGATCGGCGAGAGTCCCGATACGTCGGTCCAGTACATCGGCTACGCCCGGAAAGGGGGCTGACCATTGGCGCTCGTAGCGTGGATCCTGGCCATCGCCGGAGCCGGTTTGGCCCTGGTCGTGGGCCTGAGCAAGGCCCTGAGCCAGCGGGGAAATCTCGAGCTCGGCACCGTGCGGGCGGTGGTGCCTCTGCCGGCCCTGGCGATGTGGTTTTCGGGACCGGAGCTCTATCGCGCGGTGCAGGCGGGCACCCCGGTCGGCGAGCTGGTGTTCCCCGGCGGTCCCGTGGTGATCGGCGCAGGCACTGTCCTCGGCATCATGCGAGCGTATCTGGCGCAGGAGAAGCACCGGCCCTGATCGATCGCCTGGCTACGCGAGGCGGGGCTCGAGCCTCGGCGCCAGCCAGTAGACCACGCCGAGCATGACGGTCGAGATCAGCACGTGCGGCAGGTTGAGCATGATGTCGGCGCTGTACGGCTTGTCGTTGAAGAAGCCATACGTGAGAAAGAAGATCGCATCCAGCGCGTAGTAGAAGCCGAATGCGGTGAGAAACAGGAGTGACAGCTTTCGCGATGTGAGGCTGGCCACCAGCGCCGCGACGGCGGTGACCCCGTGGGTGATGTCGTCGATCAGGCTGATCTGAAACAGGCCAAACATGAGCCGCTGGTCACCCTCGACCCGGATAAACTGGGGCACGTAGCCCATGGCGACGACAACGCTGAAGAGGATGGCAAAGGCGAACGTCAGCTTTCTGACCACGTGGCCCCCTGAGTGATGAGGATACCTCGGCGAGCGCTCCTCCGGACAGCGGCCCGGGCGCTCAGGCTGGCGGGCGCGGTGTTGCTCGTGATTCTGGCGCTGACGGCCGGCGCCGCGATCTGGGGCATGGTTCGCACGCCGGTCGAGCGCCCGGCCGCGCGACCTGTCGTCAACGACGTTACCCAGCTCAATCCGATCGCAGTCGACCGGGTGATCACTCCCACCAGCACTGAGGCGATCGTCGCGGCTGTACGGGCGCACCCCGGACCGATCGCGATCGGCGGCGGACGCTACAGCATGGGAGGCCAGACCGCCACCGAGGGCGCCCTGCACATCGACATGCGACGCTTCAACCGGATTCTGGATTTCTCGCCGGCCAGCAAGACCATTACGGTACAGGCCGGCACACGCTGGCGCCAGATCCAGGAGCGGATCGATTCGGCCAACCTGTCGGTCAAGGTCATGCAGACCTACGCCAACTTCACGGTGGGCGGGTCATTGTCCGTCAACGTGCACGGCCGCTACGTGGGACTCGGCCCGCTCATTCTGTCGGTGAAGTCGCTCACGGTGGTGCTGGCCGACGGGTCCGTCGTCGAAGCGAGCCCGGCCAGAAACCCGGACATCTTCTACGGTGTGGTAGGCGGCTACGGCGGGCTCGGCGTCATCACCGAAGCCACGCTCGAGCTGGCGGACAATGTCAGGGTCAGGCGCCGCCATCGCGTCATGCCGGTTGCCGAGTACAAGCGGTACTTCTTCGACCACGTCAGGAATTCCGACTCGGCGGTGTTTCACAACGCCGATCTTTACCCGGACGACTACGCCACCGTCAACGCAGTCACCTACTCAGTGACCGACGACCCGGTCACCGCGCCGGACCGGCTCATCCCGGCGAACCAATCCTATCGGCTCAATCGCCTGCTGTTCTGGATAATGTCGGAATGGCCCTTCGGCAAAGCGATCCGGCAGCATCTGGTCGACCCGATTCTCTTTGCCGGTCAGCCGGTGAGCTGGCGCAACCACGAAGCCAGCTACGATGTCGCCGAGCTGGAGCCGGCCTCGCGCGAGAGCAGTACCTACGTGCTCGAGGAGTACTTCGTGCCGGTGGAGCGGTTCGACGAGTTCGTGCCGAAGCTGCGCGACGTGCTGCGGCGACATCGGGTGAACGTGATCAACGTCTCCATCCGGCACGCGAAGGCCGATGCCGGGGCGCTGCTCGCGTGGGCCCGCACGGAAGTGTTTGCGTTCGTCCTTTACTACAAGCAGCGCACCGACGCCGCAGCGCGCGAGCAGGTCGGCACCTGGACCCGGGACCTGATCGACGCGGCGTTGAGCGTCGGCGGCTCGTACTATCTACCCTACCAGCCGCACGCGACTAACGCCCAGTTCCTGCGGGCGTATCCTCGCGCACCGGAGTTCTTCGCGCTCAAGGCGCGGCTCGATCCCACCAACAAGTTCCGCAACAAGCTGTGGGACAGGTACTATGCGCCGGTGCGCGACCCCGCCACCGCCGAGCTCACGCCAGAGATCCGCGCCCGCCTGGACTCGTCAAAGGGCTATCGGCGGGACGAGGGCCAGACCTTTCTGACCCATCCCGAGTGGTATATCGTATACAGCTCCGACGAATACGCCGAGTACCTCCGAGATCACCTCCCCACCGATTTTCCTTACGTCGCCTCGATCGGCCAATACTGGACTAACTACCGGGAGGTCGTCGCCCTCACCCGGCACCGGTACCCCTTCAACTGGGGATATCAGGTCATGCTCTGGGTGATCGGGACCAGCTACTCCGCCGAGCTCACGATCAAGGCGCTGTACGAGAATACGGTTGGTCGCTTCAGCGGATGGACCGCTGGGCACGCGTTGTCGGACGAGGATCATTATGCCTGGACCGTCGCGGCCGATTACGGCCGCTTCATTCACGTCCGCCCGTGGTATGAGTACGCGTTCTTTCCCCGGCTCCGGGACCTGTGGGGCGCGGTGCCGCTTTGGGGCGAGCATCCCGTCCGGAAGTGGGAACGCAAGTTCTTCCTGTCGGCCGAGTACGGGATCAAGGCGGTCTACGCCGGCGTGATCGAGGCCGCGACCCGCGCCGCCTACACACCGGAGGACGATCGGATGCAGCTGGTCGTGACCGGCTGGAGCGATACGATGGCCGGGCGCGAGCCCGGACTGCTCGCGCTGGCCCGGCTCGATTCGCTGCACACCCTGGTCGCGGGCCCCCGCTACGACGGATTCCGGGACCTGCTGCGCGACCTCGCGCGGGCTCGCGGCTCGCTTCGGATCACCGAAATAGCCGGCAACGACGAGATCTTCGTGAGCGGGCTGGCGCCGGCAACCTGGGCGTACGCCGGGTCGACCGGAGCGGTGGAGTACGCGCTTCCGCTCCCGACCGATCCCTCCCGCAAGCGGGTCGCGCTGCGCCTGCCGGTACGAGGTCTGCTACCGGCGCTGGGGCGCCTCGACGCCGAAGGCCGCCTCGCGGTCGACCACATCTACGACTACTGATCCCGCCGCTCGCGGTGTGTCCCTGCCGTGGCCTTCCACCCCCCGTTCCCGTACATTCTTTGTTTGTTCCCGGCCGCCGAATCTTCGTGAGCAACCTGCTCGAACAGCTTCAGGCTACGATGGGCAACGCCTACCGGCTCGAGCGCGAGCTCGGCGGCGGCGGGATGTCGCGGGTGTTTCTCGCCCAGGAAGTGGCGCTCGGGCGCAACGTCGTGATCAAGGTGCTCCTGCCCGAGCTCGCCGCCGGGGTGAGCGTCGATCGCTTCCGGCGGGAGATTCAGTTCGCCGCGCAGCTGCAGCACCCCCACATCGTGCCCCTGCTCTCGGCCGGCGAATCCAACGGTCTGCCGTTCTTCACCATGCCGTTCATCGCCGGCGAATCGCTGGCCCTCAAGCTCGCCCGCACGGGCGAGCTTCCGGTGAACGAGACCGTGAGGATCTTGCGCGACGTCGCCTCCGCGCTGGCGTACGCCCACGGCGAGGGCATCATGCATCGCGACGTGAAGCCCGGCAACGTGCTCATGTCCGGCGGCGTCGCGGTGGTGACCGACTTCGGCGTCGCCAAAGCCTTGAGTGTCTCCGCGGACGCCGGGGCCACCCATCTCACGTCGCTGGGGGTTGCCCTCGGCACGCCCGCCTATATGGCGCCGGAGCAGGCCTCCGGCGATCCCCAGGTCGACCACCGGGCCGACATCTACGCCCTCGGCGTGGTGACCTACGAGATGCTTGCTGGACGCACTCCGTTCTGGGGCCGCGCGACCACCGCGGTGCTCGCGGCGCACGTGGTCGAGGCCCCCGAGCCGATCGACCGCCTCCGGCCGGGCGTGCCTCCGATGCTGGCTGATTTGGTGATGCAGTGTCTCGCCAAGCGGCCCGCTGACCGGCCGCAGTCCGCCGCCGACATGATGCGGGTGCTCGACGCGATCAGCACGCCCACCGGAGGCACCGCGACCACCACCGTGGTGGTGGCACAGCCCGCGCCCGCCGGCCGGCGGTCCCGTCGCTCACGGGTCCTGGTCATCTCGGCTGCCACCGCTGCGGTGATCCTCGCGGGCGCATCCGTCTGGCGCTGGCAGGCATCGCGCGGCCCCGGCCAGGGCGGCCCAGCGGCGGTCCACCCGGGAGCAACCGCTCCCGCCCGGGATTCCGCGCCCACTCTCCCGCCGATCGATCCATCGGCCCGGGAGGAATCGAGGGTGCCGGAGACGCAACCGCCCCCGCCGCCGGTGGAAACGCCTCGTCCGAAGCCGGCCCGCCGCAAGGCGACCGTCGCCGCCGCTCCCCACCCGGCGCCTTCTGCATCGCGCGACACAGCCTCGAGCCCTCGCGGCGCCGCCGTCGCCCCGCTCCCGTCGGAGTCGGTTTCCCGGTTTCCCCCATCCGCCGCCGCACCGGTGCCGCGGCCGTCGCCGGCGGAGACGTTGTCGGCAGAGAGCGTGGTTTCCCGTCCGCCGCCCGCACCCCCACCCGCTCCCGTACCCGTTCCCCAACCGCCTGCCGATCCCGCGCCTGAGATCCGGGGCGTGCTCGCGGCGTACGGCAGTGCGGTGGAATCGCAGAACGTGGACAACATCCGGCGGATTTATCCCGGGATGACCGCGGCACAACAACGGGGATGGGATCAGTTCTTCCAGACGGTGCGGGACGTCAAGGCCCAGCTTTCAGTGGCCAATCTCGATATTTCCAACGGCGTCGCCGAGGCGCAGATGACCGGCAGCTACACCTACCTCAACAGCAGCACCCGCCAAACCGAGCAGCGGCCGGTCGCGTTCCACGTATCGCTGCGACGCGAGCCGGCTGGGTGGCGCATTACCCAAGTGCGGTGACTAGGTAAGAGGTGAGAGGTGAGAGGGACAACCCCCTCTTACCTCTCACCTCTTACCTCTCACCGCTTCAGAAGTTGTACTCGAGCCCCGCCGTCCAGATCACATCCGGCCGTAGCCCCCCGCGGTTGAGGGGCCAGATGGTGTTGGCGATCACGGTGAGTCCCGCGACCGCGGTGAGCTTGACCCCGATCGAGCCGTTGATGAGATCGTCCCGCCGGTCCGGAATCGTGCTCGGCGTGATGGTGCGGGTGTAGGGCGCCACGATGACGACCGGAACGGGAAGCGTGAGTGGGCTGTCGTCGACCTGGAACTCGGAGATCACGTCGACGGCCAGGGTGGCCCACGGCGCGAGCAGATGGTCGAAGCCGAGGGTCCCGAGGAAGGCGTCGGTCTCGAACTCGCCCCCCCGATGGACGAAGCCGACGTTGGCATGGGGAGAAAAGTTGCCGAATCGGGCGGAGACGATGCCGAGGCCCCGCTCCGCAAAGGCTCCGGAGCCGAGCAGATCGTCCTCGCTCCCGGTCGGGAAGCGGGTGTCGGCCAGGAGCGCGACCGATACCGGGTCACCCCGGCGCAAGTTCACCTTCACCCGGGCAACCACGTCGCCCAGTCCGGTCGATGAGCCTTCGACAAAACGGGACGCGGTGAGCACCGGATTCGTCGGCGTTCCCCCGAAGAAGTGCACCGCCGGCGGCGGACCGAACGGGTTGATCTGCGCCGTGCTCGCGCCGTTGAGCGACGTGGTGATGAGCGGGAGGACGACGCCGATGTCGATCCGGTCGGTGATTCCGTAGGTGAGCAGGAAGGAGGTGACGCTGAGGTCCACGTTGAGCGCGAGGTTCAGGTCGATGGTCTCGTTCTCGAACGCGGGAACCCCGAGCTTCGAGCAGTCGCCGCCGAAGATCGCGTCGCAGCCGGGGAAATCGACGTTGGCATGGGTGAACGTGAACTTCACGTTGTCCAGGTCCACGCCGCGGAAGGTTTTGAACTGCACCCCGCTCCGGGTGACCGTCGCCAGCACCCTGCCCCGCCCTAGGGTCTGAGCCCGCTCGGCGAAGATCGGTCCGGTCGAGGTCGAGGTTCGGACCGGGACCCCGCCCTGAAAGCTGAAGGTCGAGCCGCCGCTCGCGGCGCTTACCGGCAGGTTCGCGACATTGCTGCCGATCGAATTGGTCAGGAACGAGATGACCGTGGCGTTGCTGGCGACCGCCGCCGGTATGAAGTGCGAGCCATGGATCTGGACCGCCTGGGGATTGTTCGGGTCGGCGCTGCCTCCCAGAAACAGGGGCTCGTCGCCGGCGCCGAAGATGAAAAGCTGGGAAAGTTGATCCCGCAGATGTTGGGCGTGGAGCGGGACCCAGGGCAGCAGGACAAGTACCATCGTCACAAGAGCGCGACGCACGGAGACCCCGAAGCTGATGGTGGAGACACCTGCGGAAACAAGGCTGCCCGCTACTCTACCACAAAAGCTTCCATCGCGAAATACTCGGCCAGCCCGAGGCGGTCGAGCTCCGCGGCGGTCCCGGTATTCCGCGCCTCGACCCGCTGCCAGAACTCCCGCTCGTCCGGTCCCGGAAACGGGGCGGTGTCCTTCTGGGACTGGTGCTTGAAGATCGCCTGGATCTTGAGCCGCAGCTCCTCCTGCGCCAGCGGCACCAGCCAGGTCGCCTCCGTGACCGGCCATTCCTGCCAGGCGCCCCGATAGAGCCAGACTTCCGGCCGAGGCCGGCCGGCGGCGACGATGCCCCCCAGCGCACGATCGATCGCCTCCTTGCACATGCGGTGAGTACCGTGGGGATCGGAGAGGTCGCCGGCGACGAACACCAGATCGGGCCGGATCTCGTCGAGCAGCGCACGCACCAGCGCCACGTCGGCGGCGCCGACCGGATCCTTGCGCACCTGGCCCGTCTGGTAGAACGGAAGATTGAGAAACCGGGCAGCGTGGGGATCGAGGCCCAGGGTTTGGATGCCCGCCACCGCCTCGGATTCCCGGATCATCCTCTTAGTGTCCTGCACCTCGGGGATGTCCACGTCGCCGGGCTGCTTCCGGGCCAGGAACTGCTCCACCCGCCGGCACAGCTCGGCCGCCGCATCTTCGGCGATGCGCCGCTCGCAGGCCAGCCGGCGAAGGAAGTCGATGTGCCGGCGCACGTCGTGGTCGAACACCGCGATGTTACCGCTGGTCATGTAGGCGACCGTGATACTGTTGCCGTTCTGCGCCAGCTTGTGGAGAATCCCGCCCATCGAGATGACGTCGTCATCCGGGTGGGGCGAGAAGCAGATGATGCGCTGACCCCCGGGCAGCTTGGAGCGGCCCCGGATCTTGGCCCCCAGCGCGTTGAACACCTGCCCGTTCAGCACGCCGGCGGAGCCCGCCTTGGCCGCCAGCGAGGAGAGCCGATACTCGGCGTAGTCGCGCTGGGTCAACTTGAGAATGGCCTTGCCGGTCTGGTGGGAGAGCCAGCACACCGCTCGGACGATCAGGTGGGAGGTCCATTCGACCGGTCCCACGAGCCAGGGGGTCGCCATCCGGGTGAGCGCCGCCGCCGCGGGACGGTCGAGGTAGCAGCTGGTGTTGTCGTGCAGCTGCAGGAACGTGGCCGCGATCTCGTGGTCCACCTCCCCCTCGACCGCGCGGCGCACGATCTCGGCCTTGTGCTCGCCGGTGGCGAGGATCAGGATCTCCCGCGCCTCGAGGATGGTGGCGACGCCCATCGTGATCGCCTCGCGCGGGACGTTGTCCTCGCCGAAGAAATCGGCGGCGGCGTCCTTCCGCGTGACCAGGTCCAGCGTCACCACCCGGGTGCGGCTCTCGGCGCCCGAGCCGGGCTCGTTGAAGCCGATGTGACCGGTGCGTCCGATGCCCAGGAGCTGGAGATCGATCCCGCCCGCGGCGCGGATCGCGTCCTCGTAGCGCCGGCACTCGGCCTCGAGGTCCGCCCGGGCCACGTCGCCCCGGGGGATGTGCACGTTCTCCGGAGCGATGTCGAGCTCGGAGAACAGGTTCTCCCACATGAACCGGTGATAGGAGTGGACGCTTCGCGGATCCATCGGGTAGTACTCGTCCAGATTGAACGTGACGACCCGGGCGAAGCTGAGCCCCTCCTCGCGGCGCATCCGAATGAGCTCCCGATACACCCCGATCGGGGTCGAGCCGGTGGCAAGGCCGAGAACCGCCCGGCCGCCCGCCGCGGTCCTGGCGCGGATGAGGTCCGCGATCCGGCGCGCCACCAGCCGGCCGATCTCGTCGTAGTCGTCGACGACGATGGTCCTGATTCGCTCCAGGCTTGCAGGCTGGTTCATCGGCCGCTATTCACCGCAGAGGGCGCAGAGGACAGCAATCTATTGCGGGTGTTCTGGGTCGGCCCCGCGACTGGGCACGGCACAACAAACTGCGAACCACAGAGGCACGGAGGCACGGAGGGTGCCCCGAGCCCACGGAACTCCGAGCGCACACCCACAAAGAAATTGTTGTGGTCGCGGAAGTGAAGCTTCGGTGGACCGCGGAACCCTCTGTGCCTCTGCGGTTCGCAGTTCATAAGCAGTTTGCAGTTATAGATCGAGGTCCCAGGTCTCGCCGATCAGGTCATGGCCGAAGCTGTGATGCGGCTCCGAGCCGACCAGGCGAAACCCGGCTTGCTGGTAAATCCGCCGGGCGGCGGGCAGACTCTGCTGGGTCCACAGGGTGAGCTTGCGATAGCTCATCCGGCGCGCGGTCCGCACGCATTCGGTCACCAGCCGGTTGCCGATGCCGAGCCCGCGGGCGCTCGGCTCCACCAGAAGGAGCCTCAGCTTGGCGACGGTGTCCGACTCTTTCACCAGGAACACCGAGCCCACGATGTCGCCTTCGCGCTCGGCGATCCAGCAGCGCTCGTGCTTGGGGTCGAACCGGCGAAGGAATTGCGCGACGATGTCCGCGACCAGGGCCTCGAACTGCTCGTCCCAGCCGTACTCCTGCGCGTAGAGCACACCATGCCGGTGAACCACCCATCCCATATCCCCAGGCTGATGGGTCCGCAGCAGGTACCCCGGTGCGGGGTGCGAGGGCGCTCCCAGCAGGCGCTCGACCGTCCGCATCGCCTCGAGCAGGTGACGCTGATCCGGCTCGGCCAGACGACTCAGCATCTCACGGACCTCGTCGTGCGACCGCGCATCCAGGGTCGCAAACGCCGCCCGACCCTTCCGGGTCAGCGCGACGAGGCTCCGCCGGCCGTCGGACTCCGACGGCTCGCGCGCGATGAGGCCCCGCCGCTCGAAGCGGCGGAGCATCCGGCTGAGATAGCCGGCGTCGAGCCCCAGGTCGGCGCTGAGCTCGCTCGCGCTCGGCCCCTTGTCCTGGGCCAGCTCGTAGAGGACCCGGGCCTCGCCCAGCGAAAAGGGACTCTGGAGCAGGCCTTCGTTGAGCACCCCGATCTGGCGGGTGTAGAAGCGATTGAAGCGGCGGACGGCGGTGGCGCGCTGATCGGTGGCGGTGGCGGCGGCGGTGGGCATCGGGACCTCGGGCGCAGGCAGGGGCGGCTGGCGTTACATGCCAATGTCAACTACTTCCATGCCTGCGTCAAGCGCCGGCGGGGCGTCGCGTGACGACCTACGCCCGCCGCCTCGGCCGGTTCTCCGGCACCATGGCCGTGATTGGCGGCATCATCGGCGCCGGGATCTTTCGGACCCCGGCGGCCGTGGCCCAGCGGGTCGGCTCTCCCGCGCTCGGGCTCGCCGCCTGGGTGCTGGGGGGCGCGATCGCATTGATCGGGGCCTTCTGCTTTGGCGAGCTGGGACAGCGGCGCCCCAAGGCTGGCGGCGGCTATGTGTACCTGCGTGAGGCCTGGGGACCGCTCCCCGCGTTCCTCTACGGGTGGGCCCTGCTGCTGGTGATCGCGACCGGCGCCATCGCCGCGGTGGCGGTGACCTTCGCGAGCTACGCGCTGGCGCTGGCCGGTCTGCCGGACCGACTCACGGTACCCGTTGCGGTCGGTGCTATCGGATTCCTGTCCGCGGTCAACTATCGGGGCGTCAAGCCGGCGGCTATCACCCAGAACATCTTCACCCTGCTCAAGCTCGCCGCCCTCGCGGCACTCATTGTCGCCGGCCTCGCCCTCGCGGGTCCTCCGGCCCACCCTGCTGCGCCGGTGCCGCCCGCCCACGGCTGGGCGCGGGCTGTCTCGAGTGTGGGTACGGCGCTGGTCCCGATTCTCTTCACCTACGGCGGCTGGCAGCAGACCAACTTCATCGCCGAAGAGATTATCGATCCCGAGAAGAATCTGCCCCGCGCCCTCGTGCTTGGGGTAGCGGCGGTAATCACGGTCTATCTGCTCGCGAACCTCGCGTACCTGCGGGTGCTCGGCCAGGCCGGCCTCGCCGCGAGCACGGCGCCTGCCGCCGACGCAATGCGGGCGCTGCTCGGGCCGGCCGGCGGGAAGCTGATCGCCGCCGGGATCGCGGTCTCGACCTTCGGTTTCCTGAACCTGGTGATCCTGGTGACGCCGCGAGTGCTGCAGGCCATGGCCGCCGACGGCGTCTTCTTTCCCCGGCTCGCGGTGTTGCATCCGGTCTATCGCACGCCGACCGGCGCGATTCTCCTGCAAGGGGTCTGGGCGATCGTCCTCACCCTAACCGGCACGTTTACCCAACTGGTGGACTACGTCGCCTTCGGCGATTGGATCTTCTTCGGGCTGACCGTCGCCGGCCTGTTCAGGTATCGCGCGTGCGCCGTGTCCGATTCTCCCGGAGCGTTCCGGGTGCCGGGCTATCCCTGGACCCCGGCCCTGTTCGTCGTCGCGGCCGCGTACGTGGTCGCGAGCTCGATACTGGCGAACCCGAGGAACGCTCTCGTCGGCATCGCACTGCTGGGCCTGGGGATCCCGGTGTACGCCTATTGGCGCCGCCGGTCGGCAGCGCCGGCTGTGCGGTAGCGGTGTGACTGGCCTCACATCCTCGGGGGTCGGATCCGGCTACCCTATACTCAGGTATCAGTCAAAGAGGATGGTCCTTGCCGGGCGGAGCCATCGGGCCTGCAAGGCAGAGGCGTGACGAAGCTCTCGGAGCGGGAGCGTTCGGTGCGCCTTTTGTCGTTGCGGGCGCCCGCAAGGATCCAGCAGCCAAGGAGGCCGGGTATGACCGAGCCAGCTCCCATTCGCGTGCTCATCGCCGACGATCACCCGCTCTTTCGCGACGGCCTCTCGGCCCTGCTGCAACAACAGCCCTCGATTGCCGTGGTGGGGGCCGCGGCGGACGGCGCCGAGGCGGTCGAGCTGTTCCAGTCCCTTCAACCCGATGTCGCGCTGGTCGATCTCCGGATGCCGCCGGACGACGGGATCGCCGTGGTCAAAGCTCTCCGGGCCGCGTCCCCGGGTGCCCGAGTGATCGTGCTCTCCGCGTTCGACGCCGATGACGACGTGCTGCGCGCGATTCAGGCCGGCGCCGCCGGCTACCTGCTCAAGATGGCCTTGCCCACCGAGCTGGCCGACGCCATCGGCGCGGTGCACCGGGGGCAGACGGCGCTCCCGCCGAGGGTCGCCTCCAAGCTGGCGAACCACGTCGGGCGGCCGCGGCTCACCGGTCGTCAGGGCGAGGTGCTGCAGCTGATCGCGCGGGGGATGACCAACCAGGAGATCGGCGATCAGCTGCACATCGTGGAGGGAACGGTCAAAGCCCACGTCAAGAGCATCCTCGAGAAGCTCGGCGCGCGGGATCGGACTCAGGCGCTGTGCATCGCGCTGGAACGGGGGCTCGTAAAAGCCGGCTGAACCTCTCAGTTGTGGTTCAGCAGCAGCTCGAGCTTGTGGCGGAGATCGCCCAGCGCCTTCGACTTGAATGCGCCTTTGGTCTCCTCCAGCACCCGAACCGTCTCCCGGATCGCTTCCTGCAGCTGAGTCCCCCGGGGGCAGTTGAGGATCTGGCAGGGATGCTCGGTCTGAGCCGAGCTGGAGAGGGCGCGCCCCAGTTGCTGAAGATCGTTGAGTGACCCCATGACGTTGCGCAGCGTGAGCGCGAGAAACGCATCCACCTCCCGGCCGGTCCGGCCTGCGCTGTCCGCCTGCAACGACGAGATGCGCTCGAAATCGACGTTCCACTGCTGCAGCCGCTCCTCGGTCCGGCGCATGACCTGATAGCTCCGAAACCGGGCCACGGCCGCGGCCACCCGGTCGAGCAGCTCGGGTAGTGCCACCGGCTTGAGGAGGTAGGCGCAGACCGGCAGCTCGATGGCCGCGATCGCGGAGCTGGTCGACGGGAACCCCGTGATGATGATGACCGGCAATCCTCCCGCGATCTCGCCCACCTCCCGGATGAGCGAGAGATTCTCGTTGCCGGGCATCTCGAGGTCGCTGATCAGCAGATCGTAGGAGGCGCTCTTCACCTTGGCCAGCGCGTTGGGCCCGTCCGGGACGGTCTCGCACTCGTAGCCCTCGCGTCGCAGCAGGTCCGCGGTCGCGTGCAGGAAGGTCTCCTCGTCATCGGCGATGAGGATGCGGCCGCGCGAGCTCATCGGGTATCCTCCCCGCGGGGCAATGGGATCTGGATCCGGAACTCGGTCCCGCCGCCGGCCCGATCCCGCAGCTCGATCCGGCCGCCGAGCGCGTCCACCGAGCGGCGCACCAGGGCGAGACCCAGCCCCATCCCGCTGGTGCGCCCGCCGCTCTTGGTACTGAAGAAAGGCGCGAAGATCTGCTCCCGCAGATGGGCGGGCACGCCCGGCCCCTGATCACATACCGACAGCAAGAACACGGAATCCTCCATGGTTGCGACCACCCGGACTACGCCGCCGGGCGGCGACGCCTCGATCGC
>DASQPE010000324.1:0-9811 GCA_035644115.1 Gemmatimonadales bacterium
CTGCTCGAGCGGTGGGCCCAGCGACTCGAGGCTACCGTCTCGGCACCGGAGGGCGCCGCTCTTGGCTATGCGCTCCGTAGCCCGGGCAAGCGGGTGCGGGCTGCGTTGGTGCTGGCGTCCTACCGCTCGGTCGGTGGAACCGCGTCCGCCATCGCCGGCGTTGCCGCGGCGGTCGAGACCGTGCACGCCTACTCCCTGGTGCACGACGACCTTCCTTGCATGGACGACGACGATCTCCGCCGCGGCCGCCCCACCACCCATCGCGAGTTCGGGGTCGCGGTGGCGACCGTGGCCGGCTACCTGCTGGTGCCGGTGGCCGCGCAGGTGCTCTCGGAGGCGGCTGACGGGTTGGGTTTGGGGGCGCCCGGGCTTGGCCGCATGGCGGCGACCCTTTTCCAGGCCGGCGGCATCGAGGGCATGGTCGGCGGCCAGTGGCTCGACCTCGAGGCCGAAGGCCGGCTCCTGAACCTGCCTGAGCTGGTGAACGTCCATCGGGGCAAGACCGGCGCCCTCATTCGGGCCGCTTGCACCCTGGGCGGGCTGGCGGCGGGGGCCGGCGTGCCGACGATCGAGGCGCTTGGTGGGTACGGAGAGGAGATCGGTCTCGCGTTCCAGATTGCCGACGACGTGCTCGATGCCACCGGTACCAGCACCCAGCTCGGCAAGACCGCGGGTCGCGATCAGGCGCTCTCCAAGTCGACCTACGTGCGGGTGCTGGGCGTCGAGGGCGCCCGCGCCGAGGCGGAGCGGCACGCGGAGCGGGCCGTGGCACACCTCGCCCGCGCCGGCGTCCCTTCGAGCTCGCTGGGCCCGCTGGCGGACTATATTGTGACCAGAAGTTCGTGACGATAGCCAATAGCTACCTCCCATGTCCCTTCTGACTGGCATCGCTTCCCCCGCCGATCTCAGAGGCCTGCGCCGGGACCAGCTCCCGGTGCTCGCCCGCGAGATACGCGAGCGTATGATCGAGTGCTGCTCGGTCACCGGCGGCCACATCGGTGCGAGCCTCGGCGTGGTCGAGCTCGCCATCGCGCTGCTCTACGAGTTCGATTCGCCCCGAGACAAGATCGTCTGGGACGTGGGCCACCAGGCCTATGCCTGGAAACTGCTCACGGGCCGGAACGACGCCTTCCCCACGCTTCGACAGGCGGGGGGGATCTCGGGCTTCCTGAAGCGGGGCGAGAGCGAGCACGACCAGTTCGGCGCCGGCCACGCCGGCACCGGCGTGTCGGCCGCGCTGGGCATGGCGACGGCGCGCGATCTCAAGGGCGAGAGCCATAAGGTCGTGGCGGTGGTCGGAGACGGGGCGCTCACCTCCGGGCTGTCGTACGAGGGCATGAACAACGCGGGCCACTCGGACCGCGACATCATCATCGTGCTCAACGACAACGGCATGTCGATATCGCCCAACGTGGGCGGCATGGCCAGAATGCTGGGCAGCATCGTCGCCAACCCCAAGACCAACGCGCTGCGCGAGCAGCTCAAGCATTTGACCTTTGCTCTCGGCGGCGTGTTCGGCGAGGGCGTAGTGGACTTCGCCAAGAATCTCGAGGAGAGCGCCAAGAATCTGTTTTCCCAGGGAATGCTCTTCGAGGAGCTGGGGCTCCGGTACTTCGGCCCGATCGACGGTCACGACGTGCCGAAGCTGTGCGACACGCTCGCGTTCGTGCGGGGACTCACCGGGCCGCGGCTGGTGCACGTGATCACGGAGAAGGGCAAAGGGTTCGCTTTTGCCGAAGCGAACCGGGAAAAATGGCACGGCCTGGCCGCCTACGATCCGGAGACCGGCGAGCCCCGCAAACAGGCGAGCGGCCCGCCCACCTGGACCCAGGTGTTCGGCGAGGCGATCACCGCGCTAGCGGCCGCACATCCCGAAATGGTGGCTATCACGGCGGCCATGCCGTCCGGCACCGGCACCAATCTGTTTCAGAAGAAGTGGCCCGACCGCTTCTTCGACGTGGGGATCGCGGAAGGCCACGCCGTCACCTTCGCCGGCGGGCTGGCGACCCAGGGCATTCGCCCGGTGGTCGCGATCTACAGCACGTTTCTCCAGCGGGCCTACGACAACGTCATCCACGACGTCGCCGTACAGCATCTGCCGGTGATCTTCGCCATGGACCGGGCCGGCCTGGTCGGCGAGGACGGGCAGACTCACATGGGCTTGTACGACATTGCATACATGCTGGCGGTGCCGGGCATGACCGTGACGGCGCCCAAAAACGGCGAGGAGCTGATCGGCCTGCTCAAAACCGCGCTGGCCCACCAGGGCGGTCCCTTCTCCACTCGCTACCCGCGCGACAAAGCCCCGGCGGAGCCGCGCCCGGTGGCAGACGTCGCAGCCGTGCCCTACGGCACCTGGGAGCAGCTCCGCCCCGCCGGCGACGTCGCGATCCTTGCCGTCGGGACGATGGTGGCGCCCGCACTCGGCGCCGCCGAGCTGCTCGCCGCCGAGGGGGTCGATTGCGCGGTGGTGAACTGCCGGTTTCTCAAGCCGATGGACGACGCTCTGCTCGAGGTGCTCACCCAACGCCACCGGGTGCTGGTGACCGTCGAGGAAGGGACGGTGGTCAATGGGTTCGGCGCGTATCTCGCCGAGACGCTTCAGACCACGCATCCCGAAGTGCGCGTCGTCGCGCTCGGCGTGCCCGACCGGATGATCGAGCAGGCCCCCCGGGCCGATCAGCTGCAGGCGTTCGGGCTGACCGCGGACGGCATTGCCCGCCGCATCGCCGCGCTCCGTCACGAGGAGAGCCTCGAGGCGCGATGAACGTCGGCGTCGTCGGCAATCCGCGCTATGCCGATCTCGCCGCCGTGCTGGAGCGGGTGGCGCGCGAAGCGCCTCCGCGCGGCATCACGCTGTTCACCGAACCCCGTCTCGATCCGTTCTGGCCCTGCCCGCTGCCGCACCTCGATGCCGCGCGGCTCGACGCGCTGCTCACGTTCGGCGGCGACGGTACGCTGCTCCGCGGCGCCCGGCTGCTCACCGACCTGCACACCAGCATTCTTGGCGTCAACCTGGGGCGGGTCGGCTTCCTCACCACCGCCACGCTCGACACCCTCGGCGCGGCACTGGATGCGCTGGTCGCCGGCGACTATACCGTCGAGCGCCGCCAGGCGATCACGGCCGAGATTGCGACCAGCACCGGCGAAGTCCGCCACACCCAGACCGCGCTCAACGACGTAGCCATCCACAAGGGCGGAGTCGCCCGGGTCATCCGGGTCAACGTGCTGATCGAGGGCGAGAACGTCGGCCCCTACAGCGCCGACGGCATCGTGGTCGCCACCCCTACCGGCTCGACCGCGTACAGCCTGAGCGCCGGCGGCCCGATCGTGGTGCCCGGGGTGGAAGCCATGGTGGTGACCGCCATCTGCGCCCACACCCTCGCGCTTCGGCCGCTGGTCGTGCCGGCGTCGTACACCATCGTCATCCAGCCGATGGAGGGCTGGGCCGAAGACCTGCTGGTCTCCTTCGATGGCCAGACCGGGACCACGCTGGTGGCGGGCGAAGCCGTCATCGTGCGTCGATCGGCGAGTCCCGTGTCGCTGGTCCGACTCGCCCGCGACGGATTCTTCAGCCGAATGCGGGAGAAGCTGCACTGGGGGGATCTCTCGGAGCGCGAGCGCCCGCGGTGATTGCGGAGCTTCGGGTCCGGGATCTCGCCACCATCGCCGACGTGACCCTCCCCCTCGGGGCGGGCCTCAACGTGCTGACCGGCGAGACCGGCGCGGGCAAGTCGATGCTGGTGGACGCGCTGGCGCTGCTGCTGGGGGAGCGAGCCGACAGCTCGAGCGTCCGGCCGGGCGGCGGGCGAGCGGTGGTCGAGGGCGCGTTCGAGGGTCTGGACCCCAAGGCCCGCCGCGAGATCGACGCGCTCGGCCTGGATCTCGACGAGGGCCGGCTGGTGATTCGCCGGGAGATCTCAACCGAGGGCCGGTCGCGCGCCTGGGTCAACGGCAGTCCCACCACGGCGGGTGTGCTCGGACGGCTGGGCGCGTTGCTGGTGGACCTCCACGGACAGCATCAGACGCAATCGCTGCTTCACGCCGATGCCCAGCGGGATATTCTCGACGCGTTCGGCCATGCGGAGGCGGATCGGGCGGCGGTGGTGGAGGCGTACGGCGCGCTCGCGGCGCTCCGGTCCCAGGAAGCCGAGCTGGTCGCTCGGCGGGACGAAGTTCGCCGCCGGGCCGACTATCTCCGCCACGTGGTGGAGGAGATCGATCGAGCGAAGCTCCGGCCGGGAGAAGACGCGGCGCTCGAGCTGGAGGCTCGCCGGCTCAGCCAGGCGGGCGCCTTGATGGAGCAGGCTCGCCGGATCGCCGAGGCGCTCGACGGAGACGACGGTGCCGCCCTCCGCGCCGTGGCGGCGGCGGACCGTGCACTCGGCACGCTGGAGAAGGGCGACCCCTCGGTCGGGGCGTGGCGGGAGCTGCTGGACACGGCTTATGCGAATCTGGGCGAGCTGGCGCGGCTCGCCGGCGAATATGCCGAGTCCATTCAGGAAGATCCGGCCCGGCTGGCTGAGGTCGAGCGGCGTCGGGACGTGATCTCCCGGCTGACCCAGAAGCACGGGGCGACGATCGACGCCGTGCTCGACACCCGGCGGCAGGCCGGGGAGGAGCTCGATCTGCTCGACACCGCCGACACCGATCTCCGGGCGCTCGCGGCCCGACGGGTCGCCGCTGAGGCGGCGCTTGCCGCGGCGGCGGCCGCCCTCACCGCCAAACGGCGCCAGGCCGGCGATCAGCTTGCCCGCGCCGTCAGCCGCCTTCTCCCGGAGCTGGGGCTCCCCGGCGGTAAGCTGGGGGTTGACCTGGTCCCCCTGAGCGAGCCCTCGAGCCAGGGGCAGGAGAGCGTTGCCTTCAGCGTGCGGCTCAACGTGGGGCTCGACCCCAAGCCCCTGGCGAAGGTGGCCTCAGGCGGTGAGCTCTCCCGCCTCATGCTGGCGCTCAAGGTGGTGCTGGCACGGCACGATGCGATCCCGACGCTGGTCTTCGACGAGGTCGATCAGGGCATCGGCGGCGAGGTCGGCGCCCAGGTCGGGGAAGCGCTTGCCGAGGTCGCGGGGCGGCATCAGGTTCTCGTGATCACGCACCTGCCCCAGATCGCAGCCCGGGCGGACCGGCACCTGGTCGTGGCGAAGGCCACCCGCGGCGGGATGGCGACCAGCGAGGTGACACCGATCCATGGCGAGGACCGTATCGTAGAGCTGGCGCGGATGCTGGGCGACGCCGAGGGCAGGGAAGCCCGGCGCCACGCCCAGGCGCTGCTCGCCCGCACCAGGGCCGGGCGACCGGGCTGACGACGCGGAGGCTTCATGGCCACGGCAACGCTGGCGCAACGGGCGCCACTCACTTCTTCAATCGCGACCGCCCGGCCGCGACTCGATTCGATCGATTTCGTGCGGGGGCTGGTCATGGTGATCATGGCCCTCGATCATGTCCGCGACTTCTTCAACCTCGACGCGCGGTTCTTCGACCCGACCGACCTCACCCGTACCACGCCGGCCCTCTTCTTCACCCGCTGGATCACCCACCTCTGCGCCCCGACATTCGTCTTCCTGGCGGGCACGGGCGCCTATCTCTGGGCCGCTCGCGGGCGGACGCCCCGGCAGCTCAGTGGTTTTCTGGTGAGCCGCGGCCTGTGGCTGATCGTGGTCGAGCTGACGCTGGTGACGGTGGGCTGGACCTTCAACTTCACCTGGAACTTCGTCGGGCTGCAGGTGATCTGGGTGATCGGCTGGTCGATGATCGTGCTGGCCGCGCTCTCGCGGCTGCCGATCCGGGTCATCGCCGCCATCGGCATCGTCATGATCGCCGGTCACAACCTGCTCGACGGGATCCATCCCCGACCGCTGCTGGGCGGCGCCAGCCCGGGCGCGCTCCCCTTTGGGGGCGGGGTGCTCAGCGGCGCTCTGTCGCCCAACGCGACGGCGTGGGACTGGCTCTGGAGCTTCCTCCACGTGTTCAACCCGCCGGTCGCCTATCCGCTCATCCCGTGGGCCGGCGTCATGGCCGCGGGCTACGCCTTCGGCACCCTGGTTCAGCGACCGGCGCAGGAACGGCAGCGGCTGTTCGTCCGGATCGGGCTGGCCCTTTCTGCCGGCTTCATTGCGCTCCGCTGGCTCAACGTCTACGGCGACCCGGCGCCCTGGTCGGTGCAGCCCGACGCGGTGTACACGCTGCTCTCGTTCTTCAACACGACGAAGTATCCACCGTCGCTCTTGTATCTCCTGATGACGCTGGGCCCGTCGATCGCTCTGCTCGGGCTGGTGGACCGCGCCTCGGGGCCGGTGGTGCGGTTCTTCGTGGTGTACGGCCGAGTGCCGTTCCTCTACTACGTGGTTCACCTGTATCTGATCCACGGACTCACCCTGGTCGCGGCGTCGCTGACCGGGCAGGCCCTGCCGAGCCAGCTCCGGGTCTTCTTCCTGTTCTACCCGAAGACCTTCGGCTTCAGCCTCGGCACCGTGTACCTGATCTGGATCGGGGTGGTTCTCGCGCTCTACCCGTTGTGCCGGTGGTTCGCGGATCTCAAGGCGCGGCGGAAGGACGCCTGGCTGTCGTATGTGTAAAAGCGTGAAAAGTGAAAAGTAAAAAGTGAAAAGGGAGCTCCTCTCGCAACGGAGCCCCCTTTTCACTTTTCACCTTTCACTTTTCACGTTGTTCAGGCGCCTGACTTCGTCGTCCAGGCCAAGTTTCTCCCACCTTTGCAGCGCGATCGGCACGTTCCCGTTCTTCCAGACGAAGTCGTGAAACTCCCGCAGCGAAAAGTGATCGCCCAGCTGGAGCCGGGCGTCGGTCAGGAAGGCGAGGATCTGGAGCTTGCCGATCTCGTACGTGATCGCTTGGCCGGGGCCTGCCGCGAAGAACGCGGCCTCTTGGAGCGCTGTGCCGCCGTCCATCGGCACGTTGGTCTCCAGGTACTTGGCCGCCTGCGGAATGGTGAACTCGCCGGTGGCCAGCTTCACATCGGCTTCGACCCGCAGAGCCCGGAGCCGCATGAAGTTGTAGATGGTCTCGCGGACCCTGGGGCTGTCGTCGAACAGGCCGGCCTGCAGCATCATCTCCTCGGCGTAAAAGCCGATGCCCTCGTTCGAGTTCGAATCGTAGTAATGACGCCGGATCGGATCCTCGTGCGCCCAGGCGATGGCCAGCTGCATGTAATGCCCGGGGACGCCCTCGTGCACCAGCAACGGCCGGGGATCCATCGCCGTCGCCCGATAGAAGTAGCCGAGCGTGGCAGCGGGGGCCGGCCGATAGCTCACGCCGTCCTCCGCGAGCCGGTCGGCCGAGGTGAGGTCATCGTTCACGCCCCAGTCGCCCAACGGCTCGAGGTAGGGCGGCAGCGGCGCCGTGCGGTAGTGGCGGAGCCACGCCGGAACGCTCAGTAGCTCCTTCTCCTCGAGGTGTCGCCGGACTCGGACTTCGTCCTCGGCCTCGCGGGCAAGCTGGGCCGCGAGCGTGGGGAACAGGCTGAGTTCCGGCAGGGTCTGGTTCCGCTGACGCTCGTAGGTCTCGAACGCCACTGCCCGGCTCCAGTCCTGCCGCGCCTTAGCGACGAGTTGCTCCGGTGAGTAGGGCACCAGGGCCACCCGCCGCAGGAACCCGATGTAGGCCTCCCGTCCCACCGCGGTCGGTTCGGGCAGGCCGGGAAGCCGCTGCTCGAGCCAGGTGCGATAGCCCTCGAGTGCGGTTGATGCGCGGGCGAGGGCGGCGGGCATTCGCGCCGCGTCCGGTCCGACCAGCAGCGGGCTCAGTGCGCGCCCGACGCTGTCGAGCCGGGGGCGGATGCCGGTCAGCGGCGCGATCGCGAGCCGGGCGAACGGCGCCACCGCGTCGGTAAGGTTGGCCTTCCCGTCCTGGATGGTGCGGGGGATCCGCTCCAGCCGGCGCACCAGCTCCCGGGTGCGCACGGTGTCGAACGGTGGCGGTCGCAGGAGATCTTCGTGCAGCGCGCCGATGGTCTGTTCCAGGTAAAACAGCGGGTTGCGTCGCCAGCCGCGAGTCACGTCGAGCTCCCAATGGACCCGAGCCAGGGCCGAGCCGACCAGCCGGTAGTCGACCTGCGCGGAGCGACTCCATCGCGTCGTATCCAGCGCCCGCCATTCTCCCTCGAACCCTCGCAGCGCCTTGCGCCTGGCAGCCACGGTCGTCACCGACCAGTCAGGCACCCAATCCCTCGGCCGCACGATGCGCGGAATGTCGTCGCCCGACGCCGGCTGGTTCGCGGCACGCCAGGTCCAGAATCGGTCGGCGAGCGCGCGTAGTCGCGCCGTTCCAGCCGAGTCCTGCCCCATTGCGAGCCCGGGGTTCGCGATCCAGCCTGCGAGGAGCAGGCCTAGTGCCAGCCGCCCAAGATGACCTGCGCGAGGCTTTTTCATTGGAAGATTCGAAAGTAGAGGCGGACGCCCGCGCGCACCGACTGCGTCTTGCGCACCCGCCCGCCGCTTCCGGCGATGACCTGCTCGAAGGTCCACTGGGCATCGAGCGGGACTCCGGTGGTTCCGGGCTTGGTGGCGCCTGGGCGCGCGTAGGTCAGGCCGGCGGACAACGTGGTGACGCCGATCTTCGAGTCGAGAGCCAGAAGCGAGGCCGGGATACCGGGGATCGAGTCGTTCGCGCTGAGGTATGCAACCTGCTCGTCGCCGCGCCGCCAGTGATCGACCCCCAGGTGAACAGCCAGCGGCGGAAGCAAGCGGAGGAACGGATGCGCGCCGAAGCTCAGGACGTCTCCCGGATCCACCCGGAGCGTCCGAACCTGGCTGAACGGTGCGTAGGGCTGATCGGCTCCGGTCACTCGCAGGACGTCGTTGGCGGCCAGCTGGCGAAGGTAGCCGCCCGCCGCGCGCACGCCGAACCGGCCGAACCCGATGTCGGCGGTGACGCTGCCGCCGAACGCCGAGTGCCCCGTTCCGGTGCCGAGATCGAGGAATCGGTCGGCTCGCTCGGGAAAGCCGGTGCCCAGTCGCGCGACGCCGCTGATCGCGACGCGCAGACCGGCGCCGCGGGCATCATCGTTCCAGCGGTCGATCAGGGTCCAGACCCCGCCGACCTCCGCGTCGCCCCGCTGCGAGAGCGGCGTGTCGTCGAGCCGGCCCGCGATCGTGCCGTTGGCGCTCGTGAGATACGTAGTGAGATCGTCCTGGCTCGCGCGGGTTGCGGGCAGCGCGGGCGCGGTGGTGAAACCCGGCACGCCCAGGGTTCCGGCCAGCGTTGCTTGAAGCCCCTGGATCCCGGTCGCCAGTGCAGCGCCCAGGGAACTGGTCGCGGTCGGGACGAAGCTGGAGCGGGTCGCGGGATCGAGCAGGAGCCCGAACAGGTCCGCGCGGAGCGAGGTACCCGCGGTCAGCGTGCTCTGCGCCAGCGCCAGCGCGGCTCCGCTGTACGCGCCGGACTGGAGCCGAACCTGGAGCGACTGGAGCGCGGCGTCGAACTCCTGGAAGAACTGCGAAGTCTGCGCGGCTCCTTCGTTGCTGCCCAGGAGCAGGTCCGCCGGGTTCACTCCCGCGCCGCTCGACGTCGTATCGAGCGCGAGCGTGGTGCGCACGCTGGCCCGGACCAGCGGCAGCCGGGCAAAGATGCTGAGGTGCGAGGTGAGGCCGACCGCGAGTCCGATCACGCCCAGGGTCCGGGAACCCTGTGCGGTGGCGGTCAGGTTGCCGAGATCGAGCCGGGCGCTGGGGTCGCCGGTGATCCGCGCGAGCCGCGCGTCAGTGGGTCCGAGCGCGGGAATTCGGTCGCTGCCGAGCGCGGGGCTTCCCAGATCGCCCGCGAACTCCTGCAGCTGTCCGTCGAGGTAGCGGCGATC
>DASQPE010000325.1:0-4168 GCA_035644115.1 Gemmatimonadales bacterium
CACGCCCCCAAAGGTTTTCAGGTGCTGGCGGACCTCAAAATTGCCCAGGAGAACGCCCTTGCCTGCCAGCCGGCCGGTTTGGAGGGCGCGGAAGGAAAACGAGCCTCCCAGGACGGGAATCGGGCGCTCCCAAGCGGGGATGACGAAGCGCGCATCGAGCGTCGGTTCACCGTACAGCTGGGAGCCGGCCAGCCGTGCCGCGAAGATGGTGCCTTCCCGCAGCTGCACCCAGCCCCGGAAAACGCCGTACAGCCGCTCGTAGTTGCCGCCGCCAGTCGCTACCTGGTATCCCGACTCGAGCAGGAGTCCCCGATGCGGGTCGTACTCGGTATCGCGGCTGTCGAACACCAGGGCGGCGCGGACCCCCGCATCGCCCTGCTTCATCGAAGGCCCGAACTGCTGGAGAAAAACCGACGTGCCCTCGTCGTGGGCCACGAACTTGGTGGACTGGGCTGAGGCCTGAAGCGCCACCTGCAACTGGCCTACAATCCGGCGAGTAACCTCCACCGAACCGAAATAGTTGGTGCGCTGAACCCGATAGAAGAACGGGTCCGCGTCGGTGACATTCGCCTTGTCGTAGGTGGTCCCGTTGCCCAGCCCGAAGAAGCCATACCGGGCTTCTCGCGAGGCAATGGTTAAGGCAGTGAATCGCCAATCCTTCAGCCACAGGGGCGCTCCGAACTGTGCTGCGGCAAACCGGGTCCCGCGGAAGCCTACGCCGGCATCGAGCTGGACATAGGCGCGCGAGGTGACCCGCTCTTCGTACGGCGCGGCCTGGGAGTAGCGAATCCTGCCGGAGATCAGGGGTCCGTCGTTCGAGAGCCCCGACAGATAGGGGAAGTAGCTGGTCCGCCAGGGCACGTCGGTGTTGGTCTGCGCCGGCTCCTGGGCTAGACACCGTCCCGGGCCCGCGAGCCAGAGCAGGGCGGTTGCAGCTGCCGCCGCCAGGCCGGGACGGACCGATGTCATGACGGTCTCTGGAACAGAAAGGCAGCGTCCCGCAGTGCCGCCTCTCGACCGTCGTGCGCAGCGTATTGGGTGGGATACATCGACCCGGCTCCAAACTCGCCGCGTTTGTTGACGGCGTAGAACTTGAGGTCGAACTTCGGCCGGCCATCGGACAGCAGGAGCCGCGGCGGCGTCTGCGCCAGGACCCGCCGCAACGTCCCCAGGCAGGCGTCGGTCGGCTTCTTCCCGCCGCGCATTTGCTCGACGGTCAGAAATCCGCCGCAGACCATGATGTTGGACTCGCCCCGCCCGGTGGAGCCGGCGGCGCCGACGTCGTTGTCGGTGTACTGGCCGGCGCCGACGATCGGGCTGTCGCCGGCGCGACCCGGAATCTTCCACGCGAGCCCGCTGGTGGTGGTCACCGAGGAGATGTCGCCCGCGGCGTTCACGATGTCCAGGTTGATCGTCCCGGTCGGCCGGGCCACCATCGGCGTTTTCGGCGGGACGTCCAGCCAATCGTCCTCTGCGCCCCGGTTGGCGCGCCACTCGAGCCAGAGTTGGCGCGACTCGGGCGTGAGCAGGTCCTCCTCCTTGAACCCGTACGAGAGGGCGAATCGCTTGGCGCCCTCGCCCACCAGCAGAATATGGTTGGTATAGAGCAGGACCAGCTTCGCGACTTCGCTCGGCGTCTTGATGCCCTCGAGCGCCGCGACCGCCCCGGCCCGCTTGGTCGGACCGTGCATGCAGGACGCGTCGAGCTGGACCACGCCGTCTTCGTTCGGGAGTCCGCCGTAGCCGACCGATTGGTCGCTCGGATCGAGCTCCTGGATCTTCACCCCTTCGACCGCTGCGTCGAGCGTGTCGGTCCCCTGGAGAATGAGCTCCATCGCGCGGCCCACCGCCCGAAGCCCGTTGGCCGAGCTGACCGCGGCAGGACGGGACGCAGCTCGACGCAGCACCGCGGGAGCGCTCGCGGCGCTCACGCCGGGAAGTCCAAGGGAGGCGGCCGCCGCACCGGCGGCGCCGAGAAACCCGCGGCGAGTGACAGCGCGATTCATGGAAAATCCTCGCGAGCCGATGACCGAGCAGGAATTAGGGCGACCCCATCGATAAGTCAACTTGCCGCCGGTTTTGGCCGTCCGTACGTTTGGGCGGTTGACACCCCCACCTCTCCTCCGGCCGCCCGGCGACCGTGACGCCCTCTCGATCGAGAATCCGCTCTCGCTCGCCCGAATCTTCGTGGCGGGTGTCCTGCTGTTCGCTACGGTGGTCGCCATCGTGCTCTGGGCAACCGGGATGGTGCCCCGCGCGCTCGAGCTGGTCGGCATCTTCTGGGCGCTCTACGGCTTCGTCATCGGGCTGCTCGGCGGCGTTCTCGAGCCGCTGGTCGACGGTCTCGGCCGGGCACTGGTCGACCTCGGTCTGCACCGGGCCGGAGGCGGGTATTCCGCGATCGAGACCCTGGTAGTCCGGGGTGAGTACGAGGCGGCGGCGGAGGCCTATCGCGAGCGTGCCAAGGAGCCGGCCGATCGGGTCGAAGCGACCCTGCGCCGGGCCGCCTTGCTGGCCGGTGCGTTGGGTCAGCCTGAAACCGCCGCGGCCGAGCTGCAGAATCTGCGCGCCACCGTGCACCCCGGCGCCGAGGCGGACCTGCGCATCGGTCTGGCGCTGGTCGAGCTCTACGAAGATCGGTTGGGCGATCCCGGCAGCGCGATGGCCGAGCTGCGCCGCCTGATCGACCAGCACCCGAGCACCCGTCATCTGCGCCGGCTCCGGACCTCGCTGGCGGACCTCAAACAGCGGCGGTTCGGCGATGACTCCGCGTCCTAGGCTCGACCCATCGATCTTCCATCTGCCGGTCGAAAAGATGCGGGCGGGCTATTACTCGGACAAGTACTTCGTCCGCGCACGAGATATCCTGCTGGCCGAAGGACACCGCCCGCGTGTGACGATGCAGGTGTTCGGCAAGGCGTCCGCGTTTCTCGGCGGGGTGGACGAGGCAATCGCCATTCTCAAGCTCTGTGCCGTCGAATGGCCCGACTTGGCGGTTCACGCGCTGCGCGAGGGCGACGCCGTCGAGCCTTGGGAGACGGTCATGCTGATCGAGGGCCCGTACAGTGCCTTCGCGCATCTCGAGACCCTGTACCTCGGAGTGCTGGCGCGACGAACCCGGGTCGGCACCAACACCCGGCGGGTGGTGGAGGCCGCCGCACCCAAGGAGGTCATGTTCTTCCCCGCCCGGCACGACCACTGGCTGGTGCAGACCGGCGACGGCTATGCCGCGCACATCGCCGGCGCCATCGGGGTCTCGACCGATGCGCAGGCGTCGTGGTGGGGCAGCGAGGGCGTCGGCACCGTTCCCCACGCACTGATAGCAGCCTACGGCGGCGACACGGTGCTCGCGACCCAAAAGTTTGCGGAGCACATCGGGGACGAGGTGAAGCTGGTCACCCTGGTGGACTTCGAGAACGATTGCGTCCGGACCTCGCTCGAGGTGGCGAACGCGCTGGGCGACCGACTCTATGGAGTGCGGCTCGATACCAGCGAGATGCTGGTCGATCGGTCGCTCTGGAGCCAGATGGGCCGCGAGAAGCCTACCGGTGTGAATCCCCAGCTGGTGCGGAACGTCCGTGCCGCGTTGGACGGGCACGGCTTCCACCGCGTGTAAATCGTGGTGTCCGGTGGCTTCACAGTGGACAAAATCCGGGACTTTGAGCACCGGCAGGTTCCGGTGGACGCGTATGGTGTCGGATCGTCGTTATTCGAGGGCCGCTATGACTTCACGGCGGACGTCGTGCTGCTCGACGGACGGCCGTGTGCCAAGGTTGGGCGGGAGTACCGGCCCAACCCGCGACTCGAACGGGTGGAGTGACGCGGGCCCCTCGATCGTTCGTTGCTGCGACGGTCGATGTTCAGGCCGGAACACGACCATCCGGGGGGGTGTTGCATTACTACAGAGAGGACGTCCGAACGGAAGCGGTCAGACCTCATCGCTCGGCACCGAGCCGAGCACCGTTCGTGACCCGAAAGAAGGATCTATGCTGTTACCACTGCTGATGCTCTTGTCGTCCGGCCCGTTACGTACACCAGAACTAACCCCCGCCGCCGATCCGGATCCCCCGGTCCATGTCTGGTTGAACTCGGACGGTAATTACGCGCTGGGCGATCACGC
The DNA here is from genome assembly GCA_035644115.1 of Gemmatimonadales bacterium. Taxonomy (GTDB): domain Bacteria; phylum Gemmatimonadota; class Gemmatimonadetes; order Gemmatimonadales; family GWC2-71-9; genus DASQPE01. Next base: position 4,121 of record DASQPE010000325.1, read on the forward strand.
GAAAGTGTACGTTCGGGCCGCCCAGGATGGATACCTCATTGTGCTGCA
>DASQPE010000326.1:0-4309 GCA_035644115.1 Gemmatimonadales bacterium
ACCCGGCGCCCGCTTTCGGCGCGGTCAATCACCGCCGCGTCGAAGCGGGTGAGATAGGAGTCGGCGTAGTAGAGTCGCTCGGTCACCGCGAATGTCTACTATCGTGGCCGCCCCGCGCGAAAGAGCCCACGGTACCTGCCGGTTTCAGCTGACCGGATCCGTCGCCGGAGCGCGGGTGACGTTGCGGCCCGACGACGGGCCGCCGCTCTGGTCGGCAGGGCGGGGCTGCGCCGGTGCCGCGCCGGACCGGAGCACCAGTACCAGGCTGAGGAGGATCATGGGCGTCGCCACCAGGGTGCGGACGCCCAGCGGCTCATGCGCGAGCCATGCGCCGAGCAACAGCGCCACCACTGGATTGACGTACGCATAGGTGGCCACGCGGGTCGGCTCGACCACGCTCACCAGCCAGGTAAAGCAGGTGAAGGCGAGCATCGAGCCGAAAACCACGAGATAGGCCCAGGCGGCGAGCGACGCGGCGGAGACTCGAGCGGGATCGAATCCTTCGAGCTCGCCGCCCGCGAGCCCGAGCGCGAGCGCCACGCCGCCGCCGGCGAGCATGCTGGTGGCGGAGGCGAGCACCTTGTCGGCCGGCAGGGTGACCCGCCGGCTGACCACGGACCCGAGGGCCCAGGAGATCGATGCCACAGGGAGCGCGAGCAGGTAGAGCAGCGAAACGGGTGCACGCCCCTCCGCACACCCCGACAAGGCTCCGGGGCAGGCCCCGGTTTCGCCGGTCCGCCCGGTCAACAGGAGCGCCAGTCCCGCGAATCCCACCAGCAGGCCGATGACGCGGGCGGCGCTGAGCGGCTTGCCGCCGGGCGACACCCGCTCGAACACCGCGACCCACAGCGGCATGCCCGCGACGATCAGGGCGGCCAGCCCCGACGGTACCCGCTGCTCGGCCCACACCACGAGCCCGTTCCCGCCGGTGACGAGCAGGGTCCCGATCCCCAGGGCGGGGAGCCAGGTGCGGCGCTCGGGCGCGGGCGCGCCGCGCATCCTGGCCCAGACATAGAGCAGCGCCCCCGCCACCAGGAATCGGGTACCCGTGAGCAGGAACGGCGGCAGGGTCTCTACCGCCCACCGGATCCCGAGGTAGGTCGAGCCCCAGACCAGATAGACGACGGCGAAGGCCGCGATGATGCGGCCTTTCACCGGAGCGGCAGCTCCATCCGGATATTGGCCCGGCGATAGGGCACGTCACCCAACGGGATCTCCTGGAACCCGAGCGAGCGATAGAGCGAGATGGCGGGCGCTAGGCTCCTGTGCGAGAGGAGCTCCAGCCGATGGGCGCCCTTTTTCCGTGCCAGCTCGATGAGCGCCGCGCAGACGCGGCGCCCGACCCCGCGTCCCTGGGCCCGTGGCGTCACGGCCATCTTGGCCAGCTCGAACTCGTGAGGGCCGGTCCGGATGAGCGCGCCGGTGCCGACCGGCTCGTTGCCATCCACCGCCATGAGAATCGCGCCGCCGGGCTGGAGCACGTGGGTCTCGGGGTCGTCCAGCTGTTTGCGGTCTTCCGGCTCCACCTCGAAGTAAGTCCCGATCCACTCGAGGTTGAGATCGCGAAAGGCGGTGCGGTAGCCGGGCGTATAGGGGACGATGTGGACGTCGGTCATCAGCATGGTCGGGTCGAGCATCGCGAGCTCCTCGAGTCGGGCGGCGGCTTGCCGGCCGGTCAGATTGAAGCTATCGTAGCTGCTGTAACCATAACAGTTTCAGCATACCATGACTGCAACCAGTACAGTTTCGCGCCGCCGCCCCCGCCGGGAACGGGTGCTCTACCAGCGTCTGGCCGACGAGCTGGTCGGCTTGATCGAGACCCGCAGCCTGCGCTCCGGCGATCGGCTGCCGTCGGTCCGGACCTACAGCCGCCAGAAGCGGGTCAGCCTGGCCACGGTGCTCCGGGCCTACCAGCTGCTGGAAGACCGGGGCTACCTCGAGGTTCGGCCCCAGTCCGGACACTACGTCAGCGCGATGCCGGCCGGGCTCGCGCCCTCGCCCTCGGTGCCGCGGCCCTCCTTTGCCAAAGAGGAGGTGCGGATCGCCGATCTGGCCTGGGAGCTCCTGGCGCGGGTGAACGACAAAGGGATGGCCCCCTTCGGCATCGCGACCGCGGCTCCGGAGCATTACCCCACTCGCCGGCTCAGCCGGATCCTGGGCCGGGTGGTGCGCGAGTCGGGCTCGGCCGGTCTGGTCTATGGCTCCCCGATGGGGCACGAAGCGCTGCTGCATCAACTCACCCGGCGGGCTCTGGCGGCCGGCCTCACGCTGAGGCCGGACGAGATCGTGGTGACGAACGGGTGCACCGAGGCGATCCAGCTGGCGCTTCGGGCCCTGACCCGGCCCGGCGACGTCATCCTGGTCGAGTCGCCCTCCTACTACGGATTTCCCCAGACTGCGGAGTCACTGGACCTCCGCGTGGTCGAGGTGCCGACCGATCCGGATACCGGCGCGTCGCTCGAGAACCTGGAGGCTGCCCTCCGCCGCACCCGGCCGCGCGCCTTTCTCACCAATCCCAACTTCCAGAACCCCCTGGGGTTCGCCGTCCCGGACGCGGTCAAGCGCGAGCAGGTGGCGCTGCTGGCGCGCCACGAGGTGGCGATCGTGGAGGACGATCTCTACAGCGATCTGTACTTCGGAGACAGCCGGCCCGCACCGCTCAAGGCGTTCGACACCACCGGCGACGTGATCCTCTGCTCGTCGTTTTCCAAGACGGTGGCGCCGGGCTACCGGATCGGCTGGGTGGCAGCGGGCCGGCACACCGAGCGGATCCGGCAGCTCAAGCTCGCCAGCTCGATCCACACCAACACACTGGGCCAGCTGGCGATCGCCGAGTACCTGACCGGGGGTGGGGCCGAGCACCATTTACGGCGGCTCCGACAGGCATTCCGGGCGCAGGTGGCCGATTATGCCCATGCCGTGGCGCAACTCTTTCCGCCGGGCACCCGGGTCTCACGCCCCCAGGGCGGTCACCTGCTGTGGATCGAGCTTGCGCCCGGGACCGACACGATGGCGCTCGCCCGTCGGGCGCTGGCGCGGCGCATCGGGATCGTTCCGGGACGGGTGTTTTCGACGGGGGACAAATTCGGGCACTGCTTCCGGCTCAACTGCGGGTTCCCGCTGCGGGGCGGGCTCGAGCGGGCGCTGGAGAACCTGGCGGAACTGGTAAAACGGTAAGAGGTAAGAGGGGACAACCCCTCTTACCTCTCACCTCTTACCGCTTTACCAGCGCGCCACCTTGAGCCGGTTGCGCACGTCCTGCACTCCCGGCACCGCTCTCGTAAGCTCCTCCGCCAGCCACTTCGACTCCCGGCTGCCCACCCTGCCGACCAGTGTCACGCGCCCTTCCTCGACCTCGATCTCCACCTCCGTCACCTCGAGGTCGGGGTGGCCCATCAGCCGATCGTGGATCTCTTCCCAGATGGGTTCGTCAGGGCCAGGCTCGAATTCGTTGCGTGCGCTCATGAGAGGGCTCGCTCCTCCAGCTCCCGGTTGGTCGCCATTATGCGAAGGGCGGCAGGGTGCGGTCAAGCACCGGCTGGTCTGGCGCCCCGGCACGGGGTGCCGGGCGGAGGGTCGTAGGCCGCCTTACGAACGGCGCCACACCAAGTTGCGACCCACGGGCGAGGGTGTATCTTCCTGCGCCCGCGCCCCGAGGTCGGGGCGCGGTGCGTCATCGGCTCGAGGAGTACCCATGAAGGCTTCCGACATCCGCCGCGGTCACGTGCTGATCATCGAAGGCGCGCCGTGCCGCGTCATGGACTTCCAGCATCGGACACCGGGAAACCTGCGTGCGTTCGTGCAGGTGCGCCTCCGCAATCTGAACACGGGAAATACGTTCGACACCCGGCTGAGCGCGACCGAGTTCGTGGACGAAGCCCGGCTCGATACCAAGGAGCTGCAAGTGCTCTACCGGGACGCGAACGGCCTTCACGTCATGGACAACCAGTCCTACGAGCAGTACTCGCTCGAGGGCGACGTGGTCGCCGATGCCGGCTCGTGGCTCGAGCCCGGCATGACGTTCATGGCCGAGTGGCTCGACGGCCGGCCGATCGCCGTCGAGCTGCCGTCGGTGGTCGAGCTGGAGATCGTGGAGACCGCCCCGATCATGCGGACCGCCACCAAGACCGCCAGCACCAAGCCGGCAAAGCTGAGCAACGGGGTCACCATCCAGGTGCCGGAGTTCATCGGCGAGGGCGAGCGGGTTCGGGTTAACCCCCGGGAAGCGGTGTATCTGGAGCGGGCCAAGTAGTCCCAACCAAGTAGTCCCAAGAAGAGCGTAAACAGTGAAAAGCGAACAGTGAAAAGG
>DASQPE010000327.1:0-8152 GCA_035644115.1 Gemmatimonadales bacterium
GGAGTCGGTATCGAGGATGCCGGCTTCCGCTAGCAGGCGAAGCAGCTCGGCTGTTTCGACGGCCGACCCGTACGCGATGCCGAGATGCCTGGTAAAGGTCGGTGAATCACCGAAGGTGTAGCCTTCGGAGATGTTGAGTTGAACCGAGAGCGAGGCCTTCTGTAGCTGGAAGAAGAGGGCAGACGCACAAGGCTTCCACGCCGTCCGCGCCATTTCGATAACAGCCAAGGCGACGGCGTGCGCTTCTTGCCACGCCTTGAGTGATCTATGGTCCCGCATGTACACCAAACTCGCGGGGCAATGAATGAGCTCCGCATGATTCAAGCGCATGGCGGACCGCGCATTCGCGGAGTCCCCTTTTCACTTTTCACTTTTCACTTTTCACGCAGTTCATGACGAGAATCACTGCCACTCCGCCGGGAGCTCTGGACTTATCTGGTGACTCCGTCCGCCGCCGCCGCGCCCTGCAGCGCGCGACGACCACCGTGCTGGAGCAGGCGGGCTTCGAGGAGCTGAGCCCGCCGACCTTCGAATACGAGGAGGTGTTCCGCCGCGCCGGCGGAGCCGAGCTGGCCGAGAAGCTGATCCGCTTCGTGGACCTGGACGGCCGGATCCTGGCGCTCCGCTACGATTTTACCTCGAGTATCGCCCGCATGGCCGCGACCACGTTCGCCGACAGCCCCCGACCGCTTCGCTTCTACTATTCCGGCCCGGTCTATCGCCAGGAACCTGAGCGCGGAGGCCGGGCGCGGGAGACGCTGCAGGTCGGGGCCGAGCTGCTGGGCGAGGCGGACCTCGCGGCCGACGTCGAGATCGTGCGGCTCACGCTCGCGCTCGCAAAGGCGGCGGGGGTGCGCGACTTTCAGGTGAACCTGGGACATGCCGGTGTGCTCGCCGACGGGCTGGGCGCGCTGGACGACACGCTCCGCGCCGAGGTCCGCCGCTGGATCGATCGCAAGGATCGCGGCAGCCTGGCCCGCGCCCTCGACGGCACGCCGCCCGAAGCGCGCGCCTTGCTGGAGCTGCCGTTCATCATCGGGCGGCGCGCCGCGCTCGACTCGGTGTTGCGGAGCGCGCCCAACGGCGCGCGCGCCGCTCTTCAGCATCTGGCTGCCCTCGATGCCGCGCTCGGCGCCGACGAGCGGCCCCACATCGTGTACGACTTGGGTGAGGTCCGCGGTCTGGACTATTACACCGGCATTCACTTCGAGCTGTTCGTGGCGGGCGCGGGTCGCGCCGCCGGCGCGGGCGGACGTTACGATGAGCTCATGGGCCGTTTCGGCCGTGCGATGCCGGCGGTGGGCGTGTCGCTCGATCTCGACGCGATCGCCGAGCTGCCGGCGTGACCCGGCTGCGCATCGCCCTGGCCAAGGGGCGCCTCTACCAGCCGTCGGTGGAGCGGTTCGGACGCGCGGGTGCCGAGCTCGAGGGGGATCCGGGCCGCCGCCTGCTGCTCCCCTCGAGCGACCCTCGGATCGAGTTCCTGGTGGTGAAACCGGGGGACGTTCCGGTGTACGTCGAATCGGGGGCCGCCGATCTGGGCATCACCGGCACCGACGTGCTGCGGGAGACCGGCGCCGACGTGCTGGAGCCGCTCGAGCTCGGCTTCGGATTCTGTCGTCTGGTCGTGGCGACGCCGGCGGATGCCCCCTATCCCGCGCTACCGGGCGGGGTGACCGCGCGGGTAGCGACCAAGTATCCCCGGCTCGCCCGCGAGCACTTCAACGCCCAGGGCCGGCCGGTTGACATCATCCGGGTGGACGGGTCGGTCGAGGTGGCACCGCTCCTCAACCTGTCGCACTGGATCGTCGATCTGGTCGACACCGGAAACACGCTGCGGGCGAACGGTCTGGTGGAGCGGGAGACGATTCTAAGCGTGCAGGCGGTGCTGGTGGCCAACCGGGCAAGTCAGAAGCTCAAGCTGGAGCAGTATCTCGATCTCATGCGCCGGGTCACCGACGCAGCTCCGTAAACGGCGAACCGCAACAACAGCAACCCGCAACAACAGCAAACCGCAGAGGCGCAGAGATCGCAGAGGAACAACCCTTTATGGTTTTCTCTGCGCCCTCTGCGCCTCTGCGTTTTGCAGTTGCAATTGCTGTTTTCGCCGTGCCAGCTCGATCGCGAGCTCGATCGCGGTCCGCATGCTGGTTGGATCCGCCTGACCCGTCCCGGCGATGTCGAATGCCGTCCCGTGATCCGGCGATGTGCGGATGAACGGCAGGCCGAGCGTCACGTTCACGCCCCGCCCGAAGGCGGCGACCTTGATCGCCGTCATCCCCACATCGTGATAGGGGGCGAGCACCGCATCGAACTCCCCCCGCAGCGCCCGCACGAACACGGTGTCCGCCGGCAGCGGGCCGGCCGCGCCCAACGCCTCGGCCGCCGGCCGGAGCACCCGCTCGTCCTCGTCCCCGAACAGGCCCGACTCTCCGGCGTGCGGGTTGAGCGCGCAGATCGCAAGGCGCGGCTGGGTGAGGCCAAAGAGGTCCTGCAGCGCGCGTCGGGTCACCTGTCCGGTGCGAACCACGCGGTCGGTGGTGAGCAGCGCCGGCACATCGCGGAGCGGGACGTGGGTGGTGACCAGTACGACGCGGAGCCGGTCGGCGGCGAGCATCATCGCCGTTTCGACGTCGCCCGCGAGGTGCGCCAGCCATTCGGTGTGACCGGGGTAGGGAAATCCGGCGAGATGGAGTGCGTGCTTGTGAGCGGGTCCGGTGACGATCGCGTCGACCTCGCCCTCGAGCGCGAGCCGTGCAGCCCGTTCCACCGCGTGGCCGGTGAGCTGCCCGGCCCGCGCGGCCCGCGCCCGCTCCACCGCGGCTGAGGCGTCGCCGCCGATCCGCTCGCCGCTGCCGGCGCCCCAGGGCCCGACCGAGACCCGCCGGCCGGCAGGCACCCAGGCGATCTGGTCCTCCGCACCCAGCACCGTGACCTCGGCCGACACCGGCTCGGCCAGGGCTCGCGCCACGATCTCGGGGCCGATCCCGCGGGGATCGCCGAGGGTGATCGCGAGGCGGGGACGCTGCAGCTCAGCTCCTCACGTCGATGTAGGCCTTCTTCCGCAGCACGTCCAGGTATCGGCGCACGGCCAACTGGTCTCCCAGCTGCTGCCGAATCTTGTCGCGGACGTCCTCGTACCGCACGTCGCCTTCCGGCCGGCGATCGGTCACCCGTACCACGGCGTACTTCACCCGAGTCCCGGTGCCTTCCAGCGGGAACGGCGCCACCATGGTGCCCGCCTGCGCGTCCCCGATGGCCTTGGCGTAGGCCGGCGGCAGCTTGGTGACCTGAACGTCCCGGCCCTCCCTCTCCTCGGGCTTGTCGTGGTAGAGCCGCTGCAGCGAGTCGAAGCTCGCCCCCGCTTTGGCCGCCTGATAGACGGACTCGGCCAACCGGTGCGCACTGTCGGCTTCCTGCTCGGTGATGTCCGGCATGATGAGAATGTGCCGGGCCTGCACCTCGCCGGGCTGTGAACGCTCGACCTGAATGACGTGAAAGCCGAACGGCGTCTCCACCGGATCGGAGATCACGCCCGGCTTGAGCCCGAACGCCACCCGCTCGAACTCGGGGACCATCGTGCCGCGGCGGAACCAGTTGAGCGAGCCGCCCAGCTCACGGGAGGCGGAATCCATGGAAAAGCGCTTGGCCGCCACGACGAAGTCGCCGCCCCGCCGCAGCGCTATGGCGATCGAGTCGGCGAGCTGGTAGGCGCGCTGGCGCTCCTCGGCCGACGGCTGCGGCGCCACCACGATCTGCCGGAAGGAAAGAGTGGCGGGGCGCTTCTCGAGCGTGGTCTTCTGCTGGGCGAAGAACTCCCGCATCTCCTTGTCGGTCGGGATCACGGCTTTCAGCTTGCCCGATCCGCGGCGCTCCTCGATCAGCCGGTTCTGCAAGGCTGCGCGACGCTGCTGGTCGGTCAGCCACCGGCGATACTCGTCCGGTGTCTGAAACCCCGCCTTGCGAAGCTCGCCGGCGTATTCGACCTCGGAGCCGAAGTTGCCCCGAATCTTCTTGACTTGCTCCTCGACGCCCTCGGCGACCTCCTGATCGGTCACCTTGATCGTCGTGTCCCGCTCCGCCTCCTGAACCAGAAGCTCGTCATCGATGATGCCCTGCACCACCTGCTTGCGCAGCGCGTCGAGCTCCTCAGGGGACGATGGCGGTTTGAGGCCCTGCGACTGGCGGGAGAAGATCTCTTCGTCTACTTGCGACGTGAGAATCGGGCGGTTGCCGACTACGGCCAGCACCCGGTCCAGCACGAACGTCGTGTCGCGAAGGGGGCGGGCGGGCCCGGCCGGCGCGGCCGCAGTCGGAGTGCCCGGCGCGGGCGACGCCCCGCCGGGCCCGGGGAGGGCGCTTTCAGCCGGCGCCGGGGCCGCCGGGGCGGCCGCCGTATCCGTGGCTGGTGCCGCGGGCGCGCCCACATCCTCGATCTGCACCGGGCCCTGCGTAGCCCCGGCCTGCGGCGCCGGCGGACGCGCGGCAGTGTCGGCCCGAGCCGGGGGTGGGGCGACATGCGGCGGCGCGCTATCCGCCGGGTTCTGAGCGCGGACCTGCCCAGCGATGCCGAGCAGTAAGACCGGAACGAGCAATACGGCGCGCACCTTCATGTCCTCCTGAGATGCCTACTTCTTGTCTCCCGGCGGGTCGCTCGATCCCGAGTCGGCGTGCGGGGCCTGGCCGGGAGCCGGGGCTGGGGGCGGTTGAGCACCGCCCGGCACCGGGGCCGGCCCGGGTGCAGGCTTGAGACCGGGACCCGCAGGCGGCTGGGCGCCGCCTCCGCTCGAGTCTCGCTTCGCCTGTTGCGCCAGCGCGAGCTCGAGCCCCCGGCTCACGCCGGGCTCGTTGACGCGATAGCGACCCTGCTCGCGGAGCAGCACGCCGAGGGTGCCGGGCATCGGGCGCAGGCGGACCTGCCCCGAGACCAACCGATCGAAGTACTGGTTTACCAGATGACCGACGTTGGAAGATCCGCCCGCAGCGCCGGCCTTGAGCCCCATGTCGCCCTTCAGGCTGTCGATCGCGGTGGTGTAGCGGCCGTAGAGCCCTTGCCATTCCGGCCCGCTGATCTGCACCTTGGCCGAATCCGCCTGCCGCAGCAGTAACACGTTGAGTGTGAGCACGCGGGCGAACTGGCCGAGCACCGAGTCGTTCGCCTGCTTGAGCTGCGCGTTGTACTGCGGAGGCAGCGCGCGTACCCACCGAAGGTACTCGCCCACCGAAAGCTCCCCGCCCTTGAAGGACGCCAGCTGCTTGCTGGAGGAGCGCGACGCGTCCGGATTGAGCAACGCCGCCTTCATGTCCACCGGCGCGCTCTTGGCGACCTGAAGGTTGTTGGACCGGCCCAGGTTGTCCATGTACACCGAATCGGCCTTGCCGGCAGTCGCCTGTCCCACATACGCGGCCAGCCGTGGCTCCGCCACCGCCACCGAGGGCCGCTTGATGATGTGATAGCCGAACGGCGACTCCACCAACCCGGTGGTCTCGCCGGGGCCGAGCTTCCATCCGGCGCTGTCGAACGTCGGCACGAAGCGGCCTCGCGGGCTGGGCGGCAGGAAGCCCTGGTCCACCTTGCTGCCGGGATCATCCGAGAGCTCCGCCGCGAGCTGGCCGAAGTCGCCGCCCTTCCGGACCTTCGCAAGAGTGGCCTCGGCCTTCTTGCGAGCCGCGGCCTTGACCGCCGGCGCCGCGTTCTGCGGCGCGCCGATCAGGATGTGTTGAAAGACCCGAATGGAGTCGCCGTTGTAGATGCTGTCCAGTATCGCGCCGTTGGGTTGCGGGCGCCGCGCGGCAAGCGAATCGTGCCAGTGCTGGGTGCGGAGCTCGGCCACCTCGGGCCAGAGCGCCTTGGCGGCGCTGGCTGAATCCGCCGGGAGCTTGCCCGTGGTGCTCGCCTGGGCAAAGAGCGCGTAATCGACCCAGAGGTTGGTGACGAACGTGGCCGCGTCCTTGTTCAGCTTGAGCCCGCGGGGGGCCGAGAGAATGCGGGCCAGGGTGTCCGGGGGGAGCTTGAGCGTCCCGGCAACGGCAGCGGTATCCCGGCGGGATGTAAACGCATCCTTGAAGCTCCCGCAGGCAGCGAGAGCGAGGAGAAGTGCGAGTGAGAGACGACGATGCATGAAGACTCCGAAGGCTATTGGCTACCCTGCACGACCCCGCGCAACGCCCGCACCAGCGCGGAGAGCATCGGCTCCCCTCCCAGCCGCAGCAGCCGAAGCGACAGCGGCACCGTCCGGCGGACCTCTGCCGCGAGCTGGACGTCATCGAGCGCCGCGGTCAGCCCCGCGAGCCGGGGCTGCGTGCCTGCCCGGAACGTCAGCCGGGCCTCGTCGCCGCGGACCAGGACGTGCTGCAAACCGAGCGCGCCGCCGGTCACGCGCAGCCGCGCCATGTCGAGGAGCGTCTCTGCCTCGGCCGGGAGCGGCCCGAAGCGCTCGCGCATTTCATCGCGAAGCCCATCAATGTCGCCAGACGACGCACTCCGCGCCAGTCGGCGGTAGAGGTCGAGCTTCACGTCGTCGTCCGGCACATACCCGTCCGGCAAGTGCGCCGGCCGATCGAGCACCACGTCCGGCGGCAGTGGCTGGTCCGCCCCACCCTGCCCCCGCAGCGCGCGCACCGTCTCCTCGAGCCACCGCAGGTAGAGGTCGAAGCCGACCGCCTGCGCGTGGCCCGATTGCTCGGAACCGAGCAGGTTGCCCGCGCCGCGGAGCTCGAGGTCCTTGAGCGCGATGCGGTAGCCCGCGCCGAGGTCGGTGTGGTGCTCGAGCACCTTGAGACGCTCCTCCGCATCCGCGTCGATGGTATCGGGCACCAGCAGGTAGCAGTACGCCCGGCGGTGGCTCCGGCCGACCCGCCCCCGGAGCTGGTAGAGCTGCGCCAGCCCGAACCGGTGGGCGTCGTGCACCACCATGGTGTTCGCGTTGGGCACGTCGAGGCCGGACTCCACGATCATGGTCGAGACGAGGATGTCCACTTCGCCCGCGACGAACCGGCGCATGACCTCCTCCAGCTGCTCGGCCGGCATCTGGCCGTGGGCCACGCCCACCCGCGCCCGCGGGCTCAGCGAGCGCACCCGCGCCGCGATCGTCTCGATGGTCTCGATCCGATTGTGCACCGCGAACACCTGGCCGGCCCGGTCGAGCTCCCGGGCAAAGGCCTCGTCGAGCAGGCCGTCGTCCCACGGCTCCACGAAGGTGAGGATCGGAGATCGGTCGCGGGGCGGAGTCTCGATCAGGGTGAGATCGCGCAGACCGGACAGCGAGAGGTGCAGGGTTCGCGGGATCGGAGTCGCCGTCAACGTGAGCACGTCCACCGACAGCCGGATGGCCTTGAGCCGCTCCTTGTGCTTGACCCCGAAGCGGTGCTCCTCGTCCACGATCAGGAGGCCGAGGTCCTTGAACTCGACGTCCTTGGAGAGGAGCCGGTGGGTGCCGATGACGATGTCGGTCTGCCCCGTGGCAAGCCGCCCGAGCGCCGCCTTCTGCTCCTTGGCCGTGCGGAAGCGCGAGAGCACCTCGATGTTGACCGGGAAGTCGGCCAGACGCTCGATGAAGGTCCGGCCGTGCTGCTCCGCGAGAATCGTCGTCGGGACGAGGACCGCCACCTGCTTCCCGCCCTGCACGGCCTTGAACGCGGCCCGCACGGCGATCTCGGTCTTGCCGTAGCCCACGTCGCCCACGAGGAGGCGGTCCATCGGCCGCGGCCGCTCCATGTCGGCCTTGACCTCCTCGGTGGCTTTCCGCTGGTCCGGCGTGTCCTCGTACAGGAAGCTCGACTCGAGCTCGCGCTGCCACCGGGCGTCGGGCGGGAAGGAGTAGCCGCCGCTCACGGTCCGCCGGGCGTAGAGCTCCAGCAGCTCGGCCGCCATCTGCTTGATCGCCTGCCGGGTCTTCTCGCGGACGCGGGCCCAGGAGGAGCCGCCCAGACGGTGGATCCGCGGCGGCGGGCGGTCGCCGTCCTCGCCGGCGGCGCGGTAGCGCTCGAGCTGGTCCAGCCGGTAGAGCGGAACGTTGAGCCGGTCGCCCCCCTCGTACTCGACGATGGCGACCTCCAGCGTCGATTCGCCGGCGGTGATCGTGTCGATGCCACGGTAGATGCCGATGCCGTGATCGAGGTGGACGACGTAATCGCCCTCGGTCAGCGCCCC
>DASQPE010000328.1:0-11853 GCA_035644115.1 Gemmatimonadales bacterium
CGGGACGTTATGGCTTCGACCTTGCCGCCCCGAAGCACCACGACGGCGTCGGGCCGGGCCGGGCCGCCGGTTCCGTCGATCAAGGTGGCCCCTATCAGGGCAACGCCATCGGGCGCGTTTGAGGCGCACGCAACGACGGCCGTGAGGGCGACGAGTGCCGCTCTAGCGCGGATCACTCGAGGTATGATCGTGGAGGATCTTCCAGCCCTCCGCCCGCCGCTCCATCACCAAGGTGAACGGCCCGCTGGCCGTGGTCTGGCCGTTCCGGAAGAGGACGAATCGGGCTGTGAGCAGCGCGTGGCTCCGGCCCAGCGGCCGAGCCGCGATCTCCTCGAACCGCAGGCTGTCGCGCTCGGCTCCCGGCGCAAAGCGCGGCGCGTATCGGGACCGGATGAAATCCCAGCCGTGCCGCACGTGCCCGCCCTCGACAAAGGTGGTCGCGCTATCGCGGGCATAGTCACTCATGAACCGGTCGAGATCGCCGCCGTTCCAGTCCGCGGCCGATCGGGTAAGCTGGCTCGCCAGCTCCGATGTGAGTGCCCGGGCGTCGCCTCCGGCCGGCCCGGCGGCGCCCGGGCGGCAAGCAAGCAGCAACACCGCCGGGAGCGCGCGCAGGAGCGGCCAGGTCATCGAGCGGATAGGGGTGGAAGTCGATGGAAGCTGGACGCACAACCCGGGGTATGCAAGGTGGACCGGTGGCCGCAAGCGAAGCGCCCCGCGCGAGGCGGGGCGCTTGGAGCAACCAGCTCACTCTACCGGCGCCGCCGCCCCTTCTTGGCTGGCCTCCGGCCCGCGGGTCGCTTGGCCGCACGCTTCTTTGCCGCCTTTTTCCGGGCAGGCTTCTTCGCGCCGCGCTTTCTGGCGGGTTTCTTGGCGGCTTTCTTTCGAGCCGGTTTCTTCGCGGCGTGCTTTTTCGCGGCTTTCGGGCGAGCGGCTTTCTTCGTCTTCTTCTTCGCAGCGGGACGGGCCGGCTTAGTGCCCTCGGCCGGCGAGGCGGCGGGCGCGGGGGCCGGAGTGGGAGCTGGAGCCGGAACCGGAGTCGGTTCGCTTTGCAGCGGAAGCGGATCCATCCACCCCGACCCGGACCAGCCCATCTCCAGGGAGTACAGCGCGGCCATAGGTGCTTCCTCCGATCACGGATGCGGCGGAAAACCCGCCGCTGGTCTCGAGGCGCGAACGCGCCGGTGGAGAGATTGAACTGCGCTGCTATAAGATGCGCGGAACGAGTGCTTCTGCAAGGCGTTCGTTGCGGCGCCGCCGACGGCTCGGCGCGATCCGGGTTTTGCGTCCCTAAGTTGTGCTTTGACAAACCCTTACGGCAGCGATATCTTGTGAAAATCAGCCCCCGACAGCGGTTTGCGTCCATTGTGAGTGCTTCCCTTCGCTCTTCCGCGTGCGCCGCGGCCCTCCTCGCTTGCGGGTGGGCGGCGCCGCTTTACGCCCAAGCCGTCGCCGAAGTGCAGGTCGCGCCTCAAACACTCACCCTCGGCGTCGGTCAGAAGCAGACCATCTTCGCGGCCGCCTTCGATCGGTCGGGCAACCTGATCTCGAACGCGCGCTTCACCTTCTGGACCTCCGACTCCAGCATCGCCCGGGTACAGACCGATGGGACCGTGATCGGGGTGAAGGCCGGGCTCGCAAAGGTCGAGGCCCGGACCCAGGGCCGGCGGGCATCGTTGGCAGTACTGGTCGGCGAGGCTGGGGGGCTGCCCGGCGGGACCGGCCCGCAGCACGGCATCGCTGCCCTCACCCTTCAACCGGCATCGCTCCGGCTGGTGCTTGGAGAGACGGCCAAGTTGGAGCCGCACGCGCTCAAGGACGACGGCTCGGCGGCGGAAATCGGCCGCGTCATCTGGAAGTCGCTACGCCCCGACGTCGTCGCCGTCGATTCCACCGGCGCGCTGCTCGCCCGCGGTCCCGGCCGCAGCATCATACAGGCGGCGCTGCCGAGTGGCATGGTCGCCACCGCTCCGGTCGAGGTCGAAGCCGTAGACCTCTCGCTGTCGAAGCCTCGCATCGTGCTCGGTCCCGGCGATGTCGATACCCTGCTGCTCCTGGTTCCCTCGCAAGGCAACCGGGTCATGTCCGAAGGCGTGGTGTGGCAGTCCACCGATACCAGTGTCGCCCGGATCGGGCCCACCGGCATCGTCCAGGGCGCGACCCCGGGGGCCGCGGAGATCGTCGCCTGGCTCGCGGGGCAGGAACGTCGGGCGGCGGTGGTCGTGCACAAGACGGTGCGAGCCATCGTGGTCACGCCCCGCACCAGCAGCGGGCCCATCGTTCTGCCGCTCGACCGGAAGCACAAGTTCTCGGTCGCGGCGGAAGCCGTCGATTCCACCCCGATTCCAGAGGTCGCGATTTCCTGGGACGTGGCCGATTCCAGCATCGCACGCTTCGACCGGGCCGCCAGTCAGCTCACCGCGAAAGCGCTGGGCACAACCAGCCTGACGGCCAGGGTGGCCGGGTTCCCGCCTGCAACCTGGGCGATTCAGGTCGTGCCTGGCGCGCTGCGGCTCGACCGGGCGCGATTCGCACTTTCTCCCGGTGAGCACGCGACGCTCAAGGCCGCCCTGGCCGATGAACAGGGCAAGCCGACCGGTTCTTCGGCCGAGCTCGAGTGGCGGTCGGATCATCTGGACGTGGCGATGGTCGATGGCAAGGGTGTCATCGAGGCGCGGGGATTCGGCCAGGCCAAAGTGTCCGCCGCCACCACCTGGGGTGCAACCGCCGCCGCCGACGTGTTCGTGGTGGGCGACCTCCTGGTGACATCGAACCGCCACGGGACATTGGGCATCTACCAGGCGCTCGCCAGCCGGCCCGATTCACTGGCGCGGGTGTTGGTCGACAGCGCCGTCAACGTCGATCCGGCGTTGTCGCCCGATCGCACCCGCATTGCGTTCAGCTCGAACCGGGGCAGTCGCGAGGGCAATTACGACCTTTACGTAATGGACGCCGACGGCAGCAATGTCCGGCGGTTTACCACGGCGCCGGGTGCCGACGGCCATCCCGCATGGACCCCGGACGGAACCCGTCTGGTCTTCACCTCGGCCCGGAGCGGCGTGCCCCAGATCTACGTCATGCCGGCCGACAGCGCCGACGCCGAACCGCAGCCGCTGACCAGCTCGGCGGGCGGGAATCAGGCGCCGGCTGTCTCTCCGGACGGCCGCACCATTGCGTTCGTGTCCATCCGGGACGGAGCGCCGCGCATCTACCGGATGGCGCTCGATGGCAGCGGACAGGCCAGGGCGACCACCGGCGCCCTGCGCGAGGCCTGCCCCGCGTTCTTCCAGAACGGCGACCTGCTGTTTGGGGTGGAACGAGGGAAGGGCTCTCGCGAATGGCGAGTCATGCGGATGCCCGAGGGTTCAGCACCTGTCACCATGTTTCAGACCGAGCAACCCCTGGTCTCTCTTTCCCCCTCGCGCGACGGCGACCGGGTCATTTTCGTGACCGGGCGTGAAGCGGGTAAGGGGCGCCTCGAATACCGCGCCTGGCTCCGCGGCCTCGCGCTTGGCGCCCAGCCGGTCCCCCTCAAGCTCCGCCCCGGCGAGCAGTTCCCGACCGCCACCTTTTGATGCGGGCCCTCGCCCTGGACGGCGTGGGGGGGCTCGATCGGCTGGCGGTGCGCCAGCTGCCCGAGCCTGAGATCAGCGCGCCCGACGAGGTGCGGATCCGGGTGCGCGCCGCGGCACTCAACCGTCTCGACCTCTTCGTGGCCGAAGGCCTCCTGGGCGTCGAATACCGGTTTCCTCACATCGTCGGGTCCGATGCGGCGGGTGTGGTCGATGCCGTCGGGCCGGCGGTCCGCTCAGTGGCTCCGGGCGACCGGGTCATGATCAACCCGGGGATCTCCTGTGGCACCTGCCAGGCTTGCCTCGAGGGCGAGGACGCCGTGTGCCGGGCGTTCCGGGTCGTCGGGGAGCACCTTCCCGGGACGATCGCCGAGCTGGTCGTCGTGCCGGAATCGAATGTCGCGCGGGTCCCCGCCACTATGCGGTGGGATCAGGCCGCCGCATTCTCCCTCGCTACGCTCACCGCGTGGCGTATGCTGACGACCCGCGCGCAACTCAAGCCGGCCGAGTCGGTGCTCATCTGGGGGATCGGCGGCGGCGTCGCCCAGGCGGCGCTTCAGATTACGAAGCTGCTCGGGGCGTATGCGATCGTGACCAGCGGCTCGTCCGAGAAACTGGCGGCCGCACGAGCGCTGGGCGCCGACGCGGTGCTCGACCACACGCGGGAGGATGTCGTGGCCGAGGTCAAGCGGCTGACCGCGGGCCGCGGCGCCGACGTGGTGGTGGACAGCGTGGGCGAGCGGACCTGGCCCCATACCCTTCGTGCGCTGAGGCGGGGTGGGCGCATGGTGACCTGCGGGGCGACAACTGGTCCCAAGGTCGAGCTGGACCTCCGGCGCCTGTTCTGGCACCAGTGGACCTTTCTGGGGTCCACCATGGGGAGCCGCCGGGAGTACAGCGAAATCGTCCGCCTCGCCGGCGTGGGGCGGCTCTGGCCGGTGGTCGATAGCGTGGTGCCGCTGGACCATGCAGCGGACGCCGTCGCCCGGCTCGCGGGTGGCGAGCAGTTCGGCAAACTAGTGGTCGAGGTGTCGCGTGAGTGAGATGCTCGAGCGCCTGCGGGTCGGTGCCGGCCAGCTCTGGGAAGTCCTGCCGCCGGTGATCGCCGCGGCGCTGATCCTGCTCGTGGGCTACTTCCTGGCGCGGCAGGTCCAGCGCTGGGTGGACGGCAGCCGCAACCGGCTGGATCTCGATCGCGTCATCCGGGCAGGCGGGCTCGAGCAGGTAGTGGAGCGGTCCGGCTCGCGGCTGGATCCGGTCCGCGCGCTGGCCAAGCTGATTTTCTGGCTGGTGATGCTGGTCGTGGTCATGCTGGCGAGCGCCGCCCTCGGGCTCGAAAGCATCAACCAGATGTTCGGGACGATGCTCTCGTTCCTGCCGACGCTCATTGCCGCGATCGTCGTCGTGATCCTCGGCATGATCGTGGGCGAGTTCGTGCGTGGCGTCATCGTCGCTCTGGCCGGCAACGTGGCGGGCGTGCCGACGCTGGCCAAGCTGGCCAAGGGCGCGGTGGTGCTGGTCTCGATATTCCTGGCGCTGCAGCAGGTCGGGGTGGACCGGGAGATCGTCACCTCTGCGTTCACCCTCGTACTCGGCGCTGTCGCCCTCGCAGCCGGTCTCGCGTTCGGCCTGGGCAACCGGGAGCTGGCCGGCGAGATCACCCGGCGCTGGTACGAGCAGGGCCAGCGACGTGACCGGCGCAAGACGGACCGGAAACCCGGCGGGCCGCCGGACGAGTCCCAACTGCTGGACTGAACAGCAGTAAGAAGTAAGAAGTAAGAAGTGAGAGGTAAGAGGGGGCTCCGCCGGCGAAGGGAGCCCCTTCTTACTTCTCACCACTCACTTCTTACCGCAGTTGGTATTTCCCCACCGTCTTCCGATCACCGTCCTTGACGATTCCATAGACCGCGCCCCCGCCGCCGAATCCGGCCAGCGTCACGCCGGTGGGGAAGGTGACCGTCTGCTTCCACGCCCCGTTCGGGCCGTAGACGTCGTACACGGCCTCCGGCGCATCGGCCGGCCGGGCCCGTTGGAGCCAGACGTCGCCCGTCGGGTTGGTCAGGCCGGTCTCGAACGGGGGCTTGCTTGCGGCGAACGGCCACTCGAGCCGGAGGGTGTCGGGCAATCCGCGTCCCTTGCCCTGCTCCCGGATCCGTGCGATCACCCGCTGCTTGTCCGCGGCAGTCACCGGCACCCTCGCGTATTCGTGGGGCCGGCCCTGAAGCCAGACCCCGCCGAGGCCGCGCCAATCGACCCGGTTTTCTCGCGCCCGGGCCACCCACAGCCTGCCATCCGGGAGCACGCCAAAGAGGTCGTTCGGTCCGAAAACCTTGGCGACCTGTTGGGTCTGCTCGCCGAATACGGCGTCGCCGTATTCGGGACCTGCCAGGCTCGCGACGGTGTCCACCCGGCCGCTCTTCAACTCGAGGCGGAGCACCGGCACGCTGTCCGGGCGCATGGTGCGCCCGGGCTCGCCTCCACCGACGATCGCCTGATAGTCGGCCTTGTAGCCAAAGCCGGACTGGTCGTACGCCAGGACCGGCGTCTGGCCCCCTGCGGGCGGCAGCGAGAGCGCCTTAAGGGCTTGTCCCGACTCACTCCAGAGCGTGGTACGGATGGCGGCAAAATCCACCAGCGCGATGGTGTCCCCACCCAGGTGCGCGACCCAGCCCGGCAGCTTGTACAGCGATGCCGCAGCGCCGGACGGGAGCGTGTCCACCCGAGTGCCGATGGTATCCAGCTTGCCGGTGCGCAGGTCCCCCCGCAGAAACAACCGCTCCCGGGTATCGGCGAACGCTATGTGGCCATCGTGCAGCTCGACCACGTTGCTGAGCTGTTGAAACGACCCTGGCAACTTCGTCTCGAGCGTCAGCGTCCGCCCCGAGCGATTGCTGCAGGCCGCTGTCGCGGACAAGAGCAGGACCAGCGGCGCCCACGATCTCACAAAATCCATCACGATACCCCCGGTGAAACGAGTCGGGGCAGCGAAAGCTGCATCAACCGGAGACCGCTGCTGTCGGGCTCGATTGCGAGCGCGGCGTCCGGAGCCGCTGCAAGGATACGCCCGAAGCCGCGCAGCCGGATCTCCCGAACCAGCCGGCCCTGGCGATCGACCACATGCCAGCTGCCGGTGGAGTCGAACGGTGTGCGGCTCTTCTCCAGCCAGACGAGCCCGTCCGCCGAGGTGAACCCGGACTGAAAGGGCGGCTTCACGGGGGCGAACGGCAGCTGCTCCGCCGTGTTTCTGAGCTCGGGCGGGAAGGTGCGGACGAAGATCTCTCGATCGGCGCGGGTGACCTCGAGGACGCGGTCGGGAAGGGGCTGACCTTCCTCCCACTTGCCGGCGGGGCTCCGCCAGTCCACCCGGTTGTGGTACACCCGCGCTACCCAGAGCGAACCGTCGGGCAGTGCTCCCCACTGGTCGGTGCCGCTGAAGACCCGCCGTTCGAATCGAGCCCCGGCGTCACCCTGCACCTCTGCGATGTCCAGCGGGGCCAGGCGCGCCACCGTGTCGGCGCGGCTCAGGTCTGAAGCCACCCGGACCACAGCGGCGGAATCGCGATTGCCGCGCCCATCCGGGCCCGCCGGCGGCATCATCGGCACATAGAAGCGACCCTGCGCATCCCGCGCTCGCGCGAGCGCGCCACGGGTCACTTCGGTGGCCGGCACTTTCGCAGCGAGCCGGCAATCCAGGTTCCAGGCGGTGAGGCGATGGAGGCCCCAATCGGCCACCCAGAGCGAGTCTCCCGACCGGAACGCGGCGAACGGATTCTTGAGCTCGGGCGTTTTCGGGCCGCCAAGCGGGGTCACGCGGTGCCCGGAAAAGTCCACGATGCCCACGACGCCGCTCCCCTCGGACACTACCGCCCAACGGCTGCTGCCCAGCCACACCGCACCGGCCGCGTCGCGGAACGGAGCCTGTACGGTGTCGGTCGGGGGAGCCAGAAGCAGCGGAGGAGCGGCGGGCTTGGGAGAGCCGCACGCGGCGAGGAGCAACATCACTCCCACGCCGCCCGCCGGCGTGAGGTCAGGACGTCGGGGGACCGGCATGGGCCGGAATGTAAGCGCCCCTTACGGCCTCCACCAATACGAGACCTTCACCAGAAACACGTTGTTTGCCCCGCCGGAGAACAGGCGGTCGAGCCCGTCGCCGACCCGAAAGGCACCGTCGAGGGTAGTATCCGACCGGTTCTGGGTCCACACGAAAAAGATGGTCGAACCGGGCCGGTACTCCCAGCGGAGCACGGCGTTTCCCCGGAGGGAGGCCAGCGAGAAATTGGGGTTGTCGAACTCGAGCTGCGCCACTCCGGGCGTAGCCGGCGTCACCACGAGACGGCCGGGATCGTCCGGCGCCACGCTCGGCGGACCCGCGGCGAGGAACTCGTAGCTCCGCGGCCGAGCCAGTTCCTTGTACTGCCGGTAATCGCCGGATGACAGCAGCGGCTGGGCATACACCTCGAGGCTGACCCTCGGGGTGAAGATCCAGTTGAGGCGGACGGTTGCGGAGAGCTGGGTTTCCTCCAGTTCGGCGAAGAGATACCGTCGTCCGAACGTCTGGGCCGCGGCCGGATCGTCGAAGGTGCCCACGTACTGCGCGGTCGTGTGGAGGCGATCGAGTTTCGGGCCAAGCTGGAAGGACGCGCCCGCGCTCGGGTGCCACTCGAGCGTAGGGTTCACGGTCCAGCTCTGCTGACGGTTCTGGGCAAAATGATCCCCATGGAGGCCAAGGCCCACGATCCACTTCCGGCGCCCGTTGGACTTGAATGTCATGTCCCAGTCGACGCCGGGCGGATTCACGGTAAGCGGGCCGCCTCGGGTCCGGCGGGCATTCAGGCTGCGGCTGTCGTATTCGACGTACCACTCCCAATGAGAAAAGTTGCGGAGGTCGAAGGTCCCGCTCAGGAAGTACCCGGCGCTGGTGAGGTCGCCTCCGAAGCTCCAGCTGCGAAAGCTGGCGAGGTTCAGGCCTGCGCTCTGGAAAGAGCGGCTGGGCCGGGTCCATCGGTAACCAGTCATCACGTGCGCGTTGATCAGATCGGCCGAGGTCTGAAAGCCGAGATCGTTCAACTCGAATCCCGGGTCGATCGCGCCCGCGGCAGCGTTGAACATCCAGTTGCCCTTCTGCTTGTTGAGCGCGAGGCGGCCGGCCCATCCGGCGAGCGAGGTCGCGGTCGAGTCCAACCGTATATATCCGGCATCGGGGCGCTGAAAGTAGTGAACCGAGCTGCGCTGGAGCTGGATCAGGTCGGCCGGCGTCCCGCCCACCCGGCTTGCCCCCGTCCAGCCGGTGAGCATCCAGGTTCCGTCCCGGTCGATCGTCAGCCAGCCGTCGAGACCGGCGCCGAAGGCGGAGCGCGCGAGCTCACGAGGCAGGCTGTCCTCGTCGAACCAGCGAGCCGTGCCGGTGCCGATGAGCCCGATCCCCGCCCGTCCGCCCGCGAGCTCCTTCTGCAACCGGTACACTCCGTACCAGGTGAGCGGCTCCACTTCGGCCCGCCACCGCGTCAGACCGGTCGCGAGGTCCGCATACTCTCGCTTGGTCAGCGCGTTGAGCGCGCCCAGGCTCCAGCTGCCGACCTTCCCGCTCAGCTTGGCTGCGCTCAGGATGTGGGAGCCGGCGGGCTGGGAAGCGAAGTCGGCCGGAGGCAGGCTGCCCTGCGGCGCCCGCCCAATGCGTCGGCTGTAGAGGAAGTCGTTGTTGCCCCAGTTGAAGCTCCAGAAGCTGTTGGCCCCGCCGGACCCGAAGCTGAAGATGCTGGCGCCCTCGATGAAGAAGGGCCGCAGCTCCGGGAAGAACGTCTCGACATCGGTCAGGTTCACGACCGCCGGGTCCACCTCGACCTGGCCGAAATCGGGATTGATGGTCGCATCGAGAGTGAGATTGCTGCCGAGGCCGACCTTGGCATCGAGCCCGGCGCCGGGTTGGGCTCGGCCCCCGCTGTTGAAGGGATCCCCGGGGTCGTGCTCCAGGAACTCGGCTTTGGCGGTCACATAGGGCAGGATCTCGATCCGGGGCGGCGGGGACACGTGCTCGAGGCCAACCAGGTCCACGAATCGCGAGACGAAGCCACTCCCGTTGGACGGCTGGAACACGAGGTAGTCCTCTTCCTTCCGGCGGGCGATCTCGCGTTTGAAGTTGACGCCCCAGAGATATCCCGCCCCTCGCTGGAACCGGAGCTGGGAATACGGGACCCGGAGCTCGGCGGTCCAGCCCAGGGAATCGCGCACTGCGCGACCGTCCCACACGCCGTCCCACGTGCTGTCGCTTCCCTCGTCGTTGTAGAGGATGCCGTCATACAGCGTACCGGCCGCATTGATGCCGAAGTAGAACCCCGAACGGCGGTCGTGATAGGGGTCGAGATAGACCACGAAGCGATCCGAGCTCACGGCGCGGTCCCGCCGTGCGAGCAGCGCCTTCACCGAATCGGGCGCGCTGTCGTAGAGGCGCGCGCCCACGTAGAGCGCAGCGTCGTCGTACAGCACCCGGATCTCGGTGCGCTGGCTAGGGAGAGCTCCCTCCGACGGTGCTCGCTGGGCGAGTGACGCGACCGGCGTCGTTGCGGCCCAGGCCGAATCGTCGAGCCGGCCGTCCACTGTAATCGGGCTGGCGGCGCGCGCGCTCGGTACCGCGGCCGGACCCGGGGGCCGGGTCGTTACGGCGGAGTCGAGTTGCGGCGCCGTCGCGCCGAGCAGGAATACCACGATAGTACGCAGCATGGGTTGCCATGCTTAGACGGCGCCGCGCGAGAAACAGTTGCCAACTGCCCAACGTCAGTGCTCCAGGATCTGCTGCAGCACCTCGGGCACTCGTGGATCGTCCATCTGCCCGAGCCAGAAGAGCGCCTTCTTGCGAAGCTCGGGATCAGGGTCGCTCCTGGCGATGTCGAACAGTTTGTCCGCCGCGGCTTTGTCGCCGCGCTGGGAGAGCACGAAGATGAGCTGCTCGCGCATGGCCCGGTCGGTGGTGGATCCGTACAGTCCGGCGAACTCGCTGGTGGGAAGGTCGCACTGCTGGGCCCAGAAGAGCGCTTGTTTCCTGAGCTCGGGCGCCTCCTTCTCGTCCCGGGCGATTGTCGCCAGCCACCGCGCATTGTCGGCCGTGCCCGTCTGGGCCAGCGAGTAGAGCACCTTCTTCTTCAGCTCCTCGCTCTTGAGCTTCCCATAGAGCTGCCGCAAGAACGCGAGGTTGTCGGCCGAGCCGCTCTGCCCCAGCCAGAACATGGCCTTCTCGCGAGCCTCCTCCGGCACGTCGCTCCGTTCGGCGTAGGCCCTCAGCGCCCGGGTCGCAGTGCCGCTTCCCTGCTGCGATAGCGCAAAGACTGCCTTGTCCTGGAGGTCCGGGTCGGTGGTGGTGCGGAGAATCGAGTCCAGGGCCGCCACCGACGCGTCGCTGCCGACCTGCGAAAGCCAGAACACTGCCTGCTCCCGAACCTCGGGGTCGGGATCGTGGCGGGCGGCGTCGAGCAGCGCCGGCTCCGCGCCCTCGGCTCCCTGCTGGGCGAGCAGGAAGATCGCCTTACGCCGGAGGCAGACCGATGCCGGATCCCGGCGTGCGAGCACTTTCTTGAGGATGGGCGCCGCGCGCTCGGCATCCATCTGCTGCAGCGCGTTGAGCGCCGCGACCTTGATGTCATCGTCGTTCTCACTGCAGCCCGCCTCCCCGCCGGGCCCGCGCGGCGGTCGGGGCGGGAGCGGTGGCGTCGGCGGAGCGATTGCCGCCGGCGGTGCGGGTGGGGTCGGGGGCAGTGGTGGCACGGCGACCAGCTGCGCGGCCGCCGAGATCGCCGCCGCGGCGTTCTGGTCGCCCCGACGGGCAAGCTCGCCCTGAACCCGGCGCTCCAAGGCGGCGGCATCTCCCTTCGTGGCGGCTGTCGGATACCGCCGGCGTTGGCCCTCGAGGGCGGTGAGGGCTAGGCGTAGACTCTGATCGCTTCCCAGGCGATACAGCGCGAAAGCCTGCCAGTACGGCGCGTCCGGCGCGTACCGCGAGCTGGGGAACCGGGTCCCGATCGCGCCGAACTGCTCGGCCGCCCGCCGGTAATCGCGTCCGCTGAGGGCGGTCCGCGCGGCTCGATAGACCGAATCCGCCGGATCGCCTTGTGCGCTTGCAGGTGGCAGAGGGATGGGCGTCTGATCCGGGCCTATCGGACTCTGTCCGGACAACGCCAGGATCGCGACCCCCGACCAGAAGAGAGAGCGGGTCATCAGAGGGCTCCTTGCCGGGATCGGACGCTCATGCCGGCTGCCCCGGCGGGCACGGCGGCCCGCAGCCGGACCAGGA
>DASQPE010000329.1:0-4313 GCA_035644115.1 Gemmatimonadales bacterium
ACCAACACGCTCGGCGCGATCGCGCGTACCTCAAGTACCCACCGGAACGATCTCACGATCGTGGGGAACTGGACGATCACGGGTGAGGCATCGTCGAATACCTTCGGGATCAATACCGTGCTCAACAAGGTCGGCCGCACGACCGGGTGGAGTCAGGGAAAAGTGACGGCTTCCTGCGTCGACGTGAACGTCAGCGGGACTACCATCACTCAGCTGTGCCAAACGGTTGTGTCCGCCACGGTCGGCGCCGGCGACAGTGGCTCCGATGTGTTCGCGATTACGGGGGGAACCAACGTAACCCTCGCTGGCGTCCTTTGGGGCGGCTCGGGTAGCCATACCTTTGTTTTCAGCCCCCTGGCGAACGTCAAGCAGGAGCTCGGCGCCCTCACAACTCACTGACCTCTGCTTCGCGCCGCCCGCCGGCCCCATGGGTCGGCGGGTGGCCGTGGAGTCTCGCGTGTGCTGTACGCTGTCCTCCTCACCGCTGCCCTGGTCGCCGACTCGATGACCGTCGAGTTGTCCGTGCCCGATCATGTACCACCGGGAGCACCGGTGCCGCTCGCCCTGCGGGTGACCAATCGCACCACCAGCCCGCTCACGCTCTACCTCCGCGGGCGCCCGATCGCTTTCGACGTGATCGTCACCGACTCGCGCGGCAAGGTCGTCTGGCGGCGGCTCGAGGGCGCCACCACCTCGATGGCGCTCCAGGTTCGCGAGCTCAAGCCGGGCGAGACCCTGGCCCTCGACGACGTCTGGCAGCAGCGGACCAACGCCGGCACCCCGGTCAAGCCCGGCAAGTACCACCTGAAAGGACAGCTGCTCACCGACTCGAAGCCGCTCGAAACAGCGTCAGTCTCGCTGCAGATCAGTCGCTGAGGGCAAACGGCGGGAGGTGCCTTCTCTGAGTGCAACAAGTTGCACGCGTCCAGGTAACAAATCCCTCCATAGCGCACCTCGATTTCGGCCTGCATCTTAGCTCCCGCAGGGAGGCGCCACCGATGATGCGCGGCTAGTACGGCGCGAGAACCCGGTCACTCCCCTGATCGCGGGCGGTCCGCGTGGCGCACTCCGCCAACAGCGACCTCCCGTGCCTTCCGCTTTCCCCATACAAGGAGGCCGTTATGCTGTGCGCTCGCTCGCGGCGTCGTGCGCGACTGCTCGTGCTCGGTGCCACCCCCCTCGCTCTCGCGTTGGTAGGCTGCGGCTCCGACAACGGCTCTGGCCTCACCGATCCTTCGTCGCGCCGCATCGGCGGGTACCCCACCCATGCCGATCTGCGCTCAGCGCTGCAGCAGATCGTACAGGGGGGTAACGGTGGGCTCGGCTTCAACATGTGGGCAACGATCATCGACCGAGGCGGCGTCGTGCGGGATGTGGTGTTCAGTGGCGACTCGCCGGTCGACCAGTGGCCCGGCAGCCGAGTGATCTCGGCCCAGAAGGCGAACACGGCGAACTCGTTCAGCCTGACCGGCTTCGCGCTCTCGACCGCGAACCTGTACGCCGCGGTGCAGCCCGGCGGCAGCCTGTTCGGGCTCCAGGAAAGCAACCCGGTGGACCCCCAGGTCGCCTACGACGGCAAACTGGAGGATTTCGGAACCGCCAAGGATCCGCTGATCGGGAAGCGCCCCGGGGGCGTGAATGTGTTTGGTGGTGGACTCGCCTTGTACGCGGCCGACGGCTCGCTCATCGGCGCGGTGGGCGTGAGCGGCGATGCCTCCTGTGCCGACCACATCATCGCGTGGAAGCTTCGCCACGCCATCGCGCTCGACTACGTGCCGGCCGGCGTTGCGACCGGTGGGGACAACATCAACCCCAACAACACCAAAAACAGCACCGACAACATCATCTACGACCTTACTGCGGACGACAAGAGCCCAAGTGGGTTCGGGCATCCGGAGTGCGGCGCTGACATGACGACCATCGGGAACGCACTGCCGAAGAACTTCCCGATTCGTCAGGTCGTGCCCTGACCCTCGGCGGCTGTGAGTCGGGCTCCCGTCTCGTGCGGGAGCCCACCCGCCGCCCCCCCGCCAATCCGGGTCCGCGCCGGTTAAAATTCCCGGATGTCAGGCTCGGCTCCCCCACTTTCGGTCCGCGGTCTCCGCAAGGCCTATCGCGATGTCGTTGCCGTGGACGGGCTCGATCTCGAGTTGCGTCCTGGCGAGTGCTTCGGACTGCTAGGTCCGAACGGCGCGGGCAAGACCACCACAGTGGAGATCTGCGAGGGGCTCACGCCCGCCGATGCCGGCGACGTCGTCGTGCTTGGCCGGCGGTGGGGGCGTGACGATAACGAGCTTCGGGCGCTGCTGGGCATCTCGCTCCAGGAAACCCAGTTCTCGGAGAAGCTCACGGTCGCGGAGACTGTCCGGCTCTTCCGGAGCTTCTACCCTCGGGGGGCGGCGCCGGAGACTGTGGTCCGGATGGTCCAGCTCACCGAGAAAACGAACGCCCGGGTGGGCCAGCTGTCCGGCGGCCAGAAGCAGCGGCTCGCCCTGGCCTGCGCGCTGGTCGGCGCGCCGGAGCTGCTGTTCCTGGACGAGCCCACGACCGGGCTGGACCCGCAGTCCCGCCGCCAGCTCTGGGACCTGATCGAGGAGTTCCGTGCCGGCGGCCGTTCGATCCTGCTCACCACCCACTATATGGAAGAGGCGGAGCGCCTGTGCGAACGGGTGGCCGTCATGGATCACGGCAAGATCATCGCGCTGGGGGCTCCGCGTGAGCTGATCGCCTCGCTCGAGGCGGAGCACGTGCTCGAGTTCGCGGTTGCCGACGGTCCCCCCCTCGACCCCGAGTCGCTGCGCCGGCTCGATGGGGTGTGCTCCGCGTTGCAGCGGGACGGCACCTGGCAGCTTCAGGTGGCGGAGCTCCATCGTGCGGTGCCCGCCCTCCTGGCCGAGCTGCGGCAGCAGGGCGCCCAGCTCACGGAGCTCCGAACCCATTCACCCACGCTGGAGGATGTCTTCGTGTCGCTCACCGGGAGACATCTGCGCGATGAGTGACCTGGTCGCACACCCGGTCCGGAAGCGGTGGTCCGAGCGCCCCCTGCTGCAGCTCACCCTAGTCCGCTACCGCGAGTTCGTACGCGAACCCGAGGCGGTCTTCTGGGTGTTCATCTTTCCGCTGCTGCTCGCGGCCGGCCTTGGCATCGCGTTCCGCAACCGCCCCGCCGAGCGCACCGCTGTGGCAGTCCGGGCCTCGGCCTTTCAGGCGACGGCGCTGGCGGACGCGCTGCGCCGGGACCAGCGGCTCAGCGTTCAGGTGCTGGACGACTCCGCCGCTGACCAGGCGCTTCGGGTGGGCCGGGTCGCGCTTCTCGCAGTCCCGTCGGGTCCTGGGCAGATGGAGTATCGGTATGATGAGCTGCGGCCCGAGAGCCGCGCCGCGCGGCTGCTGGTGGACGACGTGGTGCAGCGAGCGGCCGGCCGGCAGGATCCCGTCGCGGCGGCCGACCGCCAGATCAGCGAGCCGGGGTCTCGCTATATCGACTTCGTCGTCCCCGGGCTCCTGGGCATGAACCTGATGGGCAGCGGCATCTGGGGCATCGGCTTTTCCATCGTCGACGCGCGCCGCAAGCGGCTGCTCAAGCGGCTCATCGCCACTCCGATGTCGCGGCCCCAGTATCTCGCTTCGTTCGTCCTGTCCCGGCTGACCTGGCTGGTGCTCGAAGTGGCGTTGCTGCTGGGCTTCGCGGCGCTGGTATTCAAGGTGCCTGTCCGCGGCTCGTTGCTGTCGCTCGCCCTCATTTGCCTGCTCTCGGCGCTGTCCTTTGCGTCCCTCGGCCTGCTGCTCGCGTCGCGCGCACGAACGGTGGAGGGCGTGTCGGGGCTCATGAACCTGGTGATGCTTCCAATGTGGATCTTCTCCGGCGTCTTCTTCTCGGCATCGCGGTTCCCCGATGCCGTTCAGCCGTTGATCCGGGTGCTGCCGCTGACCGCCGTGAACGATGCGCTGCGCGCCACCATGCTCCAGGGCGCCCCACTGGGTGCCGTGTCGGTCGAGCTGGGCATCATCAGCGCCTGGCTGCTGGTGACGTTCCCCCTCGCTGTACGCATCTTCCGCTGGAAGTAGCCCAGAATTTCACGGCAGAGGCGCGAGAGCACAGAGAACTGCGGGTTGAACCACGGAAGCACGGAGACACCGAGTACAACACTCATTGTTGTTTTTCTCCGTGCCCTCTGTGCCTCTGTGGTTCAATATGCAGTTCCTCAGCGCGCCTCCGGGTCGCGCTGCATGAGCCCAAACGTGTTGCCCTCGGGGTCGAGGCAGTAAGCCAGCCAGCCCACACCGGGGACCGCCATCTTGGGCAACGCGAC
>DASQPE010000330.1:0-2575 GCA_035644115.1 Gemmatimonadales bacterium
TGCCGGTACCCTCGTCGCGACTCACGCCCTCGGTACCCAGCGCTCCCGAGCGCCGGCGGCCCAATCGCCTCCTGCTCACGATTGCAGCCGCGGGTGTCGTCCTCATCGCCGGTCTCGGCATCACCCGCTATGCCCTCGGCCGACGTTCGGCGGCTGTTGCCGCGGGCCCGAAGATGGTCGCGGTGCTCCCCTTCAAAAACATGGGCGCACCCGAGGACCAGTACTTCAGCGACGGCCTCACGGAAGAGATCACCAGCCGCCTGGCGGCCGTGGCCGCTCTCGGGGTTATCTCGCGCACCAGCGCCGACCAATACCGGAACACCACCAAGGCGCTGCGACAGATCGGACAGGAGCTGGGAGCCGGATACGTGCTGGAGGGCAGCGTTCGCTGGGAGAAGGCGGGCGGCAACAGTCGGATTCGGGTGACCCCGCAGCTCATCCAGGTGGCGGACGACCGGCATCTCTGGGCCGATCGCTACGACGCCGACCTGGCCGACGTGTTCCAGATCCAGGGCCAGATCGCGGAGCAGGTGACCAGCGCCCTCAACGTGGCGCTGGCCGAGCCGGAGCGGCGGGCCCTGGCGGCCAAGCCGACCGCAAACCTCGGAGCGTACGACCTCTACCTCCAGGGCAACAAGGCGGCTGCGGGCTTCGATCAGGTGGCGCCGGTGGAGCTGCGCCGCGCGATCGGGTTCTACGAGCGGGCCGTTGCGCTCGACTCCAACTTCGCGCTCGCCTGGGCCCAGCTGTCGCGGGCGCATTCGCTGGTCAACTACACGGGCGTGGCCTCCCTCCAGACGGCGGATCGCGCTCACGCCGCAGCAGAGCGGGCCATCGCGATTGATTCGTCCGTGGCCGGGGGACATCTGGCGCTTGCGGACTACTACAACTACGTACGCGGGGACTGGCCCCACGCGCTCGCGGAGTACGCGCTTGCCCGGAAGGCCGCCCCGAACAACGCGGACGTGCTCAAGGGGGCCGCGATCGTCGCGCGCAGCCAGGGACAGTGGCAGGAGAGCCAGGCTCTGTTCACCCAGGCCCAGGCGCTGGACCCGCGGTCGATCGCCACGGCACGGCGCCTTACCGCAACCCAACTCTGGCTGCGCCGGTATCCTGAGGCGCTGGACGCTGCCGAGAGAGCCCTGGCTCTCGATCCGCGGGCGCCTGACCTGCATCAGCTGAAGGTCATGATTTCACTTGCGCGGGGGGACCTGGCCGGGGCCCACACCGCAATGCAAGCCGCAGAGGACCAAGTCGAGCAGACGGGGTTCGTTGCCTGGATGGCGACTTACTGGGACCTCTACTGGGTGCTGGACGAGACGCAGCAGGCGCTGCTGCTCCGACTGCCACCCGGTCCTTTCGACGACAATCGAGCCAGCTGGGGCATCGCGCTCGCGGCGACCTACGCGCTCCGAGGTGACCAACCGAGGACGCGCGCCTATGCCGACTCCGCCCGGCTCGCGGTGGAAGAACAGCTCAAGAATGCGCCCGATGACGGCAACTTGCTCGTCCAGCAGGCAACGGCGCTCGCCTATGGCGGTCGCCGGGCGGAGGCGGTGCAGGCAGGCGAGCGGGCCGTGTCCCTCTGGCCGAGGTCGAAGGACGCCTACACCGGCTCGTACGTACAACACCAGCTCGCCCGGATCTACATCATCCTCGGCGAGCAGGAGAAGGCGCTGAATCTGCTCGAGCCGTTGCTCAAGACCCCCTACTACCTCTCCCCCGGCTGGCTCAAGGTCGATCCGACCTTCAATCCGCTCCGCAAGAACCCCCGGTTCCAGCGACTCCTGGGTGGCACATCGTGAAGAGCCGCGCATGAGCGACCTCCGCGCACAGCTGCAAGCAGCGCTGGCCGACCGCTACACCATCGAGCGGGAGCTCGGACGCGGCGGCATGGCCACGGTGTATCTGGCACAGGACCTCCGCCACGACCGCCCGATCGCGCTCAAGGTGCTCCACCCGGAGCTGGCAGCGGCGCTTGGGCCGGAGCGGTTCCAACGGGAGATCAAGCTCGCCGCCCGGCTTCAGCACCCCCACATCCTGACTGTGCACGACTCGGGCGAGATTCCGGCGCCCCCGGGACCGCCGCTCCTCTGGTTCACCATGCCGTATGTCGAGGGAGAGACGCTGCGGAGTCGGCTCAACCGGGAGAAGCAGCTCCCGCTGGACGATGCGCTGCGGATCGCGCGCCAGGCGGCGGACGCGCTGGACTATGCCCACCGCCACGGCGTGGTCCACCGCGACATCAAGCCCGAGAACATCCTGCTCAGCGGCTCGCACGCCCTCGTGGCTGACTTCGGGATCGGCAAGGCGTTGGAAGCTGGCGCAGCCGGTGGGCTCACCGAGACCGGCCTCACCCTTGGCACCCCCGCCTACATGAGCCCGGAGCAGGCGAGCGGCGACCGCGACCTGGATGGCCGGACTGACGTGTACTCGTTGGGCACCGTGCTCTACGAGATGCTCGCGGGCCAGCCGCCGTTCACCGGCCCGACCGCGCAGGCCATCCTGGCCCAGCGGTTCACCGAGACCCCTCGGCCCCTGCACGGGTTGCGCGCCACGGTGCCGGAGGCCGTGG
>DASQPE010000331.1:0-19021 GCA_035644115.1 Gemmatimonadales bacterium
AGCGGCAGGCGCTCTTCTCGACGGTGCACGGCGCCGGCCGAGTGATGAGCCGGACTGCCGCGGCAGGGAAGCGGCACCGGAAGAGCGGGCAGGTGCTGAGCCCCGGCCGGGTGACGCCTGAGATGATGCTGAGCTGGGTCAAGGAGAAGGGCGTGATCTTGCGCGGCGGCGGGCTGGACGAAGCGCCGCAGGTGTACCGCCGGCTGCCCGAGGTGCTGGCGGCGCAGGGCAACACGATCGAGGTCCTGCATACGCTCCGGCCGCTGATCGTAGTGATGGCGGGAGCTGGAGAAGTCGATCCCTACAAGGATTGATGAAGGGTGAGAGGTAAGAAGTGAGAAGTGAGAAGTAAGAGGGGGCGTGCGTTGCGTCACGACGCGGGTGGCCCCCATCCCCAAGATTGGAGCTCTGTTGTCCTTCTCACTGCGAGCTCGAGGTTCATGATGGGGTCCTCTCTGGTCCTTCTCTCCCTTGCGGCCGGCGCCTTGGCGCAGGCGCAGTCCGCTGCGCCATCGCATGATCCACGCCCTGGTTCCGCCCAGCTGACCCGCGCGCTGGCCCAGTTCAATGCTCCCACGTTTCGGGCTCACATGGCCTTCCTCGCCGATGACCGGCTCGAGGGCCGAGGCACCGGCGCGCCGGGCCACGAAATCGCAGCACTGTACGTCGCCGCCCAATTCGAGACCTATGGGCTCGAGCCCGCAGGCGAGAAGGACAGCTACTTCCAGCGGGTCCCCCTCAAGGAGATCACCGTCGTCCCGGAGCAATGCGAGCTGGTTCTGGTGCGGAAGGGGGCGGAGCAGACCCTCAAGTGGGGCGACGACTTCCTGATGCGGGGCCATGAGCTCAGCCCCGATGCCCGGGTGGACGCGCCGGTCATTTTCGTCGGCTACGGCGTTACGGCGCCCAACCAGAGCTACGACGACTACGGGACGACCGACGTAAAAGGCAAGATCGTCGCCTATCTGTCCGGCGCGCCGGCCAGATTTCCCTCCGAACAGCGGGCGCACTTCGGGTCGGGCCGGGAGAAGGCCAGGAACGCGGTCGCGCACGGTGCGGTTGGCGTCATCTCGCTGAACACGCCGGAGTGGTCGAAGTCGCTCCCCTGGGACCGCGTCATCATCGGGTACGGATTCCCCGCTATGCGATGGATCGGCCCGGACGGCATGCCCAACGACGCCTTCCCGCAGTTGCGCGCGACGGCCGCGCTGTCCTTGCCGGCGACCAGGTCGTTCTTCGAGGGCGCGCCCAAATCATGGGACGAGGTATGGGCCGCCGCGCAGGCCGGCCAGCCGCAAGCGTTCGAGATGCCGTTCACGGCCCGGCTCCACAACGTGAGCCGGCACCGCGAGATCACCAGCCCCAACGTCATCGCCGTGCTTCCTGGTTCGGACCCGAAGCTCAAGAGCGAGTACGTGGTGTACACGGCGCACACCGATCATCTCGGCATCGGCAAGCCGATCGACGGGGACAGCATCTACAACGGAGCGCTCGACAACGGCTCCGGGACCGCCGCGTTGCTCGAGATCGCCGAGGTCTACTCGCGCCTGCCCAAGGCACCGGCCCGCTCCATCCTGTTTCTTGCCGTGACCGCCGAAGAGAAAGGCCTGCTCGGCTCGGACTACTTTGCCCATTTCCCCACGGTTCCCCGCGAGGCGATGGTCGCGGACGTCAACATGGATGTCGCGGCCCCTGGCTACGATTTCGCCGACGTGGTCCCGTTAGGCGCCGAGCACAGCAGCCTGATGGGCGTGGTACGCCGGGAAGCGGCCCGGTTCGGGGTGAAGACCAGCCCCGACCCGATGCCGGAGCAGGTCTTCTTCATTCGGAGCGATCAGTACTCCTTCGTCCGCCAAGGCATTCCCGCGGTCTTCGCCGGCGCGGGCTTCCACGCAGTGGACCCCGGCATCGACGGCCGCAAGGTGGTCGAGCACTGGATCGCCAAGTACTACCACTCGCCGTTCGACGACATGAAACAGCCGCTCGACTTCAAGCCGGCGGTCAAGCTCATGAAGCTGAACTTTGCGATCGGCTACGACGTGGCGAACGCGCCGCACCGCCCGACCTGGAACAGCGGCGACTTCTTCGGAGAGTTGTTCGCGAAGGGCCGGCCCCAGGCGATGCCGTAGGGAAGCCCCCGCAGACGATGCCCGAACCGGTTCTGCGCCTCGTCATTCCAGCGCTGTGGCTCGCGTGGCTGGTCTATTGGGCGGTTTCCGCCCGGGACGTGAAGGAGACCCGGTGGCAGGAGCCGCTCAAGTCGCAGGCCCTCCATCGGGTGCCGCTCCTTCTCGCCGCCTTTCTCCTGGCGGTGCCGGGCTGGTGGCCGCGGGCGCTGCGGGAACGCTTCGTGCCTGTCGGCCCGTCGTTCGCCTGGCTGGGCGCGGCGCTGCTCGCGGCGGGGCTGGGCTTCTCGGTCTGGGCCCGGCGCCACCTCGGCCGGAACTGGAGCGCTGACGTCGTAGTAAAGGAGGACCACGCCCTGATCCGCACCGGTCCCTACCAGCGCCTCCGCCACCCGATTTATACCGGCATCATGCTCGCGTTTCTCGGGACGGCGGTGACCGTCGGCGAGTGGCGGGCGCTGATCGGTGTGGCCCTGGCGCTGGTGTCGTTCATGCTCAAGAGCCGGGCCGAGGAGGCGCGGATGCGCGAGATCTTTCCTGAATACGAGCAGTACCGGCGGGAGAGCTGGGCGCTGATTCCGTTCGTCCTCTGACGCAGCTGCTAGCGGCACCCGAAGGGCGCGGCGGGCATCACTAGCTCAGCCGCGCCCTTTCTTGGTCACCTCCTGCTCAAGAATGGCGCTCGCGCTCGGGGCAAACGTGCTGTTGCCGAGATAACAGGCAAGCATGGGATGGGTCCCGCCCGAGAGCGCCTGAGTCGAGAAGCTGGCCCGCCCTGCGGCGTCCAGGTTTCCCATGCCCCAGGTCCGAGTCGGGGTGGCGCAGCTTCCCTCGACGAACTGGATCGATCCATTCGGCGTGCGGAACGGGCTCGTGACCGAGGCCGTGAACGTCACGCTCTGGTCGTGCGCGGATGGGTTGGCGCTCGACGACAGCGCGGTCTGCGTTCCGGCCACAACCACCTCGTGCGGCGCCGTAGCCGAGCTCGAGCCGAAGGTCGCCGTACCAGCGTAGCGTGCGGTCAAGGTGGTGGTACCGGCGGTCGGCAGCGCCAGGCTGCACTGGCCGGCTGGAGCCGTGCCGGTGCAGCTCACGGTCCCGTCGCCGACTGTAACGGTCCCGGTCGGCGTGCCGCCGGTCGAAGTAACCCGGAAGCCGACCACTACCGCCTGGGTGGGGAACGAGGGCGAAGGACTGACCGAGGTGATCTGGGTGGTGGTGGCCGCCGGCCCGGTGGGCGTGCTGGAAGCCGTGCCGGTGAACGTGGCCCTGACCGGATCCGAGCCGACGATCCGGGCCTCGACGCCCTGAGCTCCCGGCGCCATCCCGAGGGTCCATCGTGAGGACGCCCGGCCGTCGGCATCGGTGACCGCGGTGTCGGGGGCCGTGGCGCCTCCGCCCGCCGTGACGACGAAGGCGACCCGAACCTGGCCGACCGGGCGTTTCGCTGGGTCGGTCGCCTGGACCACCAGCGGCTCCGGGACCGCCTGTCCGGCCTTGGCGGTCTGGTTGTTCCCGGCCACCACCGCCAGGGCAGCCGGTTGGCTGTCGCTGGGCAGCGTGAGATCGCTGCCGCCGCAGCCCAGGGCGAGGGCAGCGCCAATGCCCTGGAGGGGGATGAGAAGGCAAGCGACTGGTCTGCGCATCGGCCGACGATCGGCAGGATCTGATACAAGGTACCGGGACCCGCCGGCCGGGTTCAGTGATCCAGCGCATCCGACCGGGCCCACCAAAGGCGATTCCCGTGCATATTCCCGGTCCCAGCATACCTCGAGGCGTGGTACGAACAGGACCGAGGTCTCCCAGCCATCCGATCAGCTGCGCCGCGTCGGCACCGCTCTCGCCGGCCGCTACGCCCTCGAGCGCGAGGTCGGTCGCGGCGGGATGGCGACCGTCTATCTGGCGGACGACCTGAAGCATCGCCGGAAGGTGGCGATCAAGGTCCTCCGGGCCGAGCTGGGAGCCATGCTCGGCCCCGACCGCTTCAGCCGCGAGATCGAGGTCGCCGCCGGGCTCAATCACCCTCATATCCTGCCGCTTTACGACTCGGGCGAAGCCGGCGGGCTCCTCTTCTACGTGATGCCCTTCGTCCGCGGCGAATCGCTGCGGCAGAAGCTGTCCCGGGAGACCCAGCTGCCGATCGATGAAGCGATCGGCATCGTGCGGCAGGTCGCGGCGGCGCTGGATCATGCGCACGCCCGCGGCCTGATCCACCGCGACATCAAGCCCGAAAACATCCTGCTGCACGAAGGCGAGGCGATGGTCACCGACTTCGGCATCGCGCTGGCATCCGGCGCCATGCCGGGTGACCGGCTCACCGAGATCGGGCTGATGGTGGGCACGCCCGCGTACATGAGCCCGGAACAGGCCTCTGCCGAACGGACGCTCGATGCCCGGAGCGACGTGTACAGCCTGGGCTGCGTGCTTTACGAGCTGCTCGCGGGCGAGCCGCCGTACACGGGAGCGACGGCGCAGGCGGTGATCACCAAGCGGTTCACCGACCCGGTGCCGCGGGTCCGCCGCCTGCGGGCGACGGTGCCGCCCGCGGTGGAAGACGCGCTCCTGAAAGCACTGGCCAGTGCGCCGGCCGATCGGTTCGCCTCGGCCTCGGCATTCGCGGCCGCGCTTACCGCGCCGGCCGGCGTCCGGCGCCGGTCTCCCTCGGTCGCGGTCCTTCCGTTCCGAAGCCTGAGCGCCAACCCGGAGAACGAATTCTTCGCGGATGGGATCACCGAGGACGTGATCGCGCAGCTGTCGAAGATCCGCTCCATCAAGGTGATCTCGCGCCCGTCCGTGATGCCGTTCAAGCAGCGGGAGCAGAGCCTGCGGGAAATCGGAGCGAAGCTCGAGGTCGCGACCCTGCTGGACGGGAGCGTGCGGCGGGCGGGCGATCGGGTACGGATCGTCGCCCAGCTGATCGACGCGGAGGCGGACCGGCATCTGTGGTCCGAGACCTACGACCGCGACCTCACCGACATCTTCGCGATCCAGACCGACGTCGCGCTCCAGATTGCCTCTGCGCTCGAGGCGGAGCTGTCGCCGGTGGAGCGCACCCGGCTCCGCCGCGAGCCGACGCACAATCTTCAGGCGTACCAGCTCTATCTCCAGGGACGCCACTGCTACACCCGCTACACCGAGGAGAGCATCCGGAAGGGGATCGAGTACTTCCGGCAGGCGATCGCGGCCGACCCGAGCTACGCCATGGCACACGTGGGCGTGGCCTTGGCATACGCGGAGCTGGCGGCCGGGGCGGGCGGCGGCGGGTTGCGGGAGGAAGAGGCATTTGAGCAGGCCAGGGAGGCGGTCACGAAAGCCCTGGCGCTCGACGACAGCCTGGGCGAGGCGCATTCGGTGCTGGCGCTGCTCAAGTGCGTCCACGACTTCGACTGGGCCGGCTCCGAGCAGGAGTTCAAGCTGGCGCTCGAGCTGAGCCCGGGCAGCGCAGATATCTACGACCACTACGGGTGGTTGTGCGCCGCCCTGGAGCGGTTCGATGAGGCGGTGGCACTGGTGAAGCGGGCTCAGGAGCTGGACCCGCTGACCCATCGGGCCGACGTTGCCGCCACGCTGCTCCGCGCCGGGCGACACCAGGAGGCGCTCGAGGCAGCCCTGCGATGCATCGAGTTCGAGCCGGAGTACGGTCGCGGGCGCTCGACGCTGGGGTGGGCGTATCTCAGGAATGGCAGGCTGGACGAGGGCATCGCCGAGCTGGAGCAAGCGGTGGCGCTGGTTCCCGGCAATGCGCTGTATCTGGGGCAGCTCGGTCAGGCCTACGGCGAGGCGGGGAGGATCGAACAGGCTGGGGAGGTGCTCCGCCGGTTGGAGGAGATGGCGCGGGAGCAATACGTCTCGCCTTACCACGTGGCGTATGTCCATACGGGACTGGGGGACCAGGAGGCCGCGATGGACCTGCTGGAACAGGCCTTCGAGGAGCGGGCCGGCAGCGTCTACGGGATCAAGGGTTCCTTTCTCTTTACCACCCTCCATTCCCACCCCCGGTTCAGGGCGCTGCTCGGGAAGATGAACCTGGCATAATCGTGACTCGACGCCGGCTCATCATCCTGGCGATCGTCGCCATAGCGCTGCTGGGGATCTTTTTCCCCGGGGTGATTGCGCTGGTCACCGACTGGTGGTGGTTCCAGGAGATCGGCTACCAGGTCGTGTTCACCCGGGCGGTCGGCACCCGGGTGCTCCTCTTCCTCGCCGGCGGCGGGCTCGCGTTCGGGCTGCTCTACTTGAACCTGCGGATCGCCCAGCGCGGGCTGGTCCCCAACCCTATTCTGCTTCAGCTCGCGCAGTCGGCGCCGCGGCTCAATCTGACCGTAGCGTTGCGCCGTGCGAGCCTCCCCGCGGCCATCGCCGTGGGGCTTCTGGCCGGGCTCGGCGCGACCGCGACCTGGGACGTGGTGCTCCCGGCGATCTACGGCGTGCCGTTCGGGATCAAGGATCCGGTCTTCTCGCGCGACATCGGCTTCTACCTGTTCACCCTGCCCGCGCTGTCGGCGGCGCTCGGGTTCCTGGGCACGCTCGGGACTCTCTCGCTCGTGCTGCTGGTACCGGTGTACGCCGTGCGGGGCGACCTGGTCCCGGCCCCGCGGCGGCTCCGAATCGAGCCGTCGGCGGGGTTGCACCTCGCCATTGTCCTGGCGGCGCTGCTGCTGCTCACCGCGCTGCGGCTGTGGATGGTGGACATTCCCAGCCTGCTCTACTCGAACACCGGCCCCCTGATCGGCGCCAGCTACACCGACCTGCACGCCCAGCTCCCCGCGTTGCGACTCTCCGCGGTAGTGGCGGGCCTGGCTGCCGTGGCGATCGTGGTCGGTGGGCTGCGGGATCGGCTGCTCCCGTACGGGCTCTGGGCCGTCGGAGGCTATCTGGTCGTGGCATTCGTGGGACGGGGCCTGTTTCCCCAGGTGATGCAGAAACTCATCGTCGCGCCGACCGAGCTGACTCGGGAGACGCCCTACCTCCGGAATCACATACTCGCCACCCGGCAGGCCTGGGGGCTGGACAGCGTGGACGTTCGCGAGCTGCGGGGCGAGGCCGGCCTCACGCTGGCGAACATCCGGGCCAACGGCCCCACGATCGACAACGTGCGGCTGTGGGACCGGGATCCGCTGCTGATGACCTTCGGCCAGCTGCAGGAGATCCGGACCTACTACGATTTCGTGTCGGTGGACGACGACCGCTATTGGATCGACGGCAAATATCGGCAGGTTCTGCTCTCGCCGCGGGAGCTCAACGTCGCGTCGCTTCCGACCCGGACCTTCATCAACGAGCACCTGACGTTCACCCACGGGATGGGGCTCACGCTGGGCCCGGTCAACCAGGTGACGCCGGAAGGCCTTCCGGTGTTGTTCATCCGGGACCTGCCGCCGACCTCGACGGTGTCGTTGCGCATCACCAGGCCGCAGATCTACTACGGCGAGCTCGAGAACGAGTTCGTGTTCGTGGGGACCCGCCAGCGCGAGTTCGACCATCCGTCGGGGGACGCGAACGTCTACGCCGCGTACGCCGGCAAGGGCGGCGTCCCGGTAGGCACCCTGCTGCGCCGCCTCGCGCTCGCCATCCGATTCGGCTCGAGCAAGATCCTGTTCTCGCAGGACATCACCAACGACAGCCGGGTGCTCTACTACCGTGACATCAAGATCCGGGCGGAGGCGGCGTTGCCATTCCTCCGATTCGATCGGGACCCCTATCTGGTGCTGGCGGACGACGGCACGCTGCAATGGATTCTCGACGCGTACACCACTTCGGACGGCTATCCCTACGCGCAGCGGCTCAACGACGGCACGAACTACATGCGGAACAGCGTCAAGGTCGTGATCGACGCGTACAACGGCTCGCTCGCGGCGTATCTCAGCGCTCCGGCCGATCCGGTGATCCGGACCTGGGCCCGCGCTTTTCCCGGCATCTTCGCTCCACTGGATCGCATGCCGGCCGGCCTTCGGGCTCACATCCGGTATCCCGACGACATCTACCGGATCCAGACCAGCCTCTACGCGACCTACCACATGGATGAGCCGGAGGATTTCTACCATCGGGAGGATCAGTGGCAGGTCCCGGCCGTGGCCGAGCGGGAAGGGGCGGTGCCGTTCATGCGGCACCTGGTCATGCGGCTGCCGGAAGAATCGAAGGCGGAGTTCATCTACATGGTGCCCTACACCCCGAGGGGGAAGGACAACCTGGCGGCATGGATGGTGGCGCGGAACGACGGCGAGGCCTACGGGAAGCTGCGGGTCTACCGGCTCTCCCGGCAGAAGCTGGCGTTCGGTCCGATCCAGATCCAGAACCGGATCAACCAGAACACCGACATCTCGCGCCAGATCTCCCTATGGGACCAGCGGGGCTCACGGGTGATCCGGGGCGACCTCCTGGTGATCCCGATCGAGGAATCGCTGCTGTACGTGCAGCCGCTCTATCTCCAGGCGGAAGGCGGCCGGATCCCCGAGCTCAAGCGGGTGGTCGTCGCTTACGAGAACCGGGTGGTGATGGGGGAAAACCTGGAGGCGGCCCTGGCCGAGCTGTTCGGTGGCGCGCCCACGTCGGGGCGTGAGCCCGAGCCCCCAGTCGCGGCGGGCGCGCCGGCCCCGGCCGGGGCGCCGGTCGCCGGGAAAGCGTCGGTCGTGGACTCCGGATTTCGCGCGCTGGCCGCCGAGGCTCGCCAGAGATATCAGGCCGCGCTCCAGGCGCAGCGCGAGCTCGACTGGTCCCGCTATGGGGAAGAGATGCGGCGGCTCGGTGCGCTGCTCGAGCGCCTCGGGCCGAGGGGATCCGACCAGGAGCGGTAGCGCGACCGGCTATGCCGCCGCGCGCTTCGCCTTGGCCCGCACGAACGCCGCGTTGAGCGTCGGCAGGCCGTTCAGGTTGGCCGCTGCTGTGAACATTTCCTTGGCCTTGGTGACGTCGCCCTTGGCGCGATAGGCCAGTCCCTGTCGATACAGGTTGTAAGCATCGAGCTGGTTGCCCCGTCCGAGCTCATCCAGCGCCACCTCGTAGTGTTGCTCCGCCAGCGCGATCGTTCCCCTGAGCTCGTGGGCCTGCCGCATCTCCCCATCGTTGTTCTTGGCGGCGGCGCCGGCCATGAAGGAGTCGGCCTCCGCCTTGGCGGCCGCCAGGTCCTTGGTCGCGATGGCCACCCGCGCCCGGTTGTAGCGGAGCACGAGCCCGGCGTCGTCCTTGACCTCCTGGGACAGATCGGATTGCTGAAGCGCCGTTGCCGCCTCCTCGTATCTACGGAGCGCGTCCTTCGGCCTGCCCGCTTCCAGCAGCACGTCGCCGATCGCGGCTGCGTCATTGGCGATCAGCGCGGGGTCGTGGTCATGCTCGGCCAGGGCGCGCTGCGCCTCGAGCTCCCGCTGGGCCCGGTCGAGCTTGCCCTGGTCGGCATAGGTCACCGCACGACTGAAGGTGGCGAGTCGCCGCCCCCCATTGTCGTCCGCGACCCGCTCCAGCTGTTTCGTGGTGGCGATCGCGGAGTCGGGTTGCCCCAGGTACATGAAGTTGGTCGCGACGCCGACGTACGAGTTCATGAAGGTCGAGTCGGCGGCGAGCGCCTTGCGGTACTGCACGATCGATTCGGGGTAGCGCCCCGTCTTCATCAGGAGCTCGGCGTACGAGTCGTAGGGATTGGGGTCCTTGGGGATCAGCTGGATGTACTTCCTGAAAGCCTTCTCCGCGTCAGCGTACCGCCGCATGGGGATGTAGGCGTATCCCAGGAGGTTGTAGGCGGGCGCGAAGTCGGGCGCGATCTGCACCGACTTGCGGAGCTGCTCGGCCGCCGAAGCGTAGTCCTGCCGGGCGAAATCGGCGGTGGCGAGGAGCAGATGGGCGCGCTCGTCCTCCGGGTAACTCGTGACCAGCTGCAGGTAATACTGCCGCTGCCGGGCGGGATCGGCATTCGCTCCCGCCTCCAGGGCCTGAATCAGGAGCCGCTCGCCCTCGGATGCCTTGTCCGCCAGCGCGACGGCGTGGCCCAGGTGCGCGAAGAAGTCGTTCGGGCTGGCCGCGTTCAAGGCCAGGCTGTAATGGGCCATCGCAAAGGTGGAGTCCTCGCCGGCGGCGCGCTCGAAGCGCTCGCGGGCTTGACGGAACCGCAGCTTCTCGGCCAGCGCGCGGCCCTCCAGGTAGTCGCGCCTAGCGTCGGCCGAGCCGGTGGAGACGGGGATCTTGGCAGCCTCCACGGCGCCACTGTCGCCGTTCGGGGGCCCCTCTCTCAAGCCGCAGGCGGCCACGAGGACCGCGCAGACGGCGGAGGCGGAGAGTCGGAACCAGCGGTTCGAACGTGGCATGGAGGCACCTCGCAAGCCGTGGCGCGGGGGGACGCGTCGGCAGCTCGAAATGCGTGTAATCGGCGCCATGTTAGGTGCCGTTCTGGTCCCCGTCAAGAGTCGTAGAGGGCGGCGGGATCGCCGATCCGGTCATCCCGCGGGGCCATTAGGCGGGAGGCTGGGGCGGTCAGTGTCGCAAAAACGGCCTCTCGTGTCGCATGTGGGGTCTGGCGCCCGATGGCCGGCGGGTGCACCCTACCAGTTCCGATTCCGACAATTCTCCGACCGCCGACAGCGCAATGGAGGTCATATGCGAATGCCGGGGGCGTGCATTGCGAGCCTCGGAGTGGCCCTCGCGGTCCTCTCGTGCAGCAGCGACACCAGCGGACCGCCGCCACTCAGCTACGGGGACACCGGTGTGCTCGACCAAGGCTACACCGGCACTGGCTTCGCCTCGTTCGGTCAGGTGCTCGACCCGCAGTTTCTCTATCTCTACTTCAACGACGCCCTGCCTGAGGGCTCCTGGAACTGCCTTAGCGACGGGTACTGCGGACTCGGCGGGATGACCAACCAGTTCGGCACAGTTACGGCGGCCGATTCGTTTCTCTTCGTTTCCACCGCGAATTTCTTCGACGTGGGCTCGAACAAAGAGGTGGTCGTGGTCAGCGGCGGCGTCGTGACCAAGGACCTGACGATTCCCAACCCCTCTCAGTTCGACTCGCTTCGGGTATCGTTCGAGTGGTCGTTTCTGACCAGTCGGTTCGATCCCACGACTCACAACGACTCGATCGTGGTCCGGCTCCGAACCAGCAGCGACAGCACCCCCCTGTTCAAGGTGACCACCGACGATCTCCAGGCCGGGCGCTACGCCGAGAAGGCAGGCGGGTGCGGGACCCAGTCCGTGATCCCGAGCCGTTCCATCCTGTATGCCCACTGTACGGACTGGGCCCTCAAGACGGTGGACGTGACGGGATTTCGGAACCGCACGTTCGCCTTGGAATTCATCGTGGCCGAGGGCAGTCAGAGTCTCGCCGACCAGGTCGACCAGCCTACGGCGTTCTTGTTCCGGAAGCTGAAGATCGAGGGCGGCAAGTGAGCTCGGTCGCCTCGACCGCTCTCGGTCGGGGATTCCTTCTTGCGTTCACCGCGCTCCCTCCAGGCCGCCAATCTCCGGCGGCCGTAGTCGGGTGCGAGGCACCAGCCGAAACCGCGGCTCCCGACCCTGCTCGCGGTCCTGCCCCGGGCGATGCCGAGGCACGAAATCTGATCAAGGTGATCTCCGCCAAGGTCAACGAGGCGAGGAAGGGCCGCCGTCTCGATAGCCTGTCGGTGGCGCTGGCGCGTGAGGCAACCCTCTACAACTATCTCGGCAAACCGGACACTGCGGAGCCGCTGGCGCGCGAGGCACTGGTGGCTGCGCGTAACCAGCCGGGAAGCCAGCAGGA
This sequence comes from Gemmatimonadales bacterium, assembly GCA_035644115.1. Classification (GTDB taxonomy): domain Bacteria; phylum Gemmatimonadota; class Gemmatimonadetes; order Gemmatimonadales; family GWC2-71-9; genus DASQPE01. The sequence continues at coordinate 11,842 of DASQPE010000331.1, forward strand.
GGTGCAGGCACTGGCCGTGCTGGGGGAGACGCTCCAGTACCAGGGCCGCAGCGATTCCGCGCTGCCGCTCTACCAGGCAGCGCTGGCGCTGGTGCAGTTGCCGGAACGCGCGCGGCAGCGCGGCAGAATCTGCAATGACATCGGCATCGCCTATCACGAGTTGGGTGACATCGAGCTCGCGCTTGGGTATCTCACGCGGGCGCGGGCGATCCGGGCAGCAGTGGGGGACACCGCCGGGGTGGGCGCGACGCTGAACAATCTCGGTCGGGTCCATTCGACCGTCGGCCGTCCTGCGCTGGGGCTCAAGTACCTCGACAGCGCCCGGACCATTACCCGGAGCCTGGGTGATGCCAGCGGTGAGGCGACCGCGCTCAACAACATGGGGTACACCTATGACCTCATGGCCCAGCCGGCGCGCGCGCTGGAGATGTACAACGCGGCGCTCACGGCGTTGAGCCAGACCCACCGGATGTACTACCGGGGACTCACGCTGATCAACATCGGACGGGCCTACCTCGCGCTCGGGCGCGCAGCCGACGCGCGCAGCTACCTGCAAGAAGGGATGGCGGCCAAACAGGCGGCGGGCGATGCAGCCGGCGTGAGCTGGGCGTATCACGATCTCGGCCGGGCCCTCCTCCGTCTGGGAGACAAGAATGCCGGTATCGGCTACCTCGAGCGAGCGCGGACGGACATGCGCCGCCGGGGCGATCCCGTACGCGAAGGCAGCGCGCTGTATTACCTGGGCGCCGCCTATCAGGCCGCGGGCGACAGCGCCAGTCTCCGGCGAGCGGTCGCGTACTACGACACCGCGGCAGCCGTGCGCCTGAGCGTGAGGCAGCGGGCGGGGAACGACGAGGACCGGGTCGTGTTTGCCGAACAGGACCGGAACCTTACCGCGCAGTGGGCGCTGGCATGGCTGACGCTCGCACAATGGACCCGCTCGGATATCGCTCAGAAGGCGTCGCTGGTCGTGGCCGAGCGAGGACGAGCACGGGCCCTGCTGGATCTGCTGCGAGCCACGGTGTCCGAGACTCGGGGAGTGCCGGGGACCGCGCCGGCGGCGCCGCGGCCGGGAGCCGATCCTCTCTCCGAGGCGAGCACGCTGCTGCAGCCGTTGCGCACGGCCGGTACGCCGGCGCTGAGCTACCTCGTCACTCGGGATGCGCTGCTCGGATGGCTTGCCCTCCCTTCGGGCGACGTCCGGGTGCACTGCCAGCGCGCGCCAAGGGCCTGGCTGGACAGCTTGGTCTCCGGGCTTCGGGGACTGATCTACGCGGCGGGCCCCGGTGGGGCCGCGGCCGATTCGGGGTCCACCATGCTCACGGACGTGTCCATTCCACTCCCGGCCAACTGCACTGCCGTCCCGGGGCCGGCCGCCGCCATCGTTCAGCAGGGACTCCGGCCGGTTCTGGCGGCGTTATCACAGATCATCATCCCGCCGGAATTTCGTTCGGCGCTCGCGAGCTCGGGCGAGCTGATCATCGTGCCGAACGGCGTGCTCGGGGTCGTTCCATTCGCGGCATTGCCGGCGGATGCGGGCGGGACGCCGCTCGGGGTTCTCCATGCGCTGCGGTATTCGCCGTCGATAGCGTTTCTCGACCAGATCGACACGGTGCCGATGCCCGGTTCTCCTCCTCGTCTGCCGGGCGCCGTCATCGTGGGGGATCCCACGATGCCGCTCGATCCCGAGACCGGAGCCCCGTTCCCCGCGCTCCCCTCGGCGGGACGAACGGCGCGCTGGCTGGGGGACCGGCTTGGGGCCCCTGTGCTGACCGGGCCGACCGCAACCAAGAGCGCGGTCGTCAAGAGCATTCGTGGAGCGACGCTGATCCACTTCGGGACCCACGGCCGCGCGTTCGGCTCCGAAGGCTTGGCGCGGCAGTCTTTCGTCGTGCTGGCCGCGGATCGAGCCGACGATGGGCTCTTGACCGTTGCCGATGTAGTGGACTCCCTGCGGCTCGCCGCCGACCTCGTCGTGCTGAGCGCCTGTGAGACGGGGCTGGGTAATATCAAGGAGACCGAGGGTACGCTGGGGCTTCAGCGCGCGTTTCTCGCGCGCGGCGCCCGCAGCGTGCTCGTCAGCCTTTGGAGAGTGGACACGGCGGCCACCGACGCATTGGTGAAAGAGTTCTACGAGGAATGGCTGGGGGAGCCTCGGCGCACTAAAGCGGAGGCGCTGCAAGGTGCGCAAAAGAAGCTCTGGAAGGAGTGGGCCAGAGGGCGGGAAGGAGATGAACCGTTGAATCCATACTGGTGGGCCGGGTTCCAGCTGGTCGGTGGGCGCTGAGCCAGAGTCAACGCCGGTGATAGGGAGGATCCCATGAAGCTATCCGCCGCCACGGTCGTCGTCGTGCTGGTCCTGTCGCTCACGGTCTGGGTGGCCTTCCACTACCTGGAGCTGGACCTTACCAGGAGCGACACTGCCGTGGTTGTCGGAGCCATGACCCTGCTGGTCCTCGGGGCCCAGTGGGTCTTCGCAAAGCTCAAAGCACGGAGGAACCGACCGTGACCAGGTGGTGGATCGGTGTGGTTGCGCTGGTCGGCAGTGCGGTGAGCGCCCAGCAGCGGCCGGCCAGCGACTCGGACACGATCGTGGTATGCACTCCGTCGGTACCCGCCACGTCTCCGCTCGATACTGTCACGCTGCGGGTCTATCCCTACGATTCGACCGCGACCTACACCTGGACGCCCAGTGCCGGCCGCCTGGTCGGGACGGGAGCAAGCCGGGGATGGATCCTTCGCGAAGCGGGGCTCGGCCTCTACCAGACCGTGATCGCGGTGACCACCCGGGATGCGCGAAAGCATCGCTGTACGGTCCAGGTGAGGGTGGTGCCGCCTTCCGGAACCTTGGCGGGGCTTCCCGCCCGATCATTCCTGCCGAGCGGGACGCCGGAGCGGGAGGGCTACGGACTTTACAGCTACCTCCTCCTCGGCGCGCGACCCGGGACGGCGGCGCGAGCCCGCTACCATCGCGCCGTGAGCGAATTTGTTCGCCTGCTACCGGCGATCGGGCAATACGCCGCGGACATCGATCCCAGAACGGTCAACATCAACTATCTGCCGGTCAGCGAGGTGCCCCGCTCGGACGAGGCCGACAGCATCCTCGCCCGCTACGATTACGCTCGAGCTCAGGTACTGCTCCGGGCGCTGCCGGGCGGCCATCTCGGTGGGCCGTATCTCGTATCGGTGCGTGCGCCGCTGTCCCGTCAGTCCGGGCCCCTCAAGGAATACGTCGCGCAGGATCTGTCCAGCGTACCGGACACACTCGTCGGTGTGTGGGTGAGGGAGTTTCTCAGCGAGGCGACCCAGGAGCGGTTGGGGAGTGGCTTCTCGATGCGCGGGCTGGCGTTGCGGCTCAGGACGCTAATCGGCGTCGTCGCCCTGGGACTCCCGGACGTGGTGAAGTCGATGGAGGAGTGGAAGACGATGTGGGCCGGGTTGGTGTCGACCAAGCCGGACGAGTAGAACGATCGACGCCCGGTCAGCTCGCCAGCTTGTTCGCCGCGTTCAGGGCCGCGACCTTGTAGCACTCCGCCAGGGTTGGGTAGTTGAAGACCGTCTCGAGGAAGTAGTCGAGCCCGGCGCCAAGCCCGAGCACCGCCTGCCCGATGTGCAGCAGCTCGGTGGCGCCGGTGCCGATGATGTGGACGCCGAGCAGGCGCCGGTCGGCGCGATGGAAGAGGAGCTTGAGCATCCCGCTGTCGTCGCCCACGATCTGACCCCGGGCGATCTCGCGATAGCGGGCGATCCCGACCTCGTAGGGCACCTTCTGCTTGGTCAGCTCGTGCTCCGGCGCGCCGGCCATCGAGACCTCGGGAATGGCGTAGATCCCGATCGGAAAGTGGGTCGCCATCGGCTTGGCGGGCACGCCCAGCGCGTGACAGGCGGCGATCCGCCCTTGCTCGCTCGATGTCGCGGCCAGGCTCGGGTAGCCCACCACGTCACCCGCGGCAAAGATGTGCGGCACGGTGGTGCGGAACTGTTCGTCCACCTTTAGGCGTCCGCGATCGTCGGCGGTGAGGCCGGCGGCTTCCAGGTTGAGCATGTCGGTGGCGCCGACGCGTCCCACGGCAAACAGCGCCAGGTCCGACACCATCCGCTTTCCCGACTCCAGCTCCAGCACCACCCGTTTGGGCGGCCCCTCGGTGATCTCCAGCCGGGCGACGGCTTCGCCCGGCCGGTACATCACGTTGCGCTTGCGCATCTGATGGAGGAGCTCGTCTACGATCTCATGGTCGAGGAACTCGAGCGGGCGGTCCCGCCGCTCCATCAGCGATACCTGGACGCCCAGCGCGCCGAACATCGACGCATACTCGATCCCGATGACGCCGGCCCCGACCACGGTAAGGGTGCGGGGGATCCGCTTCAGGCTCATGATGTCATCGCTCGAGATGATGACCTCACCGTCCGGTGCCACGCCGGGCACCGGTCCCGGACGGGTCCCTACGGCCAGCACGATGCTGGCGGCGGTGACCTCGCGCCATCCGTTGTCGCTCCTGACGATCAGGGTGTGAGGGTCCTTGAACGACGCTTCGCCGGCGATGACCTCGACGTCGTTGCGGCGGAGCTGATCCTCGATGACCCGGCACTCCCGCTCCACCACCGCGTTCACCCGTTGGAGCAGCTGCTCCGCGGTGGGACGGCGCTCGGGTTGGCCCGCCGGCCTCCCGTCGAGCCCCGCTGCGCCCGAAGCCCAGAGGACTGCCTCGCGGAAGGTCTTGCTCGGAATGGTTCCGGTGTCCACGCATACGCCGCCCAGCACCTGGCGCCGCTCGATCAGCCCGACCCGCTTGCCGAGCTTGGCGGCCTGGACGGCGGCCCGCTGCCCGGCGGGGCCGCTGCCGATGCTCACGAGATCGAACTGGTAGTCCATGAGATTCTATGATGGTGCGGGTTGGTAACGATCTCAGCCGGCCAGGTACTGGTGCACGAAGGCGATCGCCATGCTGCCCTCACCGACGCCGGACGCCACCCGCTTCATTGAGCCATGGCGGACGTCGCCGGCGGCGAAGATGCCGGGCACGCTGGTCTCGAGCAAGTAGGGATCTCGGGGCAGGGTCCACCCGGCGCCGAGGTTCCCTGCCGCTTCGAGCGCCTGGAGCATGTCGCGCCCGGTGCAGACGTAGCCCGGAGCGTCCCGCACGATCGCGGCGGGGAGCCACCCGGTCTCCGCGTCCGCGCCGATCAGGATGAACACGCCGCCGGTCGGCTCCGTACGCTGGGTGCCCTGCACCCGATCGCGCAGGGTGAGCTGCTCCACGTGGTCCCGGCCGTCCACCGCGACCACTTCGGTGTTGAACCGGAGATCCACGTTGCGTTTGGTCGCGAGCTGATCGATGAGGTATTGCGACATGCTGGCGGCGAGCGACCGGCCCCGCACCAGCATACTGACCTGCTCGGCGTAGTTGGCGAACCAGACCGCCGTCTGACCGGCCGAGTTTCCACCACCCAGCAGGTGGATGTGCTTACCTCGAACCTGCTGGGCCTCGGTGCGGGCCGCGCCGTAGTAGACTCCGCGCCCGAGCAGCCGATCGATCCCGGGGGCCGCGAGCCGCCGCCAGCTGACGCCCGGCGCCAGGATCACGGCGCGGGCCCGAACGCATTCGTCTCCGTCCAGCCGCACCGTGTGGGCCCGGCCGTCGGCCTCGGCGCTCCCGGCCGGGGCGAGACCGACGGCGTCGCGGGCAAGAATGATCTCGGCGTGGAACCGTTCGGCCTGGCGCCAGGCGCGGGTACTCAGCTCCTCACCCGAGAGACCGGTCGGGAACCCCAGATAATTCTCGATCCGCGACGAGCTGCCGGCCTGACCCCCGGGGGCGAGCCGCTCGATGAGGATCGTCTTGAGACCTTCGGACGCGCCGTAAACCGCCGCCGCCAGCCCGGCCGGACCGCCCCCGACGATCACGACGTCATTGACTCCCTCAGCCGCGGCAGCCGACGGTCTGGTGGCGAGGCCGATGTGCTCGGCCACCACCCGGAGGCTCGGGGCGGTGAGCCGGGAGCCGTCCGTGAGTACGAGCAGCGGACAGCGCGCATCGTCCGCCAGCCCGCCCGGCACCCGGGACGCCGCGTCGGCGTCGGCTTGATCGACCCAGGTGTAGACCACGCGGTTCCGGGTGAGGAAGTTCCGCAGAGCATGACATTCCGGATCCCAGCGCTGCCCCACCAGGGTGATCGCGGTGCGCGGGATGTCGGCGGTTCGGGCGCGCGCCTGCGTGATGCGCTGAACCATGGTGGCGAACAACTGGTCGCCCAGGCGGCGCGAGCAGAGAATTAATTCGTTGAAGTCATCGGCCTCGAGCCGCGCCACGCGGCAGGATTCCTCGGCGCGAATGCTGGCGATGGCCGGGCTGCCCAGCAGGAGCGGCACCTCGCCGAAGTAGGCGCCGGGACCGATGGTATTGATCTCGCGGTCTGCCCCCGCCATGGTCTTGATGACGGCGACCCGGCCGCGGAGCAGGAAGAAGAACGCGGCCTGCTCGCCCTCTCTAATCAGCCAATCGCCGGGGTCCAGGGTCAGCTCCGCCGCGCGGGCGGCGATCGCGTCCAGCTGCTCGGGCGGAAGCTCGGCGAGCAGCGGTATGGGTTGAAGGTCTTCGCGGGTAATCATGGCGGAAAACTATCCCGGTGCGCCCCACCCGTTCCAGCTCAGGTCATCGGTGCGATCGTCGCGGGACTAATTGACCGGGCCTGACGGTGCCGAGGACAATGTGGCCTTGATGGAGACCGCGAGGATAGCAAGCGCGTTCTAGCCCGGTCATTCTCGACTGTTAGACTCCCATCGGCCAAGACCGCATTTCCGGGTACGGTCGGCACCGTAGGTTTGTTTGCTGCACATGCGACATGTCGAGGCTCGATGCGTGATGATTGAAGAGCACGAGGTGGCTCAAGCGCTGCGCAACAGCGAGAGGCGCTATCGCACGCTCTACAATGACACGCCGGTCATGCTCCACTCGATCGACAACGACGGCCGGCTGGTGGCAGTCAACGACCACTGGCTCAGGGTGATGGGCTACACCCGCGACGAGGTGCTGGGCCGTCCCGTTACCGACTTCCACACGGTGGAATCGCGCCGGCGTGCCATCGAGGGAATCGCCAAGCTCCGGGCCGGTGAGCCACGGCGGGACATCGAGTACCGCCTGGTCAAGCGCGACGGAGAGCTCATCGACGTGCTCCTCTC
>DASQPE010000332.1:0-2026 GCA_035644115.1 Gemmatimonadales bacterium
CGACGTCGTGCAACCCCAACAGCTGGGGGGCGAGCGCAGCGAGCTTGTCGACCGCGGCGGCCTGCTCCTCGGTCGTGTTGGCGTTCCCGAGCGCGGTCACGGCCCGCTTCACTTCCACATCGACCGGCAACACGTCGGGCCGGAACGCGGCGCTGGCTCGTTTTCCGGCCATCAGCGCGCCGGCCGCCGCGGCGGTCGACTGCTCCGTCGTGACGGCGGTCGGGGGACTCGATTCGGCCGACGACTCCGGTATCGCCGCCGCACCCGACGCCGGCGTCGGCGTGCGCAGTCGCTCGAGCCGGGCGGAGGTGCGGCGTCCCAGCGTCAGAGTGATACGACCGAGCGTCCCATCGTCGGGCGGGACGGTGCCGGTGGCCACCTGGAACAGCGCCAGCACGTGCTCGGGCGCCATGCCCGGATTGAGGGTCACCGCCCGCACGCCGCGCGCGTACAACAGGCCGGCGAGCTCGGCAATCTGTGCGTTGCGGGGCAGCAGGTGCTGGCCGTGCCAGTGCAAGCCGGTGACGCCCACCTTCCACTCCACGGTACCCAGCGCGGCGAGGCCTGGGATCGCCTCGCCGATTTGCTTCAAGGCCTCGACCACCGCGGGGTGCGTCGGTGGATAGAGCCGCATCAGGCGGAACGTCGTCCCGATGGCGCCGAGGGCGCGCTCGACTCCTGCGGTTTCCGCTGCCATGGCCTAGCGCTCGACTCCTTCACGCAGGTTCATGCAGTCGCTCGATGGCCTCGACTTCGTTCTGGGCAAGCCGCCGGTACTTGCCCTCGGCCAGTTTCCCGAGCCGCACCGGCCCGTACGAGACGCGGTGCAGCCACTCGACCTTGAGTCCCAGCGCCTCGGCGAGCCGCCGGACGATGCGCTGGCGGCCTTCTGCAAGCGTGATCTCGACCTCGACGCTGCGCTCTACGGGGCGCAGCCGAAAGTCCACGACCCGCACCGGGCGACCGTCGATGACCGGGGGTCGCGCCAGCGCGGCGCGCACTTCGTCCGCGCCGCAGCCATGGACTCGCAGCCAATAGGTGCGGGGCACGGCGAAGCGCGGGTGCATCAGTCGATGCGCCGCTGCGCCGTCCGTGGTGAACAACAGCAGCCCCGACGTCATGACGTCCAGTCGTCCAACGTACGTGAGTCCCGGTACGTTGGGGAGGAGTCTATAAACGGTCTGTCGGCCTTCTGGATCTCCGCGGCTCACCACATAGCCGACCGGCTTGTTGAGCGCGAGCCAGGTGACGGGCCCCGCGGCCTTCACCGCGCGGCCGTCCACCGTGACGCGCTGGCGCAGCGGATCCACGCTCATGCCGATCGTGGCCACGGCGCCGTCCACGCGCACCCGACCCGCGCGGATCAGGTCCTCGGCCTTGCGGCGGGACGTCACGCCCGCACGCGCCAGGGCGCGTTGCAGGCGCATCAGCATCATTCGGGTTCGGCGGGTGCGGGCGGCCGGAGCGCTACCGACAGCTCATCCAGCCGCGGCAGCTCATCCAGGTCCTTGAGGCCGAGGATCTCCAGAAACTGCGGCGTGGTGCCGTACAGCAGCGGCCGGCCCAGCCCTTCCCCTCGGGTCACGATCTCCACCAGCCCGCGCTCGCTCAGTTTCTCGATCACGGCGCCAGAATCCACGCCCCGGATCTCGTCCACCTCGACGCGTCCCACGGGCTGCCGGTACGCGATGATGGCCAGCGTCTCGAGCGCCGCCGGGCTGAGCCGGCGCGGGCGCAGCGCGAACTGCGCGCGATCGATCGCCTCCGCATACTCCCGCCGCGTCAGGAACTGCCACCCCTGGGCGATCTCGACCAGCTCGACCCCGTGGTCGCCCGTCGCGAACGCGTTCCGGAGCTCGGCCAAGGCGCCCCGCACCGCCGCCGCGCCCGCCTGCGGATCGAGGGTCATGAGCTCCTCGACCGTGAGCGGTCGCGCTGAGGCGAACAGCGCCGACTCAACTAGCTTCGCGAGCGGACTCACGACGGATCTGAATCAGGGCGAACGGCCCCTCTTGGTGAACGTGCA
>DASQPE010000333.1:0-5624 GCA_035644115.1 Gemmatimonadales bacterium
GGTCGGCTTGGTCTTGAGCTCGCCGGCAGCGGCGATGAAGGGCACCAGTGTCAAATGGATGAACAGCGCGTTGTCCCGGCCCACTTCCTGGCGGAACTGACGGATGGCCTCGAGGAACGGCAGTGACTCGATGTCGCCCACGGTTCCACCGATCTCCGTGATCACGATGTCGTGTCCCGGGGCGGTGCGCCGGATCGCGTTCTTGATCTCGTCAGTGATGTGGGGGATGACCTGGACGGTGGAACCGAGGTACTCGCCGCGCCGCTCCTTGTTGATCACCGCCTGGTAGATGCGGCCGGTGGTGACGTTGTTCTGTTGGGAGAGGGAGCGATCGATGAAGCGCTCGTAGTGGCCGAGGTCGAGGTCGGTCTCCGCACCGTCGTCGGTGACGAAGACCTCGCCGTGCTGGAACGGCGACATGGTCCCCGGATCGACGTTGATGTAGGGATCGAACTTCTGCATGGTGACGTTCAGGCCACGCTCCACGAGCAGGCGGCCCAACGAAGCGGCGGCGATCCCTTTCCCGAGAGAAGAGACAACGCCGCCGGTGACGAAGATGTACTTGGTCGCGTTGCTGCCGCTGGGCATGAGAGCTCCCTCTTAGGAGAAGGGCCTAGGGGCGTGGACCCGCCCGGGATAGGGGGGACACCCAAGGCTTAAGGGGGAAACGGGTCCAGCCGAGAAGGCGCTTCGAACGCGCATCATCGAAGGTAATAGGCCGGACCGTCCGAGTCAAAATGTGTGCCGGAAGAGCGGTCGGGCTGCGAGCGGGCTGCTATTGGGTTGGAGCGGAACGACTTAGATGGCAACCGCCGGCTGTGGAGCAGCCGCTGCCCGGGCCAGCTCCAGGAAGTTCTTCAGGATGGTTTTCCCCTGCTCCGTCGCGATCGACTCCGGGTGAAATTGCACGCCAAACACGGGGTGGCGCCGGTGGCGGAGCGCCATGATCTCCTGGCCCGGCGCGCGGTCGGCGGACCAGCCGGTCACCTCGAGCTCGGCCGGGAGTCCCCGGGGCGACACTACCAGCGAGTGGTAGCGCATGGCCCGGAGCGGCGAGGGCAGGCCGGCGAAGAGGCCCCGGCCATCGTGTACGACATCGGTAGTCTTACCGTGCATGATGCGCTCGGCCCGCACCACGGCGCCACCGAAGGCCTCGCCGATGGCCTGGTGCCCCAAGCACACGCCGAGCACCGGAACCCGGCCCGCCGCCGCCCGGATGAGCGCCACCGAGATGCCGGCCTCTCGCGGCGTGCACGGGCCGGGCGAGACGATGATCGCGGACGGCGCCAGTGCGAGCGCGGTTTCCGGCGTGAGCGCGTCGTTGCGATACACCTCGGGCTCCGCCCCCAACTCTCCGGCGTACTGGACCAGGTTGTACGTGAAGCTGTCGTAGTTGTCGATGACGAGGAGCATGGGAGGTCAGCGGTGCCGGTGAGCGGCCCGCAGCGAGTCGCGGAGGTGGCGGGCGCGAGCCCGCGCCGAATCGGCCTGCCGCCGCGCGGCGTCGGCAATGGAGTCACCCCTCATCTCGCCCAGCCGGGCCATGGAGTCGCCGAGACGCGCGGCCGCTTCGCTGATCGAGTCACCCATTCGCGCTGCCGCGGCCGCGATGGAGTCGCCGGTTGCCCCGGGGTCTCCCTGGGCCCGTCCGTGGCTCCACTCGCTCCGCAGCCGGCGCGCCACGTCGGCCGGGACGTATAGCGCGACACTGAAGTCGCCCGGCTCGAACCCTACTTCGCCGAAACGCTCCGCCCCGTGGGCGACCACCGAGTCGCCCTTGACGCAGGTGAACTCGGCGTCGGTGAAGTCGGCCTCTGCACCACGCTGTTTGGGCGTAACCCGGGCGAGCAGGTCGCAGCCGCTGAGCCGGGCGGACGCCGCCGAGTCGGTCAGCCTCACCCCCAACCGGACGGAGGCTACCTGCTTGGGCGACTTGCGAATCAGCACCAGGCGGTCGAACGTCCCCAACCGGTCGCCGTCCAGTTGAAAGGGGACGAAGGCCAGCGGAATGGAGATCGGATCGCTGGAGTCCGCGACCGCCTTCAGGTGTGACCTGACGCCGAGAAAGGCCGCGCGAAGCCCCATTCCCACGGCGAATACGGCCAGAGCGCCGAGCACGATTTTCAGCCAATAAGTCCGCATCGAGGTCCGCGTGATCCAGGTCGAGTCTCTCTCAAAGCTGTACGGGGACCTCCAGGCAGTCCAGAGCCTGTCGTTCGAGGTTCGCAGCGGCGAGGTCGTGGGCCTGGTGGGCCCGAACGGGGCCGGCAAGACCACCACGCTCCGCAGCATTGCCGGCATCGTGCGCCCGACCGAAGGCACCATCCGGGTAGCCGGTCACGATCTGGCCCGGGATCCGGTATCCGCCAAGCGGGAGCTGGCGTTCATTCCCGACGAGCCGCAGCTGTTCGAGTATCTCACAGTGGAGGAGCACCTCCGCTTCGTGGGCCGGCTCTACGGAGTAGCGCAGGCGCCCGACCGTATCCCGGCGTTGCTGGCGGAGCTCGAGCTCACCGAGAAGGGGGCCGTGCTGCCGGGCGAGCTCTCGCGGGGGATGCGACAGAAGCTGGCGATCGCCTGCGGTCTCCTGCACGAGCCACGCGCGCTCCTGCTGGATGAGCCGCTTACCGGCCTCGACCCGGTCGGGATCCGGAAGATGCGGACGACCATCGTGCGCCGAGCCCAGGAAGGTTCGGCGGTGCTGTTGAGCTCCCACCTGCTCCACCTGGTGGAGGAGGTCTGCACTCGAGTGCTGGTGCTGGTGGCCGGCCGCATGGCCGCCTTCGGTACCATGGCGGATATCGTGGCCGGGCGCCCCGACCTCGCCGGCCGGCCGCTGGAAGAAGTGTTCCTGCGCCTGATCGGCCGGGACGGAGTGCAAGCGTGACCGCCGCTCTGGTCTATCTCACGCGTCGAACGGTAGTGAACCGTCTCAGACGACAGGTGGCACGGGTGCGCAGCCCGCGCTACGCGCTCGCCCTGCTGCTCGGTTGCGGGTGGGTCGCTGCCGTGCTCTGGGAGCGAGCTCGGAATGTCTCGGGCCCACCCCCCAGTCCGACCTGGCTCGAATTCGGGGGTGCGTTGGGCGTGCTCCTGCTGGTGGCCTGGGCCTGGCTGGGCTCACCCGATGCGCGGGTGCTCGCGTTCTCGCCGGCCGAAGTCACCTTTCTCTTCCCGGCGCCGATCACCCGCCGGGGGCTGATCCATTACAAGCTGCTGCGCACTCAGCTCGTCGTCCTGGTCAACGTGGGGATCTGGACCGCCCTCGTGGGCCTCCAGCCTGCGGGCATCTCACCCTGGCTTCGGGCGGCGAGCTTCTGGGCGCTCATCACGACGCTCACCCTCCATCGGCTGGGCGCGGCGCTGGTCCGGACCAGTCTGGCGGAGCACGGGCGGTTCGGGTTGCGTCACCGGGTCGTCTCGGTCGTGCTGGTAACGGCCGCGCTCGGGGCGCTGGGTTCCGGGCTCTGGGCGGCGTGGCCCGACCTGGTTGCCGCGGCCCACGCGGGCGGCCCGGCGTTGCGCGGCGCACTCGCGCGCATGGCGGCGCAGCCAGGCATCGCCGCCGTGCTGTGGCCCCTGCGGGTTCTGGCGCGTCCGCTCGCCGCCGGCAGTGAGGCGGAATGGCGCGCGACGATTCTGCCCCCGATCGGCCTTCTCGCGCTCCACTACCTCTGGGTCTTACGGTCCGACAGCGCGTTCGAAGAGGCCGCTGCGGAGGCATCGTTGGCCCGGGCCCGGCGGCAGGCCGCCCGGAGCGCGCACGGCCCGACGCTCCCGCGCCGGGGCCGGGCGCTCTCACCGCCACTCTTCCCCCTTGCTCCGACCGGCTGGCCGGCGATCGCACTCCTGTGGAAGAACCTCGCCGCAGTGATGCGGCGGCGGCGGGCCCGCAACATCGCGATCGGGTTGGTGATCGGAGGCGGCATCGTCGCAATCGCGCCCTCACGTCCCGGGGGCACGCTCGCAGAGATTACCGGCGCGCTCGGGCTCACCTGGCTCGGGTTCGTGGTGCTACTCGGACCGCAGTGGGTGCGCAACGACCTCCGGGGGGACCTGATTTACGCCGATCTCCTGCGGAGCTACCCGGTGCGGGGATGGGCGGTCGTCGCGATGGAAGCGACCGCGTCGGCGATCACGCTCACGCTGATCGAGCTGGGCCTGGCGATCCTGGCCTATCTCGCATTTCTCAATGATGCAACGCTGGAGATCTCCCGGCTCGATCGCACCCTGCTGCTTGGCGCGGCACTGGTGGTGCTGCCGCCGCTCAACTTCATGATGATGCTGCTGCAGAACGGCGCGGCCGTGCTGTTCCCCGGCTGGGTTCGGATGGGCGCCCCGCCCGCCGGGATCGAGGCCCTGGGCCAACAGCTGCTCAGCACCACCGCTTCGTGGCTGCTCCTCGGCGCCGCACTCGCGGTGCCGGCGGGCCTCGCCGCGGTCACCTTCTTCGGGCTCGAGGGGGCAGGCGAAACCTGGGCCGCCATCTGCGCAGCGGGCGCTGCCCTGCTGATGTTGGCGGCCGAAACGTTCGCGCTGGTACGCTGGCTGGGCGGAGCGTTCGAGCGGTTGGAGCCGGGGGCGGCGCGAGGCTGATCCAACGTCGCGGACTGTCAGTGGCCCTGATATTGCTTCAGCACCGAGCCAACCGTCCCGGGAGAGCCGATCGATGCAGGGTACGCCAGTTCGCTCGGGTACGAGCTCCGGATTCGGTCGGTGGGCGGGCCTCGGGCTCCTCGTCATGGTGGCGGCGGCTTGCCGGCAGAAGCCGGTGCCGCCGAGGCAGCCCGAAGCCCGCCCCGTGCCCCGGCTCCTGGTCTTTGCTCCCGCCCCACCACAGCGGGGCGCGCCCGCGCCGGCACCGGCGGAGACGCCCGCGGTGCCGACCGCCGCATACTCCTCACTCCGGTCGGCCTGTGACGCGGTCCACCAGCTCCTGGCGGCGCGTCTTGCAGTGCCGATCGCCCGCGCTGACTCGGTGACGTTCGAGAACGAGTTCATAGGAGCCCGGCGCACCGGTTGCGAGCTCAAGGCAGCCGGGGCCTTCGCGCGCGCCGACACCGCCGCCAGCGGCAGCTCCGATGGCGACGTCACCGACGCGCTCACCGCCGCGGGATGGGTATACGTGCCGCGCTACAGCGCGGACGGTCCGGACGGCTCGATCTCCGGGGTGCGGAGCCGGGAGACGCTGTGCATCTTGACCTGGCGCTGGGACGGCGGGGACGACGGCGACTCGACCTATGTGCCGTCGAACGAATGGGAGCTCGTGACTCACTGCACGGTGCAGGAGTCCGGCGATTCAGTCTAGCAGGCTTGTCTCTTCCCGAACCCCGTCAAGCCGGCGCGCCGGACAGCTCTCCCACGCCCTCCGCTCGAACATCGCCCCGGACCTCCTTGCCCAAGGTCCAGTAAAAACAGGCGCCGTCACCGGGAGCCGACTCGGCCCACACCGTCCCGCCATGGCGATGGATGATGCGACGGACGGTCGCGAGCCCGATCCCTGCTCCGGGAAACTCGCTCGCGAGATGGAGTCGCTGAAACGAACGGAACAGCCGGTCGGTCTGAGTCATCTCAAAACCGGCTCCGTTGTCGCGCACGAAGTAGGTGGTCTGCCCGTTCGCCTG
>DASQPE010000334.1:0-2824 GCA_035644115.1 Gemmatimonadales bacterium
GTGGGCGTCGGCCTGCGATTGGTCCCGCCGGTTCACCCGGACGCGGTAGCGACGGTCGAGCCGATCGAGCTGGCCAAGTCGCGTACCCTGCGCGTCCCCGGCGGCGACCCACGACCGTACGCGGCGATCGTCGGCGCGAACATCTTCTCGCCGTCCCGCGCGGCGCCGGCGGTACGCTTCACGCCCAATCGTCCCAACGGAGCGCCGGCCCCCGAAAAGGCCAAGCCGAAGCCCACCGGTCCCGTCATCCGCCTCTTCGGGATCACCCGTGGATTGAACGGCGCGGTGGCCCTGATCGACGCCGACCCGAAGATCCCCGGTGCGGAGATTTACCGGGTCGGCGACCGGGTCGCGGGGGGGGCGATCACGGCGATCAGCGACTCGACGGTCGTCATCGCGCGCCCTTCGGGGCCGCTCACCCTCCATCTCTCCCCGGCCGTGAAGAAGAAGTCATGAACCCGCGTGCCTGGCTGATCATTCTCCTGGGCGTGGCCGCGCCGGCGCTGCTCCAGGGTCAGGACCAATCGGTCCGCATCAACTACGTGGATGCAGACCTGGGCGGCGTCATCCGCTCCCTCGCCACCGTGCTGGGCGTGAACGTGGTGCTGACCGACGTGCCGAGCAAGCGCCTGACGTTCCAGACGCCGGAGCCGGTGCCGGCCGCGCAGGTGGGCGCCGTGCTCGAGGCCATCCTCGAGAGTCAGGGACTGGTGCTGGTGCAAACCGGGCCCGTCGCGCAGGTCATGCCCGAAGCGAAGCGCCCAACCACCGGACCGCTCCGGGCGGGCAAGGACCTCCCCACGCCGCCGCCCCTCGGACTGATCACCCAGATCGTGCCGTTCGACTTCATCCGGGCTGATGAGGCGGTCGCGCTGCTGAAGGAGACGGCGAGCAAGATTGCCCGGGTCGAGGTGGTGCCGCGCTCCAATTCGGTCCTCATCACCGACCGGGGCGTCAACGTCGCCCGGTATCTCGAATTGTTGCGTCAACTCGACGTGAAGACCGGCGGCGAGTCCGGCCTGCGCACCTACGTCTATCCCCTGAAGCACGCCAGCGCCTCGGAGCTCGCCAGCACGCTGGGTCAGCTGTTCGGCGTGACGGCCGCCGCGCCGGCCGAGCGGACCCGGGTCAAGGCGCTGGAGGACCGCAGCCTGTCGTCGTCGCTGGAGACGTTCAAGAACCGCGAGGCCCAGGCCTACGAGCAGCGGGCCCAGATGCCGGCGCCCGCACCGCAACCGGCGGCCCCCCCGCCGCCCGCGACGGGCGACTCCACCGCCGCCGGCCGCCCAGGGGCCGGCGGGCTCCTCGGGCAGACGATCATCGTGCCGGACCAGGCCACCAACGCACTGGTGATCCGCACCGCGCCGCCCAATTTCCCGGTGCTTCAGGAGACGATCGACCAGCTGGACGTGCGCCCGCCGCAGGTGCTGCTGGAAGTCCTGATCGCCGAGGTGACGCTCGACCGCAGCACCCAGTATGGTGTGAACTGGCAGCTCTTCACTCAGAAGCTGGTCTCGGGCGACAGCTCACGCGGCATCACCGGCGGCTACGGACCCCAGGTGTTCAACGATTCGGCACTGAGTAATCTGGGCGGCCTGGGCATCCGGGTCGTCAGCATGGCGAACGTGAGCGTGCGCGCCATCGTGCAGGCGCTCGCGACCCGCAACAACGTCCGGGTGCTCTCGACCCCCCGCATCCTCGCGCTCAACAACGAGCAAGCCCGCATTCTGGTAGGCAGCGAGGTACCCTTCAATTCGTCCAGCCAGACCGGCCTCAACGTGGTCGTGGCGCAGTCGGTCCAGTTCCAGAAGGTAGGGACCCAGCTCACCATCATTCCGACCGTCAACAAGGATGGATACGTCACCTTCCGGATCCTCCAGGAGGTCAGCGCGCTGACGAACCAGATCATCGAGGCAGCCCTCAACGCGCCCGTGATCAGCACCCGGGAAGCCGAGACGAGCGCAATCGTGAAGAGCGGTAACACCGTGATCATCGGCGGGCTGATCGGGGAGTCTCAGACCGTGGGTCAGAGCGGGGTACCCATTCTGCAGGACCTGCCGCTTCTGGGCGGGCTGTTCCGGAGCCGCACCTCCAGTCGGAACCGGACCGAACTTGCCATCTTCGTGACACCTCACGTTGTATTCAACG
Source organism: Gemmatimonadales bacterium (assembly GCA_035644115.1). Classification (GTDB taxonomy): domain Bacteria; phylum Gemmatimonadota; class Gemmatimonadetes; order Gemmatimonadales; family GWC2-71-9; genus DASQPE01. The sequence goes on from DASQPE010000334.1 coordinate 2,149, forward strand.
ACGAGGAGGCGGATTCGCTGCTCCAGGACCAGCGCAACAAGTTCCAGGGGATCAAGCCCTCGCTCGACAGCGTGCTTGCTCCGCCCAGCAAGCAGAATCAGCAGCTCAAGAAGGCTCCGATGCCGCCATGAGCCAGCCGTCGTCGTTGCACGTCTCTCCACCCGATCCGCCGCCGGGGCGGCCGCCGAACCCGGCTCCCGGGGCCCACCGCTCCCCGGCCGATCTCCGGGCCGCCGCCGCCCACGCCCTCGCACAACGGCTCTCGCCCAAGTATTGGGAGGAGCACTGCCTCCTTCCGCTCGAGCTGACGGACACCGAGCTGATCGTCGCTGCCGGCGCCGAGGTCGACGCCACCGTGGTGGATGAACTGTGCTGGGTTTACGACCGGCGGGTCACCCTGGTGCCCGCGCCCGCCGCCGAAATCCACGGCGCTATTCTCTCCGCCCAGTCCACTACCGGTCCCGACCTGGAAGCCGCCGACGCCCGGGGCAGCGATCTGGTAGTGCTCGCGCCCGAGGATGACGCGCTGGACGACATCCGGGCCCTCGCCAATCAGGCGCCGGTCATCAAGCTGGTGAACCTGATGATTCTCGAGGCCCTCCGCGCCCGGGCGAGCGACATCCATCTGGAGACGCTGCCCGACGGGCTTCGGGTGCGCTATCGGATCGACGGCGTG
>DASQPE010000335.1:0-7288 GCA_035644115.1 Gemmatimonadales bacterium
CGTTCCTGGAGCGACCGCAGTACCCCGCCCGCCGACACACCGCGAATCTCTTCGATCTCGGCCCGTCCCACCGGTTGCCGATAGGCGATCACTGCGAGCGTCTCCAACGCGGCCGGGGTGAGCCGGTTGGCCCGCACCGAGAACTGAGCCCGCTCGATCGCGGCCGCGTGCACCGCACGGGTGAGGACCTGGTACCCTCCTGCCAGCTCCACCAGCTCGACCCCGTGCTGGCCGAACTCGTAGTGCTCGCGAAGCTCATCGAGCGCGGTGCGCACATCGGCCCCGGTCGCCTCGGGGTCCAACGTGGCGAGCTCCTCCACGGTCAACGGCCGTGAAGCGGCGAAGAGCGCGGCCTCACACAGCTGGGTGAGCGGATTCACGGGCGATCACCATCGGCGCGAACGGCGCCGGCTGCCGGAGTTGAAGGGCACCCCGCCGAGCCAGCTCGAGCAGGGCGAGGAGAACGGAGAGGACGTCGGCGATCGTGGGGTCGGGGCCGAGGGCATCGAGCCAACTGATCTCGGAACTGGCTTCGAGGAGAGCCTCGATGCGGCGCTGCGCTCCTTCCACGTCGAGCGGCCGAGCCACCACGCGGTGCAGCACCGGCGCCGGGATCGCCGCGATGACCCGCTCGACCGCCTGCAGCATGGCGAGCAGGTCGAGCACGAGGGGCGGCAGGGGCGACGCCGGCACCGGGGGGAGATAGCCTCGCGCGAGCTGCTCGGCCCGGCGCTCGGCCGCGCTTCCCATCCACTGCGCGATCTCCCGGATCTGCTGGTATTCGAGCAGCCGGCGAACCAGCTCGGCCCGCGGATCCTCCCAGCCCTCATCGTCGAGGCTCCGGGGCAGCAGCAGCTGGACCTTGAGCCGGACCAGCCGACTCGCCATCTCGAGATAGTCGGCGGCCTGGTTGAGACCAAGCTCGTGAATGGCCTTGAGGAACTGATCGCAGATCCGCGCGATGGGAATGTCGGCGATCTCGATCTGCTCCTCGCGAAGCAGGTGGAGCAGCAGATCGAGCGGGCCGGAGAACGCCTCCAGCTGAACCACGAAGCCCGGCTCGGCGCCGAGGGCAGTGGTGGGCGGAGCAGCGGCGCGGACCATCATCCGTTTCCGCTGAAGATGTTCCACCCGTCGCCCACCGCGAAGGGGGCGATCAGGTGCTGAAGCAGCGCCATGCCATAGTATGCCGGCCCCAGCAGCCAGCGAATCAACCCCGGTGCCAGCAGCATGAGCGCCAGCAGCGGCAGGATGCCGAATCGCTGGATCGCGCGATAGCGGGCACCCAGCCCCGGCGGAAGCAGGTAGTAGAAGAGATGCGAGCCGTCCAGCGGCGGAATGGGAATCAGGTTGAAGAAGCAAAGGATGAGGTTGAGCCAGACTCCCCACATCATCATGCGCTGGGCGGTACCCACCACGAGGGTGAGGCCGGGCGCCGCCGCCCCCACGAACCCGAGGCAGACAAAGAGCAGCGCGCAGGCCAGCGCCAGACCCAGATTAGTCGTCACCCCCGCGGCCGACACGATGATGTCGCCCCGCTTGAACTTCCGGTACTTGCGCGGATTCACCGGAATCGGCTTCGCGCCCCCGAACGCAAAGGCCCCGCCCGAGACCAGCAGCAGCAGTGCCGGCATGACCACCGTCATGATCGGGTCGATGTGCGGAATCGGGTTGAGCGTGAGACGGCCCAGCATATAGGCGGTGTCGTCGCCTTGCCGGAGCGCCGCGACGCCGTGGGCGTACTCGTGCGCCACGAGGGAGAAAACCAACACAGGCAGCGCAAGAATGATGTCGTGGAGCAGCGGTGGGGTCCCCGGAATGATGGCCGCGAGAAGGTTACATACCGGCGAACTCGAAGTCAAAATGCGATAACGCTTGACCTTGGCTCGCCTCGGCCCTATGCTTCGGCCGCTTTCCGCGACCGGGACGCTGCACCCGGAAACGACGCTCAAGCCGAGGTAGTTGTGCCGAAAATCAGGTCCTCCAAGAAGCGCATGCGCCAGACCCGGGCTCGCACGCTCCGGAACCGCACCAAGCGGAGCCAGCTCCGGACGGCCATCAAGAGAGTTCGCGCGGCCGGCTCGGGTGCCGAGGCGGCGACCGCCTTCGGCGAGGCGGTCAGTCTGCTGGATCGCGCGGGCCGCAAACACCTCATCCACCCGAACACCGCGGCGCGGCACAAGAGCCGGCTGGCGAAAGCGGTGGCGGCAAAGAAGCAGTAAAGTAAGAGGTGAGAAGTAAGAGGGGGCTCCGATTACAGTCGGGGCCCCATCTTGTTGGCGGCGCGCTGGCGAGAAGCAGCTTTATGTCACCGGCGCAAGCTCCCGCGCCATAGCCACTTCCCTCTTACTTCCCACCTCTTACTCCTCACCTCTTACTTCTTACCGCCGTTAAAGGGCTGCCAGCTCCGCCCCACAGCGCTCGCAGTACCACTCCGTCGGGCGGTTGAGCGTGCCGCACTCACCGCACTTGAGAGTCTTTGCCTGGGAGGCCTGCCCCGGCTTGGCCGAAGGTTGGGCCGGGGCCGAGGTCGCGACTGGCTCCCCGGGCCGGGCAGTCTCGCCACTGCGCCGGGGCTTCCGCTCCTCGCTATTCAGCGGCTTGTCGCCACCCACGGATTTGAGAAAGGCGAGCTCGTCCAGCGGGGGCGCACCCGGTTTGACCGACGTCGCGGTGGGGCGGCTCGAGGGACGGGCCTGCGATGGTTCCGGCGCCGGCTTCGGCACGAATCGAGGGGCACCCACTGCCGGGCCGTAGTCCGCGAGTGGCTCGAGCGACGCCGGGGTTCCGGCTGCCGAGGCAAAATCCATGGGGTCCGGCAGCATTTCGATCGGCGACGGCGGGCGGGGGTGCGGGGCCGTGGCCACCGGCTCCGGCTCGGGCGGCGCTTCCGGCTCGGGCTCGGGCTCCGAATCGGGCTCCCGTAGCTGCGCCGCCGGGGCCGGTTGCGCGATCAGCCCCTGCACCTCGACCAGGCGGGCGATCTCCGCACCCACGTTGGCCAATTCGCGCTGGAGCGCCTCGAGGGCGCCGTTGCCTTCGGCGCTGAGCCGGTTCCACTCGTCATCGGAGTATTCGCCGACCGCGTAGCGCACTTGCGCTTCCGCGAGCGTCTCGTCAGCCGAGGCCCGCCGAGTGTCGAGCTCGCGCTGCGACGTTCGGTGGCGATCCAACTCTGCCTGAATCGTCGCCGCGTGGGACTTGAGCTGCTCGATGACCGCCTCGAGCCGCCCGTGGTAGTCCGCACGGACCTTCTGCCGCACGGCCGGAGGAGCCGAGCCAGCCGCCGAATCGAGCTTGGCGAGCCACTGCTGGAATCGGGCGCGCTCCTGCAGGAGTGCTTCGATCGGGGCGCCGCCTGGGGACATGTCGGCCATCGGGGATTCCTCTGAGGCGATCCCTAAATCTAATAGAGACAGCGTAAACGGTGAACGGGAAGCGCCGGGGGCAGTTCCCTCTTACCTCTCACCTCTTACCTCTTAGCTGTTCAGTCTGGTCTCTGAAACGCTACCTGGCCCCGAACGATCGTCACGTTGGCCCGACCGGTGAGCCGCCGCCCGGCGAACGGCGTATTCCGACTGCGCGAGCAGAACTCCTGGGGCCGGACCGTCCACTCGACATCGGGATCGAACACCGTCACGTCCGCCGGCCCTCCCACCGCCAGGCTCCCGCCGGGCAGGCCGAAGATCCTGGCCGGACTGGAGCTCATCCGGTCGATCAGCTCGGGCAGGGTGAGAAGCCGGGTCTTGACCAGCTCGGTGATCGCGAGGCCGAGGGCCGTCTCCAGCCCGATGATCCCGTTGGGGGCGTCGTCGAACTCGCGCTCCTTGGCGTCGTAGTGATGGGGCGCGTGGTCGGTCGCGATGACGTCAATGGTGCCGTCCTTGAGCCCCTGCCGGATCGCTTCCCGGTCCTCCGGCTCGCGCAGCGGCGGGTTCATCTTCGCGTTGGTGTCGTAGCCCTCACAGGCCTCGTGGGTCAGCGAGAAATGGTGGGGACAGGCCTCGGCGGTCACTCGGACGCCGCGATCCTTGGCCCGCCGGATCAGGTCAACCGAGCCACGGGTGGACATGTGACACAGGTGAACGTGGCCGCCGGTGAGCTCGGCGAGAAGCAGGTCGCGTGCGACCATAATCTCCTCTGCCGCCGCCGGGATGCCCTTGAGACCGAGCCGCGTCGAGACCAGTCCCTCGTGCATCGCACCGCCGGCGGAGAGGGTAGGCTCTTCACAGTGGTCGGCGACCGGGATCCCGAAGGTCTTGGCGTACTCGAGCGCCGTCCGCATCAGGTGGCTGGACACGACCGGCTTGCCATCGTCGCTCACCGCGACCGCCCCCGCACCGACCAGCTCCCCGAATTCCGCGAGCTGCTGGCCCTTCTGCCCGAGCGAGACCGCACCGATGGGATAGACCCGTGCTTTCCCGGCCCGCTGGGACTGGGCCTTCACGAACCCCACCACGCCCTGGTTGTCGCAGACGGGGTCGGTGTTGGGCATCGCGCACACCGCGGAGAAGCCGCCGGCAGCGGCCGCCATGGCCCCGGTCGCGATCGTCTCCAGGTCTTCCTGCCCTGGCTCCCGCAGATGCACGTGGAGGTCGATGAGCCCCGGCGCGACCACCTGTCCGGTCGCGTCCACGACCATCGCTCCGGGAGGCGTGCCGAGATTCCGTCCGATCGCCTCGACCCTGCCGTCGACCAGAAAGACATCGGCCGGCTCATCCAGCCGGCGCGACGGGTCGATCACCCGCCCGCCCCGGACCAGGATCCCGCTCAATGCTCCTCCCCCTTCCCTGCCGCCTGGGCCCAGTCCGGCGACCCCCCCGCGAGGAGGTAGAGCACCGCCATCCGCACGGCGATCCCGTTGGTCACCTGCGGGAGGATCACGCTGAACGGCCCGTCGGCCACGTCGCTGTCAATCTCGACCCCGCGGTTCATCGGGCCCGGGTGGAGGATGACGAGGTCCTTCGGCGCCTTGGCGAGCCGCTCGGTGGTCACCCCGAAGACCCGGTTGTACTCCCGGAGCGAGGGGATGAAGCCGGCCTGCATCCGCTCGAGCTGAAGCCGTAGCACGTTGAGCGCATCGGCCCACTGGATGGCGTCTTCGATCCGGGGGAGAATGGTGACGCCGAGATCCTGGATGTTGCGGGGCAGCAGGGTGGCCGGCCCGCAGACGCCGACCTCGGCGCCAAGCTTGGTGAGCCCCCAGATGTCGCTGCGCGCGACCCGGCTGTGCAGCACGTCCCCGCAGATGGCAACCTTGAGCCCCTCCAGCCGCCCGAATCGATCGCGCAGGGTCAGGATGTCGAGCAGCCCCTGCGTCGGATGCTCGTGGGTGCCGTCGCCTGCGTTGATGACGTTGGAGCGGATGCGCGACCCGAGGAACTGGGCGGCGCCCGAGCTCCCGTGGCGGATGACCACCATGTCGATCCGCATCGCTTCGAGATTCTTGGCGGTATCCACCAGGGTCTCGCCCTTCTGGACCGACGAGCCCTGGGATCCCACGTTGACGGTATCGGCGGAGAGGCGCTTCTCGGCGAACTCGAACGAGATCCGGGTGCGGGTGGAGGCCTCGAAGAAGAGGTTGACGATGGTCTTGCCGCGAAGCGCCGGCACCTTCTTGATCGGCCGCTCACTCACCTCCTTGAACGGCTCGGCGGTATCCAGAATGAGCTGAATCTGCTCCCGGCTGAGCGCCTCGAGCCCGACCAGGTCCTTGCCCAGGGCCGTCACGGCGGTCGTCATCTCACGCGCTCCGCACCAGCTCGACCGCGTCGCGTCCATCGAGCTCGGAGACGAACACGTCCACCCGGTCGCCCGGGACCGTAGCGGCTCGGCTGCCCACGATGTCCGCCTGGATGGGAAGCTCGCGTCCGCCCCGATCGACCAGCACGCAGAGCAAAATGCGCCGGGGTCGCCCAAAGTCGGCGCACTCGTCCAGCGCCGCGCGCACCGTGCGGCCGGTGTACAGCACGTCGTCCACGATGACGACCGTGCGCTCGTCGAGATCGGGTAGGCTGGTCTCGCCGACGACCGGGCGGGGACCCACGGTCTGGAGGTCGTCGCGGTAGAGCGTGATGTCGAGCTTGCCCACGGGCACCTTGGCCCCTTCCGCCTGCTCGATCAAGCGCTGAAGCCGACCGGCCAGCTCGACCCCGCGCCGCTGGATGCCGACCAGGACTACGTCGCTGGTGCCCCCGCACCGCTCCACGATCTCCGACGCCATGCGCGCCAAAGCACGGCCGATCGCGCGGTCGTCGAGCAGTTGCGTACGGGTGGGCATCGGGGCCGGAAGCTAGTCTCCGTGCCACGAGGGGGCAAGCCGCTGTGAATCGCAGGGATCCGGCGCCCGATGCCGCAGTCCGCCCCACCCGGATGTCAGACGGCGGCGGACACCCCGGGGGGCAAAGAACCTAATCCGGCCGTTCGCGACGGACGGCAGACCCGGGAGCCGTTGACACCAAGACTAGAGCCGCAACCAACAGAGAGTCGCCTACCATCTCGGCGGACAACCGGCGGTTCGACGATGTCGTCGTCTCGCTGGTGCACAACGGGCAGCGGGAACGTTTGGGCCTGGTGACCGCGCAGTCGAAGACGTCGTTCTCGGTCTCGTACGGTCGGGTGGGAAACTCGAGCCCGCTCGCCTTGCTGGTGAGCCCGATCGGCAGCCGGCGGGGCTACGTCACCGAAAGGCTGCTGCTGCGCCCGGGCAGCGAAGTCGCTCTTACGGTGACGCCGCTGATTCGCCAGACGTCGGTATCGGTCTATTGAGTGGGGGAGGCACGGACAGGGAGGGATTCGAACCCTCGAGCCCCTTGTGAGGGCCACACGCTCTCCAGGCGTGCGCCTTAAACCACTCGGCCACCTGTCCCGAGTCGATGCCGGGGCCAAGTTACCCGGGCGTCGGGCGCCGCGTCAACGCGGGCAGGTTCGCCTTGAGGCGGCGCCGGCAACCGAGCCGCCCGAGGCAAGGGCGGCGTCCCGGCTGGCGGAACCCCAGAGGTCAAAACGACGCGAATTGCAGGAAGGAAAGTCCGGCCGGGCCTCCCTGTCTCACCTCTCTCCCCGGCAGCCCACTGCTGACCCTTCAGGATTTCCATGCTTTGCAGGCCCCGCAGCCGACTGCCCAGAACTGGCCCGCGATATGCGTACCATTGCAGCCGTTCCCTGCAGGCGCTGTCCCTGGGTTCAGGCAACCTTTGCCGGAGCGCGCGATCATGCAATCCCCACTCGTCGTAGAGGCCTTACGGGAGCAACTGCTCCGGGTCCTCGAGTGGCACGTCAACGAACG
>DASQPE010000336.1:0-7238 GCA_035644115.1 Gemmatimonadales bacterium
TTCCCCCGCGCATCCTGGGCGCTGCTCTCGCATCTGCTGATCTTCCACGGCCGCCAGATCTGCGTGGCACGGAAGCCCAAGTGTCCCGAGTGCGTCTTGGCGGACATCTGCCCATCGGCGAGGCTCTGACTGATTCACCGCAGAGGCACAGAGTACGCAGAGAAGAACCATTAGTATTGTTCTCTGCGCCCTCTGTGCCTCTGTGGTTCACAGTTGTTGTGGTTAGCTGAGCCCAGTTCACGGGTCCCAGGCCGTGATGTACCCCGCCAGTGCCGACGCCGCGACGGTGTACGGGCTCGCCAGGTAGACCTGCCCCGGGCCTGACCGACCGGGGAAGTTCCGGTTGATCGCGCTCACGGTCACGGTCTCCCGGCTCGAGCTCACGCCTGGTCCCGCGTTGATGCACGCGCCGCAGGAGGGCTCCAGCACCTCCGCCCCGACCCCCCGAAACAGCTCGACGTATCCCCGCCTTTCCGCATAGCGCTTCACGTCCTGGCTCCCGAATTGCACGTAGCAGCGGACCCCCGGAGCCACCCGCGCACCCTCTGCGGCAGCCCGCGCGAACACCCGGGCGTACATGTCCATATCCTCACGCTTCCCCGCAGTGCAGCTGCCGGCGTACGCGATGTCCACCGCCACCGGGGCGCCGAGCTCGTCGAGGAAGCGTCCGTTGCCGGGGTCGCCCGGAAGCGCCACCATCGGCCGGAGCGCGCCCGCGTCGAGCTCGAGAATGGCGCCGAAGGCGGCGTCGGGATCGGAAGCGAGCCCGGCGACCAGCTGCTCTACGTCGGCCCGCGGCATACCACGCTCGCCCACTAGAAAGTCCACCACCACGCCATCCGGCCGCACGATCCCCGAGAGGGCACCCACCTCGGCGGCCATGTTCGTGAGCGTGGCCCGCTCATCCAGCGAAAGCGCCTCCACCGCCTGGCCGGCGTATTCGACAATGGTCCCGATCGCACCGCCCTCACGCACGAGCGGGTGACGCAGCAGGTGGAGCATCAGGTCCTTTGCGGTCACGTTGCCCGGCAGGCGACCGCTCACCCGCACCAGAACCGTGATCGGCACGCGAATTCGGGCGTCCTGGGTGAGCCAGGCGGCGCAGATCGCGGTGGTCCCCACCCCGAACGCGAGACAGCCGATCGCGCCGCTGTGAGGCGTGTGGCTGTCGCTGCCGACCACGATCTGGCCCGGCAGCGCATGGCGCTCGAGCACCTTGGTGTGGCAGATGGCCTCCGAACCCACCGCCGGCAGCGCGTTCGGCCCGTGGGGCAGCTCGTCGTACAGGGTGAGACCCTGCTCCTGCGCAAACGCCTCCTGCCGCCGCTTGAGGTCGAGGGCAAGATCCAGCAGTCCCTCAGCCTTGCGGGAGAGCGGCATCACCTGGTCGAGCAGGGTCAGGTGGTCCCGGAAGAGCAGCACCGAGTCGGGTGCACGAACCCGAGTGGTCCCGACCTCCGACCTCCACAACTCCGCCGCCATTGGCGTCACGTATTCGTGGCTGAATCGAAGGTCGGCCCGCACGAAGCCCTCGTCAGCTGGCCGGACGGCCGGCACGCCGACATGCCCCCGGGCCGGATCCACCACCCAATGCCGGGCGATGATCTTCTCGGCCAATGTCATCGGACCGGGCCGATGTGCCGGGCTCGCCGGCGACACGCGGCCGGCCAGCCGAGCCTTGCTGTAGGGGAGCAGACCTCCGGCAGCTATGACGCCGCGCCCGACCGGGCCTTCGCCACCGGTGAAGCGCTCGAGCGGGATCGGCTGTCCGCGGAGCACCAGCTCGAGCAAGTCGAAATCAGTGCTGGTGAAGATGCCGAGGTTCTGACAGTTCTCCCGGTAGATCCGCTCGAAGCTCTCCGCGATCACCAGCCGGATCCCGGCCGCACGCTCGGCATAGGGCGACGCTTCCCGGCTCGATCCCTTGCCTCTGCGCCGGCCGCTCACCGAGACGGCGAATCCCCCCCGGCGCACCGTACCCTCCAGCACTGGTGTCTCCCCTCGGCAGGCGAGCCCGACATAGGCAAAGTCGCCCAGCCGCTGGTCGGCATGATAGCAGGCCCAGGCTGGTGTGATCTCGTCGGTGGAGACGTCGTCGCGCAGCGCGACCGCGGGCGACCAGAAGAGGTCGTCGCCCTCGAGCTGGCGCCGGAGGAGGACGGGGTCGTCCGTGAGGAGCAGGATGCGCCCGTCGAATCGAACCGAGGTCATGGAACGATCAAGATAGAGCGCCCCGGAGCGTGTTATAAGTTCTAGTCCGATGCATGTCCGAAACTACCACGGCGGTCATTGCCGAATGTCGTCCCTGCTCATCGTGATCCTGACTGCACCGCCGCCGGCCGCGCAGACGGCCTGGAAGCTCGAGCGCCCGGTGAACGCCCGGATCACAGCACGTTTCGCCGACGCACGCATCAGCGAAAGCTCGGGCGCGGCCGTCAGTCGGCGAACGCCCGGGGTGCTCTGGACCCAGAACGACTCCGGCAATCCACCCTTCGTATTTGCCACCGACACGACTGGAGCAGCCCGCGGCACGTTTCGGCTGCGCGGCGCCCAAAACCGGGACTGGGAAGACATCGCGCTCGGGCCCTGCGGCATTCCCACCTGTCTCTACCTGGCGGACACCGGCGACAACCGCGAGCGCCAGCCCTTCGTGACCTTGTACCGCGTGCCCGAGCCTGCGCTCCCGGCCCGGCGCCCCCGCCAGCCGGTGGATGTCGGCCCGACTGAGGCAGTGCGCTTTCGCTACCCCGACGGGCCGCACGACGCCGAAGCCATGTGGGTCATGCCGAACGGCGACGTGCACCTGGTGACCAAGGGTCGCTCCGGCCCGATCCGCCACTATCGAGTGCCCGCCGCGGCGTGGAGGCTCGGCGGCCCGACTACCGCGCAACTGCTCGAGTCGCTGCCGATCACGGTCCGGTCGCGTAGCGACCGGGTGACTGGGGCCGGGCTCTCGCCCGACGCACAGATGGTCGCGATCCGCACCTACTCGACCGTCTACTTCTTCGTCCCCACTCGCGATGGGCGCCTTCAGGTCCCGCGTGATCCGCTCGCCTGTGATGTTCGCGGACTCGGCGTGCAGGGCGAAGGGGTCAGCTGGCTGGATGGGCGCCGGCTGGTACTCACCAGCGAACAATCGTTGCTCCCCGCCGGCACGATTGCAGTGGCCGAGTGCCCGCTCCCCTCGCCGGCCGCCCAGAGATGAAACCGTACCGCCGCGCCCGCCGTCCGGCCACGATCGGCTTGCTGCTTCTTGCCTTGGTGGTTCCTCGGCTCTACGCCCAACTAGGCGCCGGCAGCGTCGCCGGCCGCGTAAGCCCCACCGCCATCGCTTCCTACATTCGCTTCCTGGCCGACGACTCGCTGGAGGGACGGGGCACCGGCACCCGGGGCGGTCTGGTGGCGGCCAAGTTCATCGCCGCACAGTTCCGCCGGATGGGCCTCGAGCCCGCGGGAGACAGCGGGACCTACTTCCAGGCCGTCCCTCTCCTCGGCCGGACGCCGAAACCGACCCTCACGATCGGCGCAACGACCCTCCGCTATCCCGCCGACTACGTGGTGGCGCCGATGACCGACGATACGCTCACCCGAGTGGCGGGCGAGCTCGTTTTCGCGGGGTACGGTATCGTCTCGCCGGCCCGGGATTGGGACGACTACAAGGACGTGGATGTCCACGGCAAGGTCGTGCTCGTCCTCCCGGGAGATCCGGACTCGACCGTGTTCGACCGCTTCACCGGGCGGCCCTGGAACGCGGTCCGCGAGAAGGCCGACGTGGCCGGCCGGCACGGGGCAGCCGCGTTGCTGGTGGTGCAGTCGGAGGGGCGGGGCGGCGTCACCTGGGGCGCCGTCGAGCCCTTCACGGAGGAGCGGATCTCCCTCGCCGCGTCGCCCGGAGCGGTCGCCTTCTGGGGCTGGCTGGCGGACAGTGCGGCGACCGCGCTGGTCGCCCGCGGAAACCAGGATCTCGAGCGGCTCCGCGCCGCTGCCCCTCGCCGCGACTTCCGGCCGGTCCCGCTCGGCATCCCCCTGGAAGCCGAGATCCGGACCGCGATCCGCCCGATCTGGACCCAGAACGTGGTGGCGAAGCTGCCGGGTCGCGGCTCGCGGGCCGACGAAGCCATCGTGGTCGGTGCCCACTACGACCACCTGGGCATCGGCTCGCCGGTGAACGGCGACTCGATCTACAACGGGGCCGAGGATAACGCCTCCGGCGTGGCGGCCGTCCTGGCCAGCGCCGATGCCATCGCTTCGAGCGACGTCCACCCGGCCCGATCGATGGTGTTCGTCGCGTTTGCCGCGGAAGAGCTGGGATTGCAGGGCTCCGACTGGCTGGTGCACCATCCGCCTTCGGGGCTGCGCCTGGTGGGCGCGTTCGCCATGGACGTGCTGAATCTCTATGGGAAGACCCGCGATATCGGCACGGTGGGCGTCACCCGGTCATCCCTGGGGGCCCTGATGCGTGCGGCGGCCACGGCCGAGAAGCTCAAGATCAACGAGGACCCCGACGACCTGCGTCGAGGTCGGTTCTTCCGCTCGGACAACTACGCATTCGCCCGCGCCGACATCCCCGCCATGCGGATGGTCAACGGCGTCGACTTCGTCGGCCGCCCGCGCGACTGGGGGCGCCAGCAACGGGAGCGCTATTGGAATGAGCGCTATCATCAGCCGAGCGACCAGCTCGCGCCGTGGATGAACATGGACGGCATTACCCAGCAGGCCCGCGTGCTCTGCCGCGCCGCGCTCGCGGCCGCGGACGCTCCCACCGCTCCTGCGTGGGTGGCCGGCTCCGATTTTCGACCCGCCCGCTAACCACCACCCGCTATTCCAGGAGGATTCTCTTGCATCGCTTCGTCGCCCGGGTCGCCGCGCTCGCGCTCCCTCTTACCGCTTACCTCTCACCTCTCACGGCAGCGCCTCTCGCCGGTCAGCAGCCGGCTTCCGGTACCCGGGTCGCCCGCGCCATCAGCGGTGAGGTGATGCGAGCCCACCTCGAATTCCTGGCCGATGACGCCCTCGAGGGGCGCGCGCCCGGCACCCGCGGCGGGCTCATCGCCGCGAAATACGTCGCCGCCCAGTTCGAGCGGCTGGGGCTCGAGCCTGCCGGCGACGACAGCTCGTACTTCCACAAGGTGCCCATCATCTCGCTCACGCCCAATCCCCAGGCATCGATCGTCGCCGACAGCGCGACCCCGCTCGAGTTCAAGCAGGATTACGTGCTGTGGTCCATGCACGACGATTCGGTGGTTTCGGTCGCGGGAGATCTGGTCTTCGCCGGCTACGGCATCGTGGCGCCCGAGTACCAGTGGAACGACTACGAAGGACTCGACGTTAAGGGCAAGGTCGTGGTCGTTCTGGTGAACACCCCAGGCCTCCGCGACTCGACCCTCTTCAAGGGAAAAATCCTCACCTACTACGGACGCTGGACCTACAAGATCGAAGAAGCGGAGCGGCGGGGCGCCGCCGGCATTCTCATCGTTCATACGCCGGAGAGCGCTACCTACGGCTGGGCTACCGTCACCGGCTCATGGACCGGGCCTCAGACGCGAGTCGAGCGGAAGCCCGGCCCGCTCATGGTTGCCGGCTGGTTGAGCGAGGGCGCGGCGGACCGGGTGCTCGCGCCGGCGGGAGGCCTCGAGCGGCTCACCGACGCTGCCAGCCGGCGGGGGTTCAAGCCGGTGGAGCTGAAGGCTCGCCTGGGCGCCACCGTGCGGAGCACCGTCCGGCACTCGGAGACGTACAACGTGATCGGGCGGCTGCCGGGTCGCGCCGCAAAGGCGGCACAGGCCGTCATCATCGGGGCACACTACGATCACCTCGGCATCAGCCTGCCCGTGAACGGCGATTCGATCTACAATGGCGCCCTCGACAACGGGTCGGGTACGGCGGGTATGCTCGCCACGGCCGAGGCGTTCGTCCGCACCGGCGTCCGGACCCCACGGTCGCTGATCTTCATGGCCTTCGCCGCCGAGGAGTCGGGGCTGCTCGGCTCGACGGCCTACGCCGCCCGTCCAACCGTCCCCCTCAAGAACATCGCTGCCGTGCTCAACATGGATGTGATGAATCTCTACGGGCGGACAAAGGACATCGCCGCGCTGGGGATGGACCAGTCGTCGTTGGGCAAGGCCTTCACCGCGGCCGCCAAGCAGGAAGGGCTCCGGGTCACCGTCAATGAAGACGCGTTGATCAAAGGGTCGTTCTTCCGGTCGGACCATTTCCCGTTCGCACGGGCTGGAGTGCCCGCACTGTCGCTCGAAAGCGGGCTCGATTTCGTCGGAAAGCCTGCGGGCTGGGGCAAGGAGAAGCAGAAGGACTACACCGACCACCGCTACCATCAGCCGGGCGACGAGCTCCTGGCCTGGTACACCTACGACGGCGCGGTGCAGCAGCTCGGGGTCATCGCTCGGACCGCCATCGCCGTGGCCGAGAGCCCGGCGCAGCCGCTCTGGGCGGCGGGATCAGAATTTCGCGCCGCGGGGGAAGCGCGGGTCAAATAGGCCGGGCGGGGTGGAGGCGGCGGCGCTGGGTGATAGCCAATCGCCCAGACCCCGTTTATCTTTGCGCCCGTTTATCCCACCCACCCCCCAGCCCCTCGAGGGTTGCTCCTGGAACTGCCGTCGCAGCACCGGATTCCGGTTTCCTGGCTGCTCCAATACGGCAGCGAGCCAATTCGCTATCGAACCTACCGGGAACTGGCGCCGGAGGGGTACGCCCCCGCAGAAGTGGTCGAAGCGGCCGGGGCCGCTGTCCCTTCCTCCAAGGCAGCCGTCGCCGTTGCCAAAAAGCAGAAAGACACCGGCGTCTGGGGCGGTAACCTGCTGGGGCTGGCGCCGTCCGCGGCCCAGGGCATCAAGGACGTCGGAACGGTGCCTCAGTACCGCCGCCTGCTCCAACTGGGCTGGCCGCGAGATGGCCGCCCCTTCAAGCTGGCCGATCGACTCTTGTTCCGGCTTCTCACCCGGGATGAAAATCCGGCCCTGCTGTTCGAGTACCAGAAGCTGGTAGTAACCGAGCCTGCCGCCGGTGAATGGGTCCGAACGCTCATTCGGGAAGCCGCCTCCTGCGCGCTCGCCGAGGCCGGGTATACCGAGGATCCGCGCCTCCGCGGCGCAGGGCACCGCATCGCCAGCGCGGTCTCCCAGTTCCTCCGAAGTCCTCTGGCCGAGAAGCCGTTCGCCCGATCAGGCTCCAACCTGACGCTCCATCCTGAGGCTCACCCGCCAAGCTGGTATTCGGTCGCC
>DASQPE010000337.1:0-4386 GCA_035644115.1 Gemmatimonadales bacterium
GTTCGCGACCAGCGCCTTGGCGGACGTGAGTGCGTTGAAGAGGGTGGACTTGCCGACATTAGGCAAGCCGACGATTCCAAGTCGAAGCATTCACCGGCTCCACAGCAGAACAACGGCAACAGAAAACCACAGAGGCGCAGAGGACCGGAGGAAAACACTAACGATGTTGTCTCTGCGCTCTCTGTGTCTCTGCGGTTCAAATCGGTCGTGATTTCAAATCATTTGTTGAATTTGGTCATGGCACGCTCGATGCCCTCGGCGAGCCAGCACTCCACCGCATCGGCCATCGGATCGAGCAGGCTCTGGAGCGTGTCGCGCTCGTCCGGGGTGAACTCCGCCAGCACGTAGTCCGCCAGGTCGTCCATTTCGGGCGGCTTGGGTCCCACGCCGATCCGGAGCCGCGCGTAGTCCTGCCGCTGGAGGGCTCCCTCGACGCTCTTGAGGCCGTTGTGCCCGCCGGCCGAACCGGCGCCGCGGAGGCGGAACTTGCCCAGCGGCAGCGCGACCTCGTCGACCAGGATGAGCAGGTGCCGGCTGGGGTCGAACTCCGGAAGCGCGCGAAGCGGGGCCACCGCGGCCCCGCTTCGGTTCATGTACGTCTGCGGCTTGAGGACCTTTACCGCGGTGCCGCCGACCGTGCCGGCGGTCTCCCGCGCCCGCTCACCCCGGCGGAAGGGGCCGAAGCCCCAGCGCTCCGCCAGCCGGTCTGCCAGACGGAAGCCGGCGTTGTGCCGAGTATCCGCGTACTCCGGGCCGGGGTTGCCCAGCCCCACGATGGCGTACAGGGCCTACTCTTCGGCCTCGTCTTCGTCTTCAGCCTTGGGCTTCCGGATGAGCTCCGGCTCGGTCGGGGCCTCCTCGACCACCTCGGCCACCGTCGGCGCCTCTTCGGTGCGCGGGGCCACCACCGAGCAGATCGGCGACTCCGCCGGGTTGAGCACCCGGGCCTTGGGTACCTGCGCGTCGCGCACGAACAGCGAGTGGCCGATCGTCAGCGCGGTGACGTCGAGGTCGATGTGATCCGGAATGTCGCCCGGGAGCACTTCGATCTCGAGCGCATAGAGCACCTGATCCAGCACCCCGGCAAAGTTGCGCACCCCGTCGGGGACGCCCACCAGCCGCACCGGTACCGAGACAGTGATCTTCTCGTCCGCTTTGACCTCGTAGAGGTCCACATGGAGGATGTTCACCGGACGAAGCGGATCGCGCTGAATCTCGCGAATGATCGCCTTGACCGGCGCGCGGCCGTCTACGGTAACGTCCACGATGGTCGTCGCGGCGCTGATCCCGCCCAGCATTTTGGCGAGGGCGAGCGTCTCGATCGTCACCGCTTCGGCCGGCCGATCGTGGCCGTAGATGACGGCCGGGATCTGGCCCGTCCGCCGAAAGGTCCGCGCCGCGCCCTTACCGGTCTGTGAGCGGGTCGCTGCCTGGAGGGTTGCTGGCTGGGGCATGTTGGGATCCTGGAATGTTGGCCTGCTTCAATCAAACAACGAACTGACGGACTGATCGCTGTGGGTGTAGCCGATTGCCTTGGACAAGAGGCCCGCGATCGAGAGCACCTTGAGCCGGTCGAACCGGCGCTCGGACGGAATCGCGATCGTGTTGGTCACCGCGACCTCCTTGACCGGCGACGACATGAACCGTTCGACCGCCGGTCCCGAGAGCAGCGCGTGAGTGGCGCAGCAAAAGATGTCTTCCGCGCCGAGCCGCTTGAGCGCGTGCACTGCCTCGACCATGGTCCCCGCCGTGTCGATCATGTCGTCCGGGATGAGGCAGTCCTTCCCGGTCACTTCGCCCACCACGTTCACCACCTCGGCGATGTTGGCCGAGGGGCGCCGCTTGTCGATGATGGCGATGGACGCGTTGAGCCGCTTGGCAAACCCGCGGGCCATCTTGGCCGAGCCGACGTCGGGGGCCACCACCACCAGCTCGCGCATTGCCTTCTGCCGATAGTGGTTCACGAACACCGGGGCCGCGTACAGGTGGTCCACCGGGAGATCGAAGAACCCCTGCAGCTGGTGCTGATGGAAGTCCATCGCGAGCACCCGGTCGGCCCCTGCCACTGACACCATGTTCGCCAGCAGCTTGGCGCTGATCGCGACCCGCGGCTGCTCCTTCCGGTCCTGACGGGCGTACCCGAAGTACGGAATCACCGCCGTGACCCGCGCCGCGCTGGCGCGGCGTGCCGCATCCATGAGGAGCAAAAGCTCCATCACATTTTCCGCCGGCGGGTTGGTGGGCTGGATGATGAACACATCCCGGCCCCGCACGTTCTCGTCGATCTTGACGAAAATCTCACCGTCGGCAAAACGTCGGATCGTCACCTGGCAAAGCGGTTGCCCCAGATGCGCCGCCACCTCTTCCGCAAGAGGGCGGTTGGCGGTACCGCTCATGAGGAGCATCTGGCTCCGAGCCTGCGATAGATCCGACATAGCAAGAGCCCGAAAAAATAGTTGTCGGGTATGAAGTTAGTCAACCGCGACGAGCTGGTCCGCAGGGCCATTCTCGGCCCGGGAGGCCCGCTATCAGAGGGGTGCCGGACAGCCTCGCCGGGGGGATGCGCGCGAGGAGAATCCACATCCGGCTCCACACGCCGTCCACAGGCCGGGTGCCCGAAGGGTGTAGACGCAACGCCATGCCGGGGGCGCGTTTCGGTGCACCCCCGCACATTTCCACTGTGGATGATTCCGCTGAGTCGGGTAAAACTACCGCCAGAATCTCCCGTCCCACTCGGAGCCGCAGGCGCATCGGTGAGCGCCGTCGTGTCCCGTATCCCGGTAACACACGCAGGACGAGCGTCCGGCCGTGGCGTGGGCCAGACAGACATGCTCCTCCCCCGACTTGGTCAGGGTGCGTTCGAGGTTGCGGGCAATCTCACGGAGAAGCGAAGCATGGGAGGGTGAGTGGATCGTCTGCGTCATCGAAGTCTCCGGGCCCGCGCTCTGTAGCCGCGGCCGATAAGCAGGCGGTTTGCGCGATGCCGCCGGCACGGCGCGCGCGGGAAACGCGCTATGCTACGACATTTATTTCCACACCGCTAGTCCCTCTTTTTCCACGACGATGTCCACCTGTGCGGAGAGATCGACGAAGTCGAACTGCGCGCAGCGATTAGTGGCCCGGCCCGTTCCCGTTGCCGTTCCCGTCGCCGTTCCCGTCGCCGTTCCCATTCACATTCCCATTTTCGCTTCCCCCGCTCCCCGCGCCGCCAGGATCGCTGAGACTCGCGGCGTCGGAGCAGTCGCTGCCGCTCGACTGCGTGCTGCACGCAACAGTTGTCGCGCTCCTGTCGTATGTGCCCCCCACCGAATTGCAAAGGACGAGGAGAACCGCGAGGCCCCGCCCGATCGGACGGGACCCCGGGTGTGCGCCCGCGCGACTCCTCTACTTCACTGAGAACTCGAGCTGGGTGTCCCTCCCGATTTGTTTCGAGCCGCCGAAGTATCCCCAGGCCAACCCGCCGCCGGCTCCGACGATTGCTCCCTTTACCAGGCCCGCGCCGGTGATGGCGCCGACCACTGCACCGGCAGCGGCGCCAATGCCGGTCTTCTTCGCGAGCCCTTTGTGGCTCCGTTCAGTGTCGGCTTGCGCGTCGCCGCTTTTCACGCTCTGCGGCTCTCCGTTGACCCGAACCTCGGCCAGTCGCAACGTGGCGTTGCCGCTCTTCTCCGAGCTCGGCACCAGCTTCACCTTGGCCGGCGAGCCCTCGGGCACCACCACCTTGTCGTTGACGACCACGTCCCGCGTGACGTGCGCGCTGAACGTCTGTCCGACCTGGTCCTCCTTGATCGGGATGTCCTGGTCGAGGGTGACCGGGACGCTGGTCCCAGGCGGAATGTCAACCGCCCGCTCACTGCTGAAAACGAGCGCCACCCCCGGCCCGCCATCATAGCTGGAACCATACGCGGGGCTCGGCACCCCCATGCCGAGTGCCGGAGCTCCCAGGAGTGCCGCTACCGTGAGGTATGTCCTTCCGCTCATTCCAACCTCCTTCGCCAGTTAATGGCGCTAGCCACTCGGCCGCACGCAACGCACGGTGGCACAAGCGGCACGGATAACCGCCACCGCCATCCCATGCTTAGGCCGGTGCGGCGGGAAAGTCCGCCCCGCGCGCCTCACGAGGAGTGTGTTCCAACTCACAGGTGGGACCGGCTCGAGCACAACGCCGCACGGCACTGCGGCTTGGCGCGTACGCCGGCCGGTAAGCAGGCTCAAACTCATTCTAAGAAGAGTTGCCGGCAGAGGGAGGCGGCTCGAGCGGGAGCGAGTTGGCCCTGGTGGATTCGAACCACCATTAACGGATCCAAAGTCCGCTGTCCTGCCGTTGGACGAAGGGCCAGCAAGCGCCGCGAAACTTCAACCCCTCACGCCACTTCGACAAGCCCG
>DASQPE010000338.1:0-18806 GCA_035644115.1 Gemmatimonadales bacterium
GACGGAGAGCTCGAACATCCGCCGCTGGAACCCCTCGGGATCACGCACTCGCAAGTCGCTCGCCCGCACCGCGTCCCGCTCCGCCTGGAGTGCGGGCGCGAGGTTGCGCTCGGCGAACCGGCGCTCGAACTCGTCGCGCGCGGCCCGCCACGCGGGACCGGGAGAGACCAGCGCGAGCCGGTCGACTCGGTCGGCGTGCTCGGTTGCGTAGAGCTGAGCCAACAGTCCGCCCCACGAGTAGCCCACGATCACCAGGCGCTCGAGGCCCCAGAGCTCGCGCAGCGCGTCGAGATCGGCGACGTGCTCGCGCCAGCCCAGCGGGCTGTCGCGCGGCACCGGTGAGCGGCCGCCGCCGCGCTGGTCGTAGTACACCAGCTCGCGGCCGGTGGCGAGCAGGTCGAAGCCCGGGAGCAGGTACCCGTTGTCGGCCCCGGGGCCGCCGTGCAACACGACCACCGGCGGGCCCTCACCGACTCGGCGCTCGAACAGCGCGACGCTCCGGACCTCCCGCATCGCGGTGCGGGGCGCGAGGCCCGCGGCTTCAGCCGTATGCCCTCCGGAGCTCGGCCACTGTGTTGCTGTGGATGGTGACGACATCCTCGAGCACGCGGGCGTAGCCGCCAGCCATGGTCAGGACGATCGGGACCCCGTGACTCTGGCAGGCACCGAGTACCTGCGTGTCGCGGCGCCGCAAGCCGTCGAACGAGAGCGCCAGCCGGCCGAACCGATCGCCGGCGTAGGGGTCCGCGCCAGCCAGGTAGAAGACGATGTCGGGCCGGGAGTCCTCGAGGACTGCATGGAGGTGAGAGGTGAGAGGTAAGAGGTAAGAGGGGTCGTCCGTGCCATCCGGGAGCTCGAGGTCCAGCGAGCTCCGCTCCTTGTGAAATGGGAAGTTCTTCGCTCCGTGCATGGAAAAGGTGAATACGTCGGGGTCACCGGCAAAGATGGCGGCCGTGCCGTTTCCCTGATGGACGTCCAGGTCGAGAATCGCGGCCCGGCGAATTCGCCCTTCGCGCTGCAGCACGCGCACCGCCACCGCGACGTCGTTGAGCACGCAGAAGCCCTCGCCGTGGCCCGGAAAGGCGTGATGGGTGCCGCCCGCGAGGTTTACTCCGGCGCCGTCGGCCAGCGCGTCGCGGGCCGCTTCGAGGGTGCCCTGCACGGTTCGGAGCGACCGCTCGCGAAGCTGGTCGCTCCAGGGGAAGCCGAGCCGCCGGGCTTCCGCCGCCGAGATGCCGCCGTCCATGATGGCATCGACATATGGCCGGGTGTGGACCAGCTCGAGGGCCCACCGGTCGGCCCGGTCGGGCTCGAGGATGTCCCCCCGGGCGAGGGCCCCGCTCGCGACGACCCCGTCACGAATCATCGCGTACTTGGCGATGGGGAAGCGGTGACCCGGGGGCAGGTCGATGGTAAAGCGGGCGGAGGACCAGGCTTTCATGAACAGCGTGAAAAGTGAAAAGTGAACAGTAAGCAGGGGGCTCCGCTGGCGCACGGACCCCCCTTTTCACTTTTCACTTCTTACTTTTCACGCAGTTTAAAGCAGCACCGCCAGCGCGTCCGCCACCTTCCGCACCTCCGCCTCTTCTCCCGCCGTGAACGGATCCGGCTCGTCGCTGTCGATGTCGATCTGACCGAGGATCGTCGCCCCGCGGCGAATGAGCACGACCAGCTCGGAGCGAGTCCACATATTGCACGCGATGTAGTTCGAGATCGCGCGGACGTCGGGCACGTTCTGGTCCCGGCCGGTGGACACGGCCGTACCGCAGACGCCTTGGCCAACCGCGATGCGGGTGTGCTCGGTCTCCCGCCCCGCGAAGGCCTCGAGCACGAGGTCGTCCGCCCGCAGCATGTACAGGTAGACCGAGGTATACGGCGCGCCGACGGCGTGGATGCGCTCGGCGGCGAGCTGGAGCAGGCCTTGTCGGGTCAGGTCGCGGGCAAAGCCGCCGCGGAGCGCGGCCACGATCTTGTCGCCGTCGAGTGTCGCCATCGTCAGCTTCTCCGGCCGAGCGTGGCTCGGACCGTGGTGGTGGAGTCGCCCCGCCGCACGACGATGTTCACCACGTCGCCCGGCTGGTGCGCCCGCAGCGCATCGGTCATTGCCTGGAGGTCGGGTACGTCCATGTCGCCGATCCGGGTGATGATGTCGTCGCCCCGGAGCCCGGCCTGCTCCGCGGGGCTGCCGGCCCGGACGGCCGTGAGCCGCACGCCGCCCGGCGTCCCGCTCATGTCGGGAACGGTGCCGAGATACGCCCCGTAGCCCGGGGTGAGGACGGGGCCGCCGGCGTGAGCAGTGATCGGTACATCCACGAAGGTGAGCGGTGTTCGTCGGTCGGCCAGGGCGGCGACGGTTTGGGTCGCGAGCTCGGCCACCCGTCTCAGCCCGTCCGCATTGATCTTGGGCCAGTCGTCGGTCGAGCGGTGATAGTCCTCGTGCAGGTCGGTAAAGAAGTGCAGCACCGGTCGCCGGACGGCGTAGAACGACGACTGGTCGCTGGGCCCGTAGCCATCGCCCCGCGCCTTGAGATCGAAACCGGCGCGGCGGTCCAGTGAATCGAGCAGGGCGGGGAACTCCTTGGCTGTCGCCGTCCCGTAGACGATGAGGCGGTTGTTTCGTAGCCGGCCGACCATGTCGAGATTCACCATGGCGACGGTACGGTCGATGGCGACACTCGGGTGCTTCACGTAATACGACGAGCCCAGCAGCCCGAGCTCCTCGCCGGAGAACGCGACGAAGACAACGGTCCGGGCCGGGGGTCGGATCGCGAGCGTCCGGGCGATCTCGAGCAGCGCCGCGATGCCGGACGCGTTGTCGTCGGCGCCGTTGTGGACGGCGCCGGTGCTGTCCGGGTCGAGCGCGAATGGTCCGCCGAGTCCCAGGTGATCGTAGTGGGCGCCGACGACTACGGCCTCGGCCCGGAGCTTCTTTTCCCGGCCCCTGAGAATGCCTACGACGTTCCGCCCCTTGAGCTCCTCGGGCGGGCCATGATCGGCAGCGGGGGCTTTGGCCGAGACGACGAACGTCTGGAACCAGCCACCAACCGGCGGCGTGAGGCGCACCTCGCGGAACCGGCGCGCAATGTAGGCACCCGCGGAGTCGGCGCCCGGGGTCCCCGTGAGCCGGCCGGTCAGCCGATCGTCGCTCAGATACTTGATGTCATCGAGCAGTCGGGTGCTGGCCGAGTCCTGAGCCGCCGCCTGGGCCGGTGCTCCGAGCAGCGCGACCCGCAGGAGCAACGCGACCAGGCGGGGTGGGTGAAGACGGAGGCGCGCCATGGCGGTGGGGGGGCCAGGGCTGGTTAGCGGGGAACGAAATCGGTGCCCGGCTCGACCGCCCGCGCGAACGCCGCGAGCAACCGCGACGCCCGCTCGAGATCCTCGAGGGCCACCATTTCGTTGGGACTGTGCATGTACCGGTTGGGGACCGACACCAGGCCGGTCGCAATGCCGCGGTGCGCCGTATAGATCGCGTCGGCGTCGGTCCCGGTCGACTTGGGGGCCGCCTGAATGCTGAAGGGAATGCCCTCCTGCTCCGCCGCGGCTGTGAGGCGCTGGAACACCAGCGGGTTGATCGCCGACCCGCGCGCGAGCACCACGCCCCCACCCAACTTGATGTCGCCGTGTCGCTTCTTGTCGGCCCCCGGGTAATCGGTCGCGTGGGTCACGTCCACTACGATGGCGACCTCTGCGTCAAGCCCGACCGCGGTGGTGCGCGCCCCGCCCCCGGTGGTGTAGGCGATCTCCTCCTGCGTGGTTGCGACTGCGGTGACCGACGCGCTGGGCCGATCCGCCGCCAGGAGCCGGAGCGCCTCCAGCACCACGAACGCACCGATCCGGTTGTCCAGGCTGCGGCTCACGATCCGCCCGTTGGGCAGCTGCTGAACGGTGGACGCCAGGACGCCGGGGTCGCCGACGCGAAGGCGTGCCTCCGCGTCGACCCGATTCGCCGCTCCGACGTCGATCCACAAGTCGGAGGACCGGGAGACCTTTTCCCGGTCTTCTTTTTCCTGGACGTGAATGGCCGGCTTGCCGATGACGCCCGCGACCGGGCCGTCCCGGCCGAGCAGCACCACCCGCTGTCCCACGAACACTTGGTGGTCCCAGCCGCCGATGGGGTCGAAGTGGACGTACCCGTCGTCGTCGATGTGGACCACCATGAGCCCGATCTCGTCGATGTGACCGGCGAACATGATGCGCGGACTGCCGTCCGGGTTCACCGTCGCGAGCGAGTTTCCGCCTACATCGGCTGCGACCCGGTCGGCGAAGCCGTCGGCTTCGGCCCGCCACACCCTGGCGGGACCGGTCTCGAATCCGCTCGGGCCCGGTGCGTCGAGCAGGGACTCCAGGAAACGACGGGATGCTTCATTCATGGCCCAGGAAGATAGACCGGAGCTTACCGGCTCGCCTCGCCGGCTTCCGCCGGCTCGGGCAGCGGGGCCGGCACGACCTGGTGGAGCCGCGCGACGTCAATGCTGAGGACGCCACGAGGGTCGCCATGGTTGAACAGGTCGGCAAAGCGGGCGCCCCACACGATCTCGTGCGGCTTGTAGGAGGTCCGGGTATGCACGGTGGCGGCGAATGCCTCATCGTAGCCGGTCAGCAGCACGATGAACTCCGCGTCTTCGGCCAGCAGCGAGTCGCGGGTGGCGCCGCGAAGCGGACTGTCGCCGTCGATGGGGTGGACGATGGTCCAGGCCGCCGGGAAGAACGACACCTTCGTGCGCTCGAGGGCAAGGGTGTAGTAGTTACGGAACGGCTTTCCGTCACGCGGCTCGATCCGGCTCAGGATGACCTTGCACTCGACCTCGAGCAACTGGCTCCGCCGCAGATTCACCACCCGGAACTCGAAGGCGGAGGTGCTCTGGTACGGCGCGACAATGGCCGACCGGCTGAACAGCAGGCGGGCGGTCGGTCGGGCAAACCGGGCGAACATGAGTCCGGTTGCGAGGGCCAGGCTAGCGAGCCCGGCGAATGACTCCACCGTCACGACCACGTGCGCCCCCAGTCCCACCGGCGCGATGTTGCCGTACCCGATGGTGCCGAAGGTCTCGACGCTGAAGAAAAACGCGCGGAGAAAAGGATCCGCGATGGGGAACGGCTCCATGCTCTGCAGCGACCCCGAGCCGCAGGCCAGGTAGAGCCCCGCGAACAGCCCGTTGATCAGCACGTAGCAGCCCGCGGCCAGAGCGAGGAACCGGGGCCAGGACAGCCCGATGAGGGCGTGGTAAAGACTCAGCGACGACCAGCGCGGAAGCCCGTCGCGCACGACGTTGAAGCTTCCGTCGCGGTTGACCAGCCGCCGCCGGCTCTCCTGCGAAACGACCGAGCCGAAGCCCAGATCGCGGTTGTCGTCCCGAGTCGCCATATCGTCCTCCCGCCAACGCGCTCGTCCGGGGTGTGGTTCCCTACTCGTCCCTCAGATTCGCCAGCCCCTGCGTGGTCGCCTCGACGTCGAGCTCGCGTTCGAGCTCGAGCAGGACTTCGTCGCTGATCTCGCCGTCGTCGCGGAGCCGGATGAGAGTCCTGCGCTCGACGTCCAGGGTCTCCCGCCGCGCCCGCTTGAACGCGGCCTCCGCCAGCGAGGAGCTGGGCGCCACGCCGGCCTGGCGCTCGGCGATGATTCGCGCGCGCTCCTCGTAGTGTCGCCGGAGGTCGGCCAACTGCTCATCGGCAACGCCGGCCTTCTGCTCGATGTGCGCCAAGCGCTCCAGCGCGGCGTGCACGCCCCGCTCGCGGGCCTGGATCTCCTCGCGCTCCTGGGCGAGATCGTCGGGAATGCGGAGCAGTCGGACCATCGGGCCGAGCGACAGGCCCTGGAGCACCAGCGTCACCAGGATCACGACGAACGCGAGCAGGATGATCTGCTCGCGAAGCGGCAACGGGCGCCCGTCGGCGGTGACGAGGGGCAGCGCGAGCGCGGCGGCGAGCGTCACGATGCCGCGCATCGCGGCCCACGACACCACCGCGATCGCTTGCCAGGGCGGCAGCGGATCGCGGGCGCGGATGCTGGCGCTCAGGCGCGGCAGCCAGGTGCCGATCGGTACCCAGATCAGTCGGGTCACGATCGCGGCAAGGCTGACCAGCAGCCCCTGCCAAACCAGCGCGCCCAGCTCGCCCGGGCGCACCGACTGGGCCAACGTCCGGAGCTGCAGGCCGATCAGAATGAAGATGACTCCGTTCAAGGCAAAGATGAGGAGGTCCCACACGGCCCGGCCCTGCAGACGGGTCGCGGGCGGCACTGCCGAGCTCAGCACGCGCCGCAACAGGAGCCCGCCGGCTACGCAGGCGAGTACCCCCGACGTATGGGCTCGCTCAGCCAGGGACCAGGCGACGTACGGCGCGATCAGCGTGATCGCGATCTCGGTCAGGCTGTCCCGGGCCCAGCGAAGCGCGAGCCCGGCCAGCCCGGTTACCGCCAGACCGATCGCCACGCCGCCGACCGCCGCGAGCACGAAGTCCCTGGCGGCCGCATCCAGGCTGAACGAGCCGGTCACCATGGCACCGACCGCGGTGCGATAGAGGACCAGGGCCATGGCGTCGTTGACCAGGCTCTCGCCCTCCAGGATCACCAGCACCCTTCGCGGGATCCGGAGCCGCCGCAGGATGGCGACGGCGGCGACCGCGTCCGGCGGCGAGACGATGGCGCCCAGCGCCGCCGCGCCGGCCCAACCCAGGCCCGGCACGACGGCATGAGCGATGGCGGCGACCACCGCGGTCGTGGCGAGGACCAGGCCGACCGCGAGCAGCGCGATCGGCCGCAGGTTCGCGCTGAAGTCACGGAACGAGGTGAAGTATGCCGCCGCCCACAGAATGGGCGGCAGGAAGAGAAAGAAGACGATGTCGGGGTCGAGCCGCACCGAAGGCAGGCCGGGTACCAGCGCGAGCAGCAGCCCGCCGATGACGAGCAGGATGGGGTAGGGCACGAAGAGCCGCCGCGCCACCGCGTTGAGCCCGATCACGGCGATGAACAGCAGCGTCACCAGCTCGACGGTTTCGGAGATCATGCGACCGGCGCCGGCCGCCAGCAGCGAAGACCCGCAAGCTCGCGGTTTTCGAGGGCGGCCCGGATGCGCTCGGCCCCGTCTACTACGCGGGGGCCGGGACGCGACGTGTAGGCGTTTCCGTCCAGCACCCACACCGGGACGGCTTCGAGCAGGCTGCGCCCGGCCGGCTCGACCAGGGCGTCGAGATCACGGGTGGCGCGCTCGACCCCGAAGCCGCAGAGCATCACCAGTATCACATCGGGCTCGAGCCGAGCCAGGTCGCTCCAGCGACCCAGCGCCGAATGTGTGCCCGGCTCCGCCCCCACGTCCCGACCGCCGGCCGCCGCTACCAACTCGGGCACCCAGTGCCCGGCGAGATACAGCGGGTCCAACCACTCGATGCAGATCACTCGCGGCGGGGCCGCCGCCGGGCGGGCGCATGCAAGTGCCGCAAGCCGGGTCTGGAGGCCCGCCACCAATTCGTCTGCCTCAGCGGCGAGATCGAGGGCCCGGCCGATCGCTGCGATGTCGCCCCAGATACCCGCGAGGGTGGTGGCCGACAACGAGATCGTCTCCGGCGCCGGATCGAGCAGACTTGCCAGGCGATGAACCTCGCCGTCGGCCACCGCGCACACTTCGCAGAGTCCCTGGGTGACGATCAGATCGGGGCCGAGCCGTCGCAGCGCCGCGCCGTCCACCGCGATAACCGGCCGGCCCTCTCCGCGGAGCCGACGGACCTCCGCGTCGATCCGGGCGGCGGACGCCATCGGCTCGATCGGGGTCGTGGTGAGCCGCGGCAGGCGCTGCACCCACTCGGGGTAGTCGCACTCGTGGGAGACCCCGACCAGATCGGCGCCCCCGCCCACCGCGGCGACGATCTCGGTTGCGGCCGGGAGCAGGGTTACGACCCGGCGCGGCGCCCGCATGGCTCAGCGATTGGCGACCCGGTAGAGCACCGCGCCCAGGCCGAAGAAGATGAGGATGGCAAACAGATCGCTGTCAGCGATCGGCCCGACCGCCGCTTGAAGGCCGGCGAGGTTCGCCAGATAATCGGCTGCCGGCACCTGGGCCAGCTCTGCCCGCTTGGCGAAGACAGCGGCCAGCGCGGCCACGGCGATGCCCGCGATCGCGCCGCCCGCGATGAGCCCGCTGGAGAACAGCACGCCGGGGCCCGATTCGGCGCCGGCGTCCTGGCCGCGGGCGGCCAGGCGCCGCTCCACCACCCAGCGTACCGCCCCGCCAATGAACATGGCCGACGAGGTCGAGATGGGGAGATAGACGCCGACCGCGACCGGCAGCGACTGGAGTCCCATGAGCTCGATCGCGGCGGTGATGAACACGCCCAGCAGGACCAGCCCCCAGGGCAGCTTCTGGGTCAGGATCCCGTCGGTGACCAGCGCCATGATGGTGGCCTTGGGCGAGTCGAGTTTGGTGACGGGGCGGCCGTTGACCTCGTGGATGCGGCCTCCGATGCCGGGATCGACCAGATAACCGATCTCCCGGGTGGCCGGGTCGAGGAGATACTTGCCGGGCACGACTCCCTGGGTCGGAATGTTGACCCGGATCACGTCCCAGGATTTGCCCCCGTGCTCCATGGTCTCGCCCAGCGTGGTGACCGCCCGATCCGACGCGTCGCGCGAGGCTTCCAGGCGGACGCCTGGATGCTGGTCGGCGACGATGTTGGTGTAGCTCGAGTTGAGCAGTGTGAGGGTGAAGCCGATGGCGAGCGCGGACGTGACGGTGCCGACCAGCACGGCGAGCTGCTGGCTGCGCGGGGTAGCACCAACCAGGAACCCGGTCTTCAGGTCCTGGCTGGTAGCGCCGGCGTTCGCGGCCGCAACGGCGATCACCGCCGCGATCGAGATCGCGCCCACCCTGTGGTCTACCCCGGTCCAGCCGATGACGAGAAAGATCACCGTGGTGCCGATCAGGGCAGCAATGGTCATGCCCGAGATGGGGTTGGCGCTCACCCCGATCTCGCCGGTGATCCGCGATGACACGGTGACGAAGAAAAACCCGAAGACCACGATGAGCGCGGCGCCCAGCAGATTGACACCCACCTGCGGGAGCACGGACAAGAGCAGTGCGAGGGCCAGTGAGCCGCCCACGGTGAGCCAGAACGGAAGGTCCTGCTCGGTGCGGAGCCGGGGCACCGCGTCACCCAGCGAGCCGCGGAGGTCGGCGAACCCGGATCGAAAGGCGCTCACGATCGTGGGCAGGGCGCGGATCAGCGCGATGATCCCGGCGGACGCCACGGCTCCGGCGCCGATGTAGAAGACATAGTTGGCCCGCACCTCGCTCGCGCTCATCGTCTTGATCAGCGTGGTCGCGGGAAAAATCGGCTCGGCAAGGCCAGAGCCGAACAGTTTGATGGCGGGCACCAGCACCAGGTAGGCCAGCGTGCCGCCGGCGAACAGAAACCCCGAGATCCGGGGCCCGATGATGTAGCCCACGCCCAGGAGCTCGGGCGAGACCTCGGCGGCGATGGTGGCGCCCTGGTAGCCGGGAAACGCCTTGGCCGCGACGTCCTTCCACAGCTTGAGCCCCGCCATCAGGAACTTGTAGACGAACGCGAGCCCGAAGGCCTGGAACAGGAGCCGCGCCTGGAGCCCTCCCACTTCACCGGCGACCAACACCTTCGCGCATGCCGTCCCCTCCGGATAGACCAGGTTGCCGTGCTCCTTCACGATGAGCGCCCGGCGAAGCGGGATCATGAGCAGCGCGCCCAGCACCCCGCCGACCAGGGCGATGACGCCGACCTTGGCGATGCTCAGGTCATAGCCCATCAGGAGAATGGCGGGGATGGTGAACACGACTCCGGCCGCGATCGACTCGCCCGAGGAGCCGGTGGTCTGCACAATGTTGTTCTCGAGGATGGTCGATCGGCCGAGGGTGCGGAAGAACGCCACGGCGAGCACGGCGATCGGGATCGAGGCCGACACGGTAAGCCCGATCTTGAGCGCGAGGTAGACGCTCGAGGCGGCGAAGACGATCCCGAGGAGCGCACCGAGGACCAGAGCGCGGACCGTGAGCTCGGCAGGGTGCTGAGCAGCGCTGACGTGGGGCTTGTACGCGGGGGCCTCGGCTTCGGCGCGAGGAGCAGCTACGGTCGCCATGCAGGATCCCGGGTTGGGTGTGGTGGCTGACGGTGAGAAGTGTAGAGCGGACGCACGGGGGCCGTCCAGTTGTTGCGCCGGCGTGACGGTCCATGCGGTGCCACCGGCTGCACGCTTGACGGATAGCACGGCCCTCGTACGTTGGTGCCTCCACTCACTGTTTCGGGACAAAGCTACATCGGCGGAACCGGGGGCCGGCGGAAGGATGCTGATCCGTGCCGCCGATCCGAGTGGTGGTCTCCTACAAACTCGCGTGAACCGATCGTTCCACCAGCGGCTGTGAGGAGGACGTATGAGGCTGGCGCATGCGTTGGCTGCTGTTTCAGTTCTAACCGTGCTCGGCTCCGGGTGCGGGCAGGACTCTACCGCTCCGGGGAGCATCTCGGAGTCAAAGGCGGCGCTTTCGGACGACTTCGACTACATCGCGAAACCGCCGCACGTGCAGGTGACCCCGGCAAAGTTGACTCCGGGTGCCATCCCATTTTGCAACAGCTCGATTGGACCGCTGATCTGCTACACGCCCACGTTCCTTCGGACGGCGTACAACTTCCCGCGGGACCTGGACGGAACCGGGCAGACCATCGTGATCGTCGATGCCTTCGGAAGCCCGACGATCGCGACTGACCTGGCCCAGTTCGATGCCGCCTTCGGCATTCCAGACCCGCCGTCCTTCCAAGTCATTTGTGCCGAAGGCTGCCCGCCGTTCAACCCGCAGGACACCAAACACGACGTCGTCGGCTGGAGCGTCGAGACCAGCCTGGATGTGGAGTACGCCCACGCGATGGCGCCAGGGGCGAGGATAGTCCTGGTGGTCGCGGCCACCAGCTCGGGAAACGCGATCAACAATGCTGAACGGAAGGTGCTTTCGCAGTTTCCCGGTGCGATCATGTCTCAAAGCTTTGGCATTCCGGAGATCCTGCTTCACGGCAACAACGGCCAGATCGATCAAGCGCACAAGAACTATGAGGCTGCGCAGCAGGCGGGCATCACGGTTATCGCCGGGGCCGGTGACTTCGGCGCCACCAACGGCTTCGCGACTGCCAATCCGCAATTTCCTGCCTCGGATCCCCTGGTGACGGGTGTGGGGGGGACCCAGGGGCATCCATACCCCAATGGCCTGGTGCAACTGAGCGGCAACACGCCGGTGGCGTACGGAGCCGAGGAAGTCTGGAACGAGCCTCAGCCCGGGTTCGAGGCCGCGACCGGTGGCGCGCTCAGTCGGCTCTTCCCGCCACCGGCGTATCAGAGCGGGTTGAAGTTGACGGGCCGAGGCGTGCCGGACGTCGGGTACAACGCTGCGATCAACGGCGGAGTCCTGGTGTTGGATAACGCCCTCGGCGGCTTCTTCATCGTCGGTGGGACCAGCGTCGGCGCGCCCCAATGGGCGGCGATCGTCGCGCTGGCCAATCAGCTGAAAGGCGGATCGCTCGGCTTCATCAACCCGACGCTGTACCAGATCGCCTGCTCCAGCAACTACGCCCAGGACTTCCACGACATCACGATCGGCAACAATCAGCTGGTGAATACGCCGGTCGGCTTCTCCGCGGCCACTGGCTGGGATGCCGCGACTGGGTTAGGAACGCCGAACGTCGCGAACCTGGTGCACGACCTGGTCACGCCGCCGTCTTGCCCGTCCTGAACGCGCAGAAGACCGGGCCGCGTCGGCGTGACGAAGATCATTGCGGGGATGGCGGCTCTTGGGGCACGGATGCAAACGGGCACGGCTTGGCGACGGCTGACGCCCGCTGGCCGCAACCCACTGACCTCGCCGGGTAGTCAAAGCAATCAGGAAGTGGCCCGTCGGGACGGTTCCCGACGGGCCACTTTGCTTGGGAGCCGGGCCTGTCCGGCTTACCTTGTGACCATGAGACCCGGCACCGTTCTGGGGGCACTCCTGGTTTTCGCCGGCGTGGTTGC
This sequence comes from Gemmatimonadales bacterium, assembly GCA_035644115.1. GTDB lineage: Bacteria > Gemmatimonadota > Gemmatimonadetes > Gemmatimonadales > GWC2-71-9 > DASQPE01. Next base: position 12,020 of record DASQPE010000338.1, read on the forward strand.
GCTGTCGGTCCGCGGATTCTCCTTCTCCACCCCGGTCCCCATCCCCACCGTCCTTGCCGGCGTCGCCATCGTGGTCGGCGTCGTTCTGATCATCGCGAGCAGCCGCAAGGCTCGCTGAGCGCAGCCGGCAGAACCGCAGCCCGTTGGGCGGCGTTGATAGACCACCCGGATAGCCCGAACCAGGACGGGTCCTGACGCCACCGCCGCCGCATCCGCCGAAGGAGCCCGCTCCCGAGCGGGGGTCCGCAGCGCCGTTCGCCCTCGCCAGCCAGGCGTCGCTCCGCGAGCGGCTGGTGGCGCGCGACGAGCGCGCCCTGGTCGAGCTCATCGAGACCGCGACACCCTGGCTGCTCGGTCTGGTGCAGGGCATGCTGCGGGATCAGGACGAGGCGGAGGAAGTGGTGCTGGAGACGTTCCGCATTGCCTGGGATCGAGTGGCAGCACTCGGCGACGAGCACGAAGCACTCATGCCCTGGCTGCTGCGGGTCGCCCGGAATCGCGCCATCGACCGGATCCGGCGGCGGGGTCGCTGGCGACGCAAGACGGCCCGCGCCGAGGCCCTGGGCGCCATCGGTCCGGCAACGACGCCGTTCCGCGAGCCGGACGAATCCGCCCATCCCGGCTGGCACGTGCACGAGTCGGTGCACGCGGCGCTGCAGGAGCTTCCGGAAGAGCAGCGCAGTGTGGTATGGCTCGCGTACTTCGGGGGACGAACCCATTCGGAGATCGCCCGGGAGCTGGGGATCCCGATGGGCACGGTGAAGACCCGGCTCCGGCTCGCGTTCGACAAGCTCCGGGTGGCCCTGGCGCCGATCGAGGACTGGGTGCGATGACTCCGCACGACTGGTACGTCGAGAACCGCGCGGCCTACGTGGCGCGGACGCTGGAGCCGAGCGAAGAGCGGCTCTTCGCCGACCACCTGGCGCGGTGCGAGGAGTGCACCCGCGAAGTCAGCCGGCTCGAGCGCGACCTGGGCTCCCTGCCGATGGCCGCGGTGGCGGCGGCGCCGCGGCCCGGGCTCACCCACGAGCTGGCCGACGGCGTGCTCCGGCGGGCCACTCGGTGGCGCCGGGCACTCCCGGGACTGGCAGCCGCCGCCAGCGTGGCGCTCGCGGTTGGCTTCGGGGTGCGGGAGCACGCGACCGGAGCGGCGCTCCAGACCACGCTGGCTGAGCGGGAGCGCGAGCTGTCCGCGCTGCGCGACACGCTCTCGATCACCCGCGAAGCCCAGCGCGTCGTGCAGCAGGACATCGCCATGGGCAACCGCAAGGGCGGGCTCCTCATCTTCGACGACCCCATCACTCATCGCTGGAACGTGGTGATGCACGGGCTCCCGGCAGCCCCCTCCGGGTCGGTCTATCAGTTCTGGTTCATCACCCAGACCGGCATGGTGCGCTCGGTCGAGCTCCGGTGCGACGGCAACCGGCCGGCGTTCGCCACGCTCGAGATGCCCAAGACACCGGGCCCGGTCATGGGCGCCGCGCTCACGGTCGAGCCGGCCGTCAGCCGTTCGGCCGAGCCCAGCGGTCCGATGTTGGCGCACGTGCAGTTCTGAACGTCAACAACAAACGGCGAACCGCAGAGGCACAGAGCACAGAGGGAATGCAACATTCAAATTCCCTCTGCGCCCTCTGCGACTCTGCGGTTTTCAGTTGCTTAGTTGGGGGGCAGGGAATCCACCGGCAGGACCGTAGCTGAGTCGGTCTCGATCGTCGGGTCGGCCGAGTCCGTTTTCCACGCCGGAATGAAGTCGCTCTCGGCCTCGCCGCCCAGGTGAGGCACCAGCGATTCGGGCAACGTGTCGCTCGGGATGGCGATGCCGTGCGCGCCCAGCTGACGGAAAAGGGTCCATTCCGCCTTGCGCGCGGCCCACGGCCGCGGCCCATTGTAGAGCAGGGCGACCAGGAGAACGCCGTCCTCCCGTCCGAGATAGCCGACCACGTTCGCGACCTGGGCCAGCGTGCCGGTCTTGGCCCGGACCACGCCCTCGCTGGGGAGTCCCGATGCGAGCCGGTACAGCGTGCCGGTCCCGTTGGCGGGGAGCAACTGGGGGAAGTTGCGGCCTTCCGGAGTGGCCGGGAACTTCGCCAGGTAGGTGATGAACGTGCGGGCGGTGACGCGGTCGTCGTACGAGAGACCGCTTCCGTCCACCAGCGTGAGACCGCTGGCGGTGCCGGTTACCTGCTCGACATGCTGCATGAGCCGCGAGGCCGGGGTCTCGCGGCCGCCGGCCCATTGGAGCAGGAGCTCCGCTCCATAGTTGAGGCTTCGGCGGTTGATCTCGCTTGCCAGCGAGTCGAGCGTGGGCGAGGAGACTTCCGCGAGCACCCTCGGCGCGGCGCTGGGCGGGGCCCCGACGAACGACGACGGATTCCAGCTGATCCCGGTCTTCCGAAGCGCGTGAGTCCACGCCGCGCCCAACACCACCTTGGGGTCCGGAGCCACCGCCGCCAACCGGCGGGCCCGGGCCCGCACGCCGATGGCGCCGGTGACGACCCAGCCGCCGTCGGCCCGCGCCCGGAGGGCAAGACTGGAGCGCCGGCCGGAGCGGGTGGTCGCCTTCACCGTGATCAGCTCGCTGATGCCCTCAGGTGACTCCTCGCTCAGACGAGGCCGGGCGCCCGGCCGGGCGCCCGGCTGCACCACGATCCAGACCAGGTTCTCGTTCAGCGTGATGGGGCCGATCAGTGGGGCAAACAGGCGGCCGAAGTGATGGCGTGACCAGACCGTGGGATACACGGCGTCGGCCGCTCCGTCGGTCGTCTGCACGTTGAGCGGGCCGGTCAGCTTGCGGATTCCCGCGTTGGCGAGCTGGAGAGCAAGGTCATACAGCGTCGGCCCCGCCCCCGGCCCCCGCTCGAACGACGGATCCCCGTTGAGCTCGAGTCCCCAGCTTCCGACCCATTCGCCCGTCGCGGAATCCAGGGCGCCGGCGCCGACCACCCGCGTCGGCCGGCGGGCGGTGCCTCCGAGCACCGAGCGAGCGAAGCCGGTGGTGAAGACCTTTACGGTGGACGCGGGGACCAGCGGGTCGTCGGGGTTGAGGCTCCAGAGGACCTGGCCGTCCTCATCGGCGACCGCCACGCCCCAATGGCCCCGGGCGGCCCGGGACGCGGTCCGGTACCACGAACCCATCTTCTGATCGAGCCAATCCTGTCCCGGCGCCTGCGCGGCGGCGGGGACAGTGTGGACCGCGAGCAACAGGAGCCCGAGTCGCCCCAGGCTCCGCTGTATCCGCGTATACCCAATAGCCAAAAGCCAATAGCCAAAGACCATAGGCTACCTCAGCATCATCTTCGCGATGGTCTGCAACTGCATGTTCGTAGTCCCCTCATAGATCGTGCCGATCTTGGCGTCGCGATAGAACTTCTCTGCGGGGTATTCCTTCGAGTACCCGTAGCCACCGAACAACTCGAGGCAGCGGGACGTCGTCCGGTCGGCTACCTGGGAGCTGAACAGCTTCGCCATGGCAGCCTCGCGGGCAAACGGCCGGCCGCAGTCCTTCAGTCGGGCCGCGTTGTAGACCATGAGCCGGGCCGCCTCGAGCTCGGTTGCCATCTGCGCGAGCTGGAACTGCACCCCCTGAAATTCGGCGATCGACTTCCCGAACTGCTTCCGCTCCTTGACGTAGGCGGTGGCGGCCTCGAGCGCCCCGGTGGCGACGCCGATCATCTGCGCCCCGATTCCGATGCGACCCTCGTTCAGGGTCTCGATCGCAATCTTGTAACCCTGCCCCACAGGACCGAGAACATTGGCGTCGGCGACCCGGCAGTCCTCCAGAATGAGCTCGACCGTGCTCGAGGCCCGGATGCCGAGCTTGTTCTCCTTCTTGCCGATGGCGAAGCCGGGGAAGCCCCGCTCGACCAGGAAGCCGGTGATGCCCTTGTAGCCCTTGGCGAAATCGGTGTTGGCAAAAATGACAAAGAGCCCCGCCTCCGCGCCGTTGGTGATCCAGAACTTGCGGCCGGTGAGCGACCAGCCGCCGTCGATCCGCGACGCCCTGGTCTCCAGCGCGAACGCATCGCTGCCGCTGGCCGGCTCGGACAGGGCAAAGGCGCCAAGCAGCTCGAGGTTGAGGCGAGGAAAGTAGCGTGCCTTCTGCTCCTCGGTCCCCCAGCGGTCGAGGGCGTTGCTGACCAGCGTATTGTGGACGTCGACGTAGATCGCGGCGGACGCATCCACCCGGGCCAGCTCCTCGATGGCGAGGGTCGCCATGAAGATGGTACCGCCGGCGCCACCAAACCTCTCCGGCACGCCGATCCCCATGAGGCCGAGCTCGAAGAGCCGGGAGACGAGCTCGGGGCGAAACTGCGCCGCCTCGTCCATCGCACTGACGTGGGGGCCGATCTCCGTTTCCGCGAACTCGCGGACGGTGCTCCGGAAGAGCTCCTCTTCCTCGCTCAGCAGGGTCAGAGGAGGGGCGGCAGCTATGGTCTCGGTCATGGTCGACTCTGGGCTGGATGTCGTGGTGCTGCGGGAAGATACCGGCAGCGAGATGGGGGTTCAATGCATCTCTTTGACAGACTCGCCCTGAGGCGATACTCTGAGGCCCACTATGACCAATCGATGGTGGCTCGTGCCGGTGGTCGCCGCTGGATGCGTTCTCGCCGCGGGTGCGTCGGCGCAGACCGCCGCGCTCTCGCCGGAGGTCCGCGCTTTCGTGAAGGTGGACGCCCCCACGGTGGCGCTGCTCCACGCTCGCGTGATCGATGGTACCGGCGCCGAGCCGCGGGCGGATCAGGTCGTGGTGATAGAGCGCGGCGCGGTTCGGGCTCTCGGCGACTCGGCTCACACCACCATTCCCGCGGGGGCTCAGGTGGTCGACCTGGCCGGGCGCACCGTGCTTCCCGGCTTCGTCATGGTGCACGAGCACATGTTCTATCCCGGCGTGCTCTGGTCCAGCGGGTACCTGGCGAACGAGCAGGGATTCAGCTTTCCCCGGCTCTATCTCGCCGGCGGCGCTACCACGGTGCGCACCGGAGGAAGTCTCGAGCCGTACACCGACCTCGAGCTCAAGGCCGCTATTGATTCCGGCCGGCTTCCCGGTCCCAAGATGGACGTCACCGGGCCGTACCTCCAGGGACCCGGCTTCCCGGTTTTCTATCAGATGCACGTGTTGACCGGGCCGGATGACGCCCGGCGGACGGTCGAGTACTGGGCCGGCCTGGGCGCGACCTCGTTCAAGGCCTACACCAACATCACGCGGGACGAGCTGGCGGCGGCCATCAAGGCGGCGCATGCCCGCGGGCTCAAAGTCACTGCACATCTCTGCTCGGTCACGTTCCACGAGGCCGCGTCGCTCGGCATCGACAACCTCGAGCATGGCCTGCTGGTGGCGAGCGACTTCGTGGCGGGGAAGAAGCCGGATCAGTGCCCGGACGATGCGGTCGAGCCTTCTCTCCTGGCGCTCGATATCGCGGGCCGGCCGATGCAGAGCCTGATCCAGGACCTGGTGGGGCACAAGGTCGCGGTCACGTCCACCCTGCCGGTGTTCGAGACCTTCGGGCCGCACCGCCCGCCGCTGCCGGATCGCGTGCTTGACCTCATGACGGCCGACGCGAGAATCGCATACCTGCGGCGGCGGGCGCGCATCGCCGATCAGGGGGACACGACCTGGACTGTGCTCTTCAAGAAGGAGATGGCGTTCGAGCGGGCCTTCGCGGCGGCCGGGGGACTGTTGCTGGCCGGGACCGACCCGACCGGCTACGGCGGGGTGGTCGCCGGCTTCTCGAACCAGCGCGAGCTCGAGCTGCTGGTCGAAGCCGGCTTCGCACCGCTCGACGCGATCCGGATCGCCACGCTCAACGGCGCCCGGTATCTCGGCCGCGACAAGCAGGTCGGAACGGTGGCGGTAGGGAAGCAGGCGGACCTGATCGTGGTCCGGGGAGATCCCTCGAGCAACATTCGCGACATCGAGAACGTGGAGTTGGTGTTCAAGGACGGCGTAGGCTACGACCCCGAGAAGCTGATTGCGTCGGCGAAGGGGACGGTCGGGCTCAACTGAGGCCGCTCAGCGAGCGGCTCGCCCGGAGCGCAGCTGGTCCGTCAGCCGTACGACCCTCGTCCACTCTGCCGGCGGGAGCTTGCTGCCGCGGGTCATCGCCACCCAGGGGTGGGCCTGATAATACGGCCCGCGAGGGGCGGGCATGCCCGTCAGCGCCACGCAGTTCCAGCATTTCTTGAAGATGAACACCGCCCGCTCGCCGAGGGTGAGCACTGGCGCGAGACCCCAGTGGGTGTTGGGCGACTCCACCTCGGGATACTGGACCACGATCTCGTTCTCGGCGAGAGTCGGGAACGGCGGCGGGGGAGCGAGCCAGCCGGGCAGGCTGCCGAAATCGACTCGTCGGGCCCGCCGCGGATTCCCCTTCGTCACCGAATCCACCACGATCTTCACGCTGTACCACGCCTCCCTGCTTCCCATCCCAAGATTCGCGGTGAAGAAGCCGGCCTCCGAGGCCCGCTCGATCGGGGTGCCGAGGACGACCAGGTCGCCGTCGCGGATTATGTCGAGCAGGCGTCTGTCCGGCACCTCCCCCACACCGGGCGGCTCGGCTCGGTAGGGCTCCGCGGGGGCCGCCGGCGTCTGGTGGGTGGCACAGGCTGCCAATGCGACGAGCGCCGCCAGCAAAGCCACGGTCCTGCGATCATCTCTCACCCGGGACTCGACCAATTGAGCTTCTTCACTGTATTACGTTTCGCTCCCACGAATGTCCACACCCTCGGGCCCGCCCCTCACCTCCGTCCTCCGCCGCCTGCGCGAAGACCGGCCCCTCGTCGGGGTCGA